>JAHDDN010000032.1 GCA_020629335.1 Chitinophagales bacterium | reverse complement strand
GGGAGGGAATTGCTTCATGATAGGTGGTGCTGTGAATGGTGGACAAGTATATGGAGAGTACCCAAGTTTGGCATTAGGAAATGATTTGGATACTGGATTGGGGAGGCTAATTCCTACGACCTCATGTGATGAATATTTTGCGGAATTGGCCTTGTGGTTTGCGCATAATGGAAGTAGCTCTTTAACTAGTACTGACTTAGTTGATATACTTCCAAATATTGGAGAATTTTGGGCTTATAGTAGTGGGGCAAGTCCGCTGGAATTTATGGCTTACTAAATACACAAACTTGGTGTAGTCAGCCATTGCTATAGAGTCGTGTGTTAATAGCTTATAATAAAAATTTGCGTGAGGGATAGAAGCGGTACTCAGCGTCTATGAAGCAGCTTACGGAACTTAGCTAACCGCAGGCTCGCAGAGACAAGGATAGCTTAGTGTAGTAGTTGCTTCATAGCTGAGTAATAGCGGATAGCCCGACCATGCGCCTTCGGCGAATGCATAATGCGTAATGATGAATGGTAAATTGGCTCGTGCTGCGCACTTGCCTTATAAAGCGCATGGGCACGCCCAAAAAATACAAGAATTTTTAAATGTAATTACAACAACAAAATCACAAATTATTAAAAACTGATTATCAACATTTTAAATCAATAAACCAATTAAAAATACAGTTAAAAAAACAGCATTTTCATCTAATTCCACAGGATTTGTTTTTGTGGATTGGTAATAGTATTAGCATATTTGTATAACAACTGCTACAAAAATGAAAAACCTATATACAAATTCAGCTCTCAACTTAACTAAGCCCTGGAATAAGTTACTATTTGTTCTAGTTAGCTTATTCCCTTCCTATACTGATGCTCAATATTGTAGTGCCGTATCAGAAAGTGATTCTTTAGAATTGGTAGCCTTATACGAGGCAACTAATGGTGATAATTGGACAAATAATATCAATTGGTTAGAGGAGCCTGTCTCGCAATGGCATAATATCCTATTAATGGATGATCCAACAGACAGTACTGTCTGTAGAGTAAAAAATATTGCTTTGTGGCAAAACAACTTGGAAGGCATTTTACCAGACTTAGACTTGCCCTATTTGGAAGAGTTATCTATTGCGGAAAATCCTAATCTTGAAGGAAGTATTCCAGACTTAGCATTATTGCCTAATTTAAAGGAATTAAATTTGGCTTGGAATAATTTATCAGGTACGCTGCCGACTTTTGAGGGCATGGTTAATATGACTTCTATAGGTTTGAATGGCAATGCAGGCATATCAGGAGAGATTAATATCGACACTCTGCCTAACTTAGTGTCTTTAAGTTTGAATTATATCGGCTTTACGGGTACTGTTCCAGATTTTGAGGGTTTTGAAAGCTTGGAAATTTTACGGCTGAATAACAATAATTTAACGGGCGAAATTCCTAACTTCAATTTGCCCAACTTAAAGTTATTAGATTTATATGTCAATCAACTTTCTGGAGAAATTCCTAATTTTGATCAGATGCCTAACTTAGATCGTTTGCATATTAGTACCAATCAATTGAGTGGATCAATGCCAGCATTAGAAGGGCTACCTAATTTATATGAAATAACTATCAATAATAATCAGTTATCAGGCCCACTTCCAGACTTTAGTAATCAGCCTAACTTAGTACAACTTATCGCCTATAACAATCTATTTAGCGGTAATATTCCCAACTTTGATTTAGCGTTTTTAGCAGAATTAAATTTATCGAATAATCATCTTTTAAGTGGTTCAATTCCTGATTTTAATACGCCTAATTTGCAGCTTTTCACAATCTGCCCTAATGAAGGTTTAGACGGGTTTTTACCTTCTTTTAGTAATGCACCATTGCTAAATCCATATAGTTTTGATAGCGATTGTTTAGATGCTGTTGACATAATCGGACAAGCCTATTATGATATGGACCAAGATTGTATCAAAGATCCTGATGAGGCATTGATGCCCAATGTAATGATTTATATCAATGATTTTGAACGAGTCATTTTCACAGATGAAAATGGGAATTATACTCTCCGAGTAGATACTGGTAATCATGAATTATATCACTTACCACCAATTAATCTATGGGAAGCAGCTTGTCCAGACTCTATTGACTATATTATATCCGCTAATTCCTATGAAGATAAATTTCTTGAAAGAGACTTTGGCTTAAAACCAACAGAGATTTGTACGCTAATGGCAGTTAATATTGGTACCAGTTTTTTGAGAAGATGTTTTCAAAATACCTATACTGTAGAATGCTGTAATATGGGTTCTACTTTTATTGAAAATGCCAATGTTGAAGTAGATTTTCCAGATAACATTATTCCTTTAGAAAGTTCTGAAGCCTATGAAGATTTAGGAAATGGCTTGCTTAATTTTAATCTACTTAATTTTGAGATTGGCGAATGCCAAACTTTTACCATAGTAGATTCTGTTTCTTGTGAAGCAGAACTCAATAGCGGTGCTTGTGTCACTGCTAAAATTTTCCCTACTAATTCTTGTAGTGAAACCACCATCAATTGGGATCAATCTGATGTAGTGGTATTTGGAGAATGTATATTGGGTAGCGAAGGAGACAGCATCAAATTCACCTTAGAAAATCAAGGCCAAAATATGTCTCAAGCTTCTCAATTTAGATTGTACGAAGACGATGTATTAATTGCTATTGAAGGAATCGAATTACTAGAAGATGAAATAAAAGAATTTACCATTCCAGATAATGGGGCGACTTATAAAGGAGTCGCCATACAAACGCCTGCTAATCCATTCTATGAATTTACTCAAGCGGTTGTAGAAGAGTGCGCCGCCACTTTAGGTAGTGCTACCACTTTAGCAGAAGGAGATAATTTATTGGGCTATGAAAGCGACTGTCAACTCATCATCGGAAGCTTTGATCCAAATGATAAATTAGCGAATCCCACTGGGCAAACCGCAGATCATTTGATTCCTGCAGGTGAAGAAATACTCTATAAAATTAGATTCCAAAATACAGGCAATGATACCGCCTTAAATGTATTTGTAGTTGATACAATCAATACGGATTATTTTGATCTCAGCACTTTTCAGTTGGGAGTCAGTAGCCACGATTTTACTTTTGAATGGGTAGAGGGACATATCCCCGTATGGACATTTCCCAATATTTACTTAGTGGATAGCACCACTAATGAAGCAGAAAGTCACGGCTTTTTTCAATTCAAAATTAGAACGAAAGCTGATTTAGCAAATGGCACCAATATCATGAATGAAGCGGGTATTTACTTTGATTTTAATGAAGTGGTTATGACTCCGCCTGTTTATCATACAATTGGTTATATAGATACTGATGGAGATGGTGTATCGGATATTGAAGATAATTGTACAGAGCCAAATCCATATCAAGTCGATTATAATTTAAATACGATTGGCGACCTTTGCGATGAAGATTTGACCAATATCCCAAATATAAAAAAGCATTTAAAAGTTTTTCCAAATCCAATGGACGACCAATTATTCATCCAATTAGAGAAACTTCAAAAAATTGAGATTCAAGACATCAATGGGCAAATTCTAATTTCCCAAGAATATAATCATATTGACCAAGTAAACTTAAAAACAAATGCTTTAGCAAATGGGATTTATTTTATCCACCTCTACTCTTCTGATCAACACTTTGTTCAGAAAATTGTAAAACAATAAATAGACGTTACAGTGCAATGTCCGTACGGTTTTTTATTTAAATAATTATTGGGGCGCACCCGAGCCTTGCAATCCTAAACATTAATCGTATTTAAGATTTCAATCAAAAATCAACAAATCAATAAATCAACAAGTGGCTCGGTCGGGCTATCCGCTATTATGTGGCTATGTGTCTGCTACTCTGCTAAGTGCTACTTGTCTGCCCTTCGGGCCAGCCATCGCATCACTAAGCGCCGTAAGCAGCCTCATGGACGCCACATACCGCTTCTATCCCTTGCGCATTTTTTAGAGTATTGGATATAAAGTAGTAAGTGTTGAGATGGAATTTCCGAACGAAATAAAAACTAAATCTATTTTTTACCTCCTATTTTCAACGCAATTAAACAATATTAAAAAAACCTACATAAATAATTGATTATCATTAAAAAAACAACAAAATTAAATATTTTTCAGCTTTTAATACAGCTCATTTTAAGCAGTAGTTTTGGTAGTTTGTTTTTGTAATTCAACCTTAGTAAATAGATATTTGTATAACAGCTGATAGAAAATAAAATGGATGCTTAAGCATGATTTTGTTTTGGTAAAAAATCATTAAATAAGCCTAAACGTTTAAGCCTACTTAGAGCATAAGCACTACGAATCAAAAAACAATAAATTGCTATGAAATACTTAATCAGTCTTACATTATTGATGATCTATAGTCACACAAGTGGACAGACGTATAATGATTATTACGGTCATGGACACGATATCGGCATTAGTGTCAACACTAGTAACTCACAGGAAGAAGGTCAAAATACAATTAATGGAACAGGTCGATTTACTGACTTAGCAGGCAGTTCACGCTTTACTGCTCAAAGCACATTTGGAGCGGATATGGAGTTAATTGAGTACGTTCAGAATATTGGTATAGATGCTTGGTTAGAAGAACAGTTTTTAGCGATTGATTCCACTCATTTTGAAAAATTAGATGCCAATTGGCATCGGATTAGAAACGCAACTATGGAGTTGTATGGTGATACTGCATTTCCCTATTGGGGAAATGATTTTAAGGACACTGCTTTTTGGGAGAAAGTGCTTTTTGGAGAAGATCAACTCCGACTAAGAGTTACGAATGCTTTGAGTCAAATATTAGTCGTCTCTGAAGAATCTCTATTAGATGCTCACGGATATGTTAGTTACTATGACATACTTTATACCAATGCTTTTGGCAACTATCGCGATATATTATATGAAGTAACAATGAATCCTATTATGGCGGTTTATCTGAGTTATTTTCAAAACCCTAAAACGGATACGATTAATAATGTGCGGCCAGATGAAAATTATGCAAGGGAATTAATGCAACTATTTACGATTGGCACTATTGAATTAAATAATGATGGAACACCTAAATTAGATCAAGATGGGAATTTCATTCCCACTTATACAAATGAGCATATTACCGAGTTGGCAAAAGTATTTACAGGCTTACATCCAAGTGCTTGGGACACACGAAAATATCCACTACTAACAGCTGAAAATTTTCATCCTTTTTCAGAGCCTTCGCAATATGATCTTTCTGTTCCATTAACGATGCATGATACACTGCATAATGAAGGACCTAAATTACTATTAGATGGAACTTATATTCCTGATGGACAAACGGGTTTAGAAGATATAGAAGATGCCATTGATCATTTATTTAATCATCCTAATGTGGGGCCATTTATAGGATACCGATTGATACAGCGATTAGTAAAGTCTAACCCCTCCCCTGCTTATGTAAATAGAGTCGCCAGTGCCTTTAATAACAATGGCGAGGGCATTAGAGGCGATATGCAAGCCGTTATTAGAGCTATATTAACTGATCCTGAAGCAAGAGATTGTGAGTGGTTAGAGGTAGAAAGTACTGGAAAATTAAGGGAACCGAACATAAGATTTTCTCATCTCCTAAGAGCATTCAATGTATATAATGAGTCTGGGAATTTTTTAATTGAGGATAATAATCATAAAAGAAACTTAGAACAATCTTTTTTACACGCGCCAAGTGTATTTAATTTCTATACTCCTTTTTATGCTCCAAGTGGTGAAGTCAGTGACAATGAATTAGTCGCTCCTGAATTCCAGATTCTAAATAGTGCCACTTCTATTAATTACCTAAATGACTTAGAGAATTGGATAAATCACAACCTCCTATATAATAGACCTTCGGTAGATACGAGCTTTGTCTGGGAATTTTATGAGGATGGGGCAATCATTGCTTATCCTAACCAACAAACTTACGATAAAGATGAATGCCATTTAGATCTAAGTCAAGAAATAAATATTCTAACACAAGAAGGAGCTGATGCCTTATTGGATAGATTAAATCTGTTGCTTTGTCACGGTACTATGACCTCCAATACTCATACTACTATAGTTGATGCTCTCAATAATTTAGCAGAGCCTACAAATGGCATAAGTATTAACAATGAAGAGTTAGTAAATATAGCCTTGTATTATGTCCTATTATCACCTGATTATACCATTTTAAAATAAGCACTATGTCAAATCATTCCAGAAGAAAATTTCTTAGCCAGATGGGTTGCGCCACCTTAGGTATGACTAGTTTTTTCTCTAGCTTTACCAATCTAAACTTATTAAATGCAGCAGCAGCTACTAATCGTCCAGCTTATAGTTTGCCTGATCCAGACAATTATAAAGCTTTAGTTTGCATCTACTTGGCTGGAGGAAATGACAGTTTTAATATGCTGGTTCCTTATGGTGATGATGAATATGGGGAGTATCAAGCAACCCGCACCAATATGGCCATTCCTAAAGAGCAGCTATTAGAGATAGAAAATAACGATATTAATAATGCAAACGAGGGGAAGACTTTTGCTTTACATCCCAATATGCCCCATACACAAGCCTTATTTGATAATGGTCAGGCGGCTTTTGTTGCCAATGTCGGAACCCTACTTCAGCCCACTACTTTAATTGACTATAACAATGGTTCCTTTTTGCCATTGGGGGTCTACTCACATTTAGATCAATTGACTAGTTGGCAAACGGCATTACCAGGTATAAGAGGAGATATCGGTTGGGGAGGTAGAATCGCTGATATATTAAATGCCAATACTAATAATGAAGACATCTCCATGAGTTTTTCATTAGATGGGAATAGTATTTTTTTGAGAGGTAATGAGGTGATTGAATATGGTGTCTCTCCTTATCAGCCTAATGGAGCAACCACTATCAATAGCTATGGTGATGGTGGACTATTTAATCAAATCAAAACAGAAACATTAGATAATATCTTAGATCATAACTACCAAAATATTCTAAGGCGAGCTTATTCTAATACGATTACTAATGCGAATAATAATGGACAAATATTTGGTCAAGCACTAAATAATGCACCTGACTTCCTAGTAGACTTTTCCTCTTCTCCCTCTCAATTAGCTGAACGTATGAACATGATTGCTAAAATTATCGGCACTTCCCTAAATGGGAATATAGACATGAGTAGACAAATATTCTACGTAGAATTACATGGCTTTGATACGCACGGAAATGGTGATACAGGAGGCTATAATACACATGGCGAGCTACTTGGAGAACTGGATCAAGCATTCAGTAATTTTTGGCAAGCAATGAGCGAATTAAATGCCCAAGATAAAGTAACGACATTCACCATTTCCGAATTTGGTAGAACACTTACTTCTAATGGCAATGGTACCGATCACGGATGGGGAGGAAATGCCTTAGTAATGGGTGGGGCAGTTAATGGAAAAAACATTTATGGAACTTATCCAAGTTTAGGATTAGGAGATGCTAATACTGATAATATAGATACAGGGCAGGGACGATTGATCCCAGCAATTTCTTGCGATGAGTATTTTGCAGAAATAGCCCTTTGGTTTGCTCACAATGGGGCTAATACTTTAAGCGCTACAGAGTTGACAGATATTCTCCCAAACCTAAATGAGTTTTGGTCACCGACTAACCTTAACTCAAACGATCCAGCTAATCATCATCCACTTGGATTTCTAAACTACTAAAACCATATAAAATGAGAAACACTATACTACCTATATTGATCGCTCTACTACTCAGCTATCAACTCAATGCCCAATGCACCGAAAATGGAAATCTCTGGCAAAAAAGTTGGGTATCCTGTGAAACTTCTGACAATCCTAATCCAGATAGAGATAATAGTCACTGGATACTTTATGAGTTTCACGAAGCTCATAATATCACCGATAGCCATATCTGGAATGCTAATCGTGATGGAGAGAGTCAATGGGGCATCAAGGATGTATACCTTGACTATTCTACTGATGGCGAAAATTGGGAAGCTTTAGATATATTTCCATTTACATTTCCACAAGCACCAGAATCTGACACTTATGGCGGTGTAGAAGGCCCTAACTTCGGCGGAATCTTTATCAAAAAAATATTATTCACTGTCATTAATACACATGGCAATGGCGAATGCGCCTCTATCGCAGAAGTTCAATTCAATATTGGAGATGCCGACTGTAATGGAGATTATGATGCAT
Source organism: Chitinophagales bacterium (assembly GCA_020629335.1). The sequence continues at coordinate 14,663 of JAHDDN010000032.1, read as the reverse complement.
GCGGCATCTGTAATGGTCCTGGTGCTCCTACTTGGTATGCCGATGCTGATGGAGATGGATTGGGCGATTTAAATGTACCTTTAGACGAGTGCGATCAACCAATAGGCTATGTTAGCAATGCCGATGACCTTTGTGATGATGGTACACCTGGCTGGGTCAATATCGCTTCTATATTTGAAGAACATAATTGTACTAATTGTCACAATAACACAAGTCTTGTAAGTGGGTTAAGTTTGGAAAATCATAGTAACTTTATGCAAGGTGGTAATAATTGTGGGAGCACTATCCTAACAGGAACGACCTTAGTAGAAATTATTGGAATTGAACTAGTCAACTGTGAAAATGGAACGATCTCAGATCCTATGAATGGAATGCAAGGTGTCATACCTATAGAGGATGAAGAGCTAGCGCTTATCCAACAATGGATCAATGCTGGAGCACCTGAATTATGTACAGATAATGATACTAATACCAATGAGGAATGTAATCCGCCATCTAATGTAATAGTCACTAATATAGGAGAAGACTTTATTAGCATTTCATTCCCTTCTGCCCCTAATATATCCAATTATGAAATTCACTTCAATGAAAGTTTTTCAAGCGATATACAAATTATAGAAGTAAATGATGAGGCTGGAACTTATACCTTTGCGAATCTGAATTCTTCTACTAACTATACCATCAATATATTCTCTAATTGCGATGGAACATTAAGCAATGAGTCCTTTGAATTAATATTGCAAACTTTAGGAATCTGTGAACCACCTAATTTTTCTATCAGTCAGTCTGGATTAAACGCAACCATCAATATTGAGCCAGTAGGTGGCGCATTAGAATATTATGTTATCATCAATGGAGGATACTTTGGCACTAGTAATACGACTGTTTTCGAATTAGAAAATTTGGAGGCATTTCAAGAATACCAAGTGCAGTTAATCACTTTATGTTCCGATAATTCTCAAAGCGATGTCAGCCCTATTCAAATCATCCAAACAGGCAGCTGTGAATCTCCTGACAATATCAACTTCAATGATATTAGTATGAATTCGGCTAATATTAGTTGGGAGGATATGGCTTATGTAAGTGAGTATTTCTTAACCGTATTCGCTACTAATTCAGGCACTATCATTTATCAAGACACTTTAAGCGAAAATAGTATTTTCTTAGATAACTTAGAAACTGACACTCCTTACTATGCACAGGTGAATAGCGTTTGTAATCCTATTAATTTAGAATTTGCTTATGGCTATTTCAATACCCTTCCACCTCCTTGTGAGGCGCCTAATAATATAGCGTTCTATGATATAACGTCCAATTCCGTATTAGCCAATTTGGATGCTTCTGAAAATGCCCTCGCTTATTTTGTCCATCTATACCAAGCAGACAATGGATACAATATAGCGAGTAGTTTCAATGCAAATCCCGTAGCAGCTTTCAGCGATTTATTGCCTAATACAGCATACTGTATGGAAGTATCTGCCAGTTGCTTAAGTGGGGTAAGTGACATTAGCACTCAATGCTTTACAACTAATGAGGTAGACGATTGCCTTCCACCACAAGTAGAGGTGCTGTTACCTTTCGAAAGCAATCCAAATCTCATTGGAATTTATATGCAAAACATGGGCAGCGAAGAGTATATGATTCACTACAGACCTGCTAATTCAGCCGACTGGGAAAGCTATTTCAACTCAAGCAATAGCTTTGAATTTATATTCATAGACGATTGCGTTGACTATGAATTTGTCGTCTATGGAGTTTGTGATGGTATCATGAGTGACGAACCAACAGAAGCTTATTACAATCCAAATTGTGTGGATGCTTGTATAGATGCTTCTACCCCTGGCGACGCCTACATTGAAAGCTTTAATTTAAATGGCATTTTCAACATCAGTAATAACAATAATGGTTATGAAGACTTCTTGAATTTAAATGCCTATTTTGAAGCTGGCACAAGCTATAGTGTAGCACTCAATCCTGGCGGAACAACGGAAGGACAATATTGGAAAATATGGATTGATTCCAATCAAGACAATGAATTCACAGAAGAGGATGCATTGATATTTGAAGGCTATAATGACAATATTTACAATTCATTAATCAGCACAATCACTGCTCCCGATCTATATAATACCACTACTAAATTAAGAGTCGCTATGCAAGCAGAAAGCTTCGGGTATTTTGGCCCTTGTGGCGAGATACAAAATGGAGAGGTAGAAGACTACTCCGTTGTATTTGGATCAGGCAAAACAGGCCCTAAACTATTGAAAGAAGATTTACTACTCTACCCTAATCCAGCCAATAATTTCATTTACATTCAACTCGATAGTGAATCGAATAACGAGCAAAATGTCATTCGCATTCACAACACAATTGGACAAGTAGTCATAGAGAAAAATGCCGCTATTCAAGAAGGCAGAAATTTATACGAAATTAATGTGAGTGACTTAAGTGCAGGTATTTATTACCTCAACTTCAAAGGCCATAGCCATAAATTAGTCATTCATTAATTAATAGATATTTGAGATAAAGCAGTTACCCGTACCCATGAAACCAATCACTCAACTTGGTGGATTAGGTACGGGTTTTCTATTAGAATTCAGGATGTAGGATTCAGGAGACCGAATTAATCAAAAAATCTGACAGCGAGCGAAGCGAGTGGTCTCTCATCTGACATCTAAAAATCTATAGACCATTGACTGACAGACGTTGCACTGCAACGTCTCTACGGGTTTACTAATTCCCGAATCTTCTGGAGCAACCAACGCTTCTCAGCAATCTCTTTTAATGCCTTTACTTGCTCCTCCAATTGAACTAATTTAGACTGATTCACATCTGCTTCCTGAGTCAATCTAAACAACTCCCTCAGATTTCGAGTAAGATTGAGGTAAAAAATATAATGTTTCGGCAAAGCCCTTTTCTTACGATGTAAAAAAGCTGCAAAATTAGTCAATTCCGCATCTAACTTTTCTTCATAATCGTAGTCGTCTACAAATTGATTTTTCAATTCATAAGCTGACTTTAATAAAATTGCTTTAGCAGATAAGATAAACAATACATCATCATAATCCGCCGCCTTAAACAACTGAATAATTTCGGGATAACGGGCTTGCCTAAAATATAATTGAGCTACATTTAAAGCATAATCTTTCTCATCAACTGCTTCTTTATATTCTTCCAAAAACTGCTCTAACCAATCCAACTCATCTAAGAGGGAAGCGGTCGTTGTAATGTTTCGATAAGTCGCTGCTGGAATTTTCCCATCTTCAATAATAATACCTTCCTTTATTTCAAACTGATACAATTCAAAGACCGATTGCAAATAGTCTCGATTTCCTTTATTCAATTGACGAATACAATAATTAATAGCAATAGAAAACAACTCTCGACTCTCTTTCTTAGGAAAGTCATGTACATGTTTTTCCAATAATTTTTTCAACTCATCAAAAGGCCCATCCTCCTCAAAATCATGATAACATTTCAAACCATAATAATAAATCATCAATTCAGGAATGTCATACTCCCCCTTCTCAATATACGCTAAAATCGGCTCAATAAATTCACACTGATAATCCTGCGCTTTAAAATACTGAAAATTAATCGCCTTATAATAGTACTTCAATTTATAAATCAAATAAAAGCTATCCATCGAATCAAATACCTGCTGCAAATTAGGCTCCTGATCCCTTTGCCCCTCCGCCTCTATCGACTCATGAATCGCCAAATTTAGTTGAAATGTTTGATAGTAATTTTCTACATTCAAATAAGACGCTTTTTTTATTTTTTTCTCCACCGCCTCTACTTGCTTCGCCCAATAATGTGCCTTGTCTTTCGCTCGATACACCTTCGCTAAAATCAATTCATTTTCGATTTCCTTTTCTTTTCGAATATATTCCTGCACCCAAAATGTTTCTAACAAGCCCACCATTTCACTCATATACTTTTGCATCTTCATCTCCTTAAATCCCTCCTTCGGAAATACATGCGCAAACACATTCTCCCGCTTCAATTTCTTAGACGAAAACGTTGGTCCACACTTCCGCACATAATCCACCATCATCGCCATCTTAGGATTCGTATTAAAATAAGGCGATTGCGCAAACTTATAAAACGCCTGCAATTCCTCCTTAGAACAAGTCTTCAATAATTGTATCAACTTACTATTGTGCATCTGTTTTTAATATTTATTTTAGTATTTAGGGCGTGCCCCTTCCCCATTTTTTCATTCGCCAGTAGGGGCGCTACCTATGTGTGCGCCCACGAATGAAAAAATGGGGAAGGGTCGGGCTGTCCGTTCTTATGGGGCTGTTCACCTCCTACTACGCTAAGGTCCGCTTGTCTGCTAAAGCCAGCCTGCGCGTACCTAAGCTACGTAAGTCGGTTCTCGACGCCCCATACCACTCCCATCCCTCACGCAAACCTAGTATATTGGTCTATTAGTAATTAGTATGTTAGTATTACAGCTATTCTCGTTTTAGATAGCCATCAAAACCTGTCATCCCGAATGCCGTAGGCATACAGGGATCTATTACGATAAAAATCAAGGATTTGGGAGGCTAAACTTATTGGTGATAAGCGTTTTTACCATTAATATCATGCCACTCAAGCTGGATTTAGGACCTCATTGGCCAAAACGAGAATAACTGTTAGTATTAGGAATATGAACACAAACAAGTGCAAGGAGTGGTTGTTAATAAATTGATCATTTAAACTAAAAAACACTCCCCCAATAACAACGATTACCTCAAATCACTCCTTTTCTCAGCCCTAATTTAATAAATCTATCCTAAAAAACACTTTTTTATTGAAATTTTCAAGGCTTACAATTAATCAACAAATAAATTTATTAGCAATTGATCATCAATTAATAAAACAAATAAAAACAGTTAAACAGCAGCATTATATTACAATTAATAAAGGCAAAATACAGGATTTCTATTTTTGTAAAAGCATTACTTCTAAGCGATATTTGAAGTATGAAAGACGTCAATCATAAACATAACAGATATTTCAAACGCCTAAAAACGAATATCATGAAAAATATACGAAGCCTTTTAACCCAAACCTTCTTTACAACTATTACTTTATTATTAATCGCCTTTAACCCAAACCTAAACGCACAATGCACAGGAGTATCCGAAAGCGACTCCCTCGAATTAGTCGCTCTTTACGAAGCGCTAGATGGTGATAACTGGACCACTAATACAGGCTGGTTAGTAGATCCTGTAAGTGAATGGTATGGGATTGGACTTACTGAAGATAGCTGCCATGTTAAAAAAATAGCACTATACAGTAACCATTTTTCTGGAGAACTATTTGATATCAATTTACCATACTTATACCACATTCACTTGACAAGAGCAGGTATTACCCAAACTAGTAAAATAGGTGGCGCTTTACCTAATTTTAGTAATCTTCCCAATCTAACAGATTTAGCTATTTCTCATCAAAATCTATCTGGTGAAATTCCCAATTTTGAGTTCTTACCCAACTTAATTGATTTGATTCTTTGGCATAATAACTTCTCAGGTGAATTACCCGATTTTGAATTCATGCCAAATTTAGACATATTGTGGCTATCAGATAATCAATTATCTGGGGAAACACCCAATTTTAAACTACCTAATGTTACAAATATTAAATTAAATGACAATCAATTATCTGGTAAAATTCCCAATTTTGAATTCCTAGAAAATATCAATCAACTTAATTTACAATATAATTATTTATCTGGGGAAATTCCCAATTTTGAGTTCATGCCTAGCTTAGAATACCTTTATCTTAGAGGCAATCAACTTACTGGAACTGTTCCAGACTTTGATTACTTCCCTGAATTAGAGGTACTAGATTTAATGAGTAATAATTTATCTGGAGAAATTCCTAACTTTAGTAGTTTGGATAGCTTAAGAAACCTCCACCTTAATATAAATGAGCTTACAGGAGAAATTCCTAACTTTAATCTACCTAACTTAACTTTATTATATCTTAACAATAACCAATTAACAGGAGAAATTCCTAACTTTAATAACTTAGATAGCTTGATAACACTGTATTTAAGTAATAATCAACTGACTGGAGAAATTCCTAATTTTGATCAAGTATTGAATTTAAAAAAATTAGTTTTAAAAAACAACCAATTAAGTGGAAACCTCCCCTACTTTGAAAATTTAATCAACTTGGAAAGGATAGAAGTTGGCAGCAATCAATTAAGCAATTATATACCTAATTTTAATCTCCCATTATTAACGTACTTACAAGTTTGTCCCAATGATTTCATTGGGCCATTGCCCACATTCAATAATTGTCCTTTTATAAATGATGTTAGTGATAGCTGCTTGAATCCTGCTTATATTTCAGGATATGTCTACCATGATGAAAACGAAAACTGTGACAAAGAAGAGGAAGAAATTGGCGTACCCTACGCTAAAATAATAGTAGATGATTCTCTAAGAATTGCCTATACCGATAGTAGTGGGTATTACAGATTAGGAGTTGATACAGGTGCCCATGTTATTAGCTACCTCCCAAGTATTGATTATTGGGAACAAACTTGCCCTGCTGATTTCGAGACTTATACGGTCTATCTAGAGAACTTTGGAGACGAAGCAAGTGATATTAATTTTGGTAATGAAATATTAACAGAATGTCCTGCACTTAATATTATGATAGGCACTCCTCTATTAAGAAGATGTTTTCAAAATACTTATACTTTAGAATATTGCAATTTGGGTACATTTCAAGCTGAGAATGCCTATTTAGAAGTCAGCTTTCCTGAGCAAATTATCCCTCTCTCCAGTGACTTAGAATATGAAGAAACAGATGGCCTATTAAGCTTTGAATTAGGAGATATAGCAATCGGAGAATGTCGAACTTTTAGCATCATTGATTCTGTATCTTGTGATGCAATATTAGGAAGCGGTGCTTGTGTCAGTGCAACTATCTTTCCTAATGAGACATGCCAAGAATTGATTCCACCTTGGGATGGAGCCGATCTATCTGTTGAAGGAACTTGTACTATGGATTCTATACTTTTTATCCTCTCAAATAAAGGGGAGAACATGAGCATCTCAACTGAATACAGAATCTATGAAGATGATATTTTATCCGCTATCGAAATTATTCAATTAGAGGAAGATGAAGAATTAGAACTGCTTTTTCCTATCAATGGAACGACTTATAAAGTAGAAGTAGACCAAACACCAAATCATCCACTCTATGAAATGGTCAGTGCGACCATTGAAAACTGTGATGATGAAGTGTTTTTATTAGGGACTCTCACAAATACTCCTGAAGGAGATGAAAGTCTTGCTTACGAAGTAGACTGCCAAGAAATTATCGGTTCTTTTGATCCGAATGATAAATTAGCCGTTCCTGCAGGTATTGGAGAAGAACACTATATCTCCGCAGAAGATCAATTAACTTATAAAATTAGATTCCAAAATGTAGGGAATGACACCGCCTTTAACGTCATAGTCGTTGACACAATTGATAATAATTACTTGGATATTACTTCTGTTGAAATGGCGGGAAGTAGCCATGATTATAATTTACGCATAGTTGGTAATGTATTAGAGTGGACTTTTGAAGACATTCTACTAGTAGATAGCACTACTAATGAAACAGAAAGTCATGGATTTATTCAATTCAAAATTAATCAGCAAGAAAACAATACGATTGGTAGCATCATCAATAATCAAGCAGCCATCTACTTTGATTATAATGAACCGATATATACCCCTATGGCCTTTCATGAAGTTTGGGAAGAACCTATCCCAACAAATAATAACAATATCGCAATTTCATTAGAAAGTCAAGTTAATATTTATCCTAACCCGATGAGCGACTACTGTGTGATAGAGCTTCCTGTTTGGTCATTAGAAAAAATACGCATCACCAATATTAACGGACGAGAAGTATTGAGTCAAGCCATTCAGTCAGAAAGCGATTTAAAAATCAATACTGCTAAGTTTGCTTCTGGATTATATTATTTCCACTTGTTTACTAAGGATGGATATACTGTGCAGAAACTAATTAAACATTAATAACTGACTAACTGCTGAACTGAATAACTGATAAACTGGTGAACTGAATAACTGATGAACTGGTGAACTGAATAACTGATAAACTGGTGAACTGAATAACTGATAAACTGAATAACTGATGAACATGTTGGGGCGATTCCTTGTGGTCGCCCTCCTCACCATAACTGATAATGCACTGCAACGTCCCTACTACTCAAAATGCGTGAGGGATGGAAGTGGTATGAGGCGTTCATGCACTGACTTACGTAGCTTAGGTATGCGATGGCTGGCTTTAGCAGACAAGCAGACCTTAGCGAAGTAGGAAGGGCATAGCCTCATGAGAACGGACAGCCCGACCTTGCGCAATTTAATTACGAATTTAAAATTACTAATTGACTTTGCTTGTGCTATGCTCTTCGATTCTACGAGCGCAAGGGCACGCCCTATTAGAAATTACAATAAGATCTGATTACTGTCATAAGATAGCAGTATTGAAGAAAAAAAGGATAATAATATCTATTTTACAAATTAAACACATAGAAAATACAACCCCTTGTAAAAAACTATAAATCAAACTTTAAAATAAAAAAACCAAAGAACAAAAATCCCAACAAAGAAAATTATTGAGTAAAATTGTACTATTTAGGTTTTTGTTAAATATCAGCGTTTAGTGGAAATTTGGAGTATCATAAAAAGATATGATAACACTTTGCACAAAAAAGTCATTATAAAGGAGGCTAAAAGATTCATTTTTGGCTATAGTAAATCGTCCATTATAATGACAGAACATTTAACCTTAAAACATTTTTACCATGAATTTTTCTAAATTAAATCACTCCCCCTTATCGATGCTTATCATCCTTCTTATAAGTTTTTTTAGCCTTTTTTCCCTAAATACCCAAGCGCAATGTACAGGAGTGACAGAGAGTGACTCGCTGGAGTTGGTTTCTTTACTGACTACACTCAATGAATTTAATGATACTATTAGTAGTCCGATTAGCGAATGGGGTGGTATTACACTTACAGAGGATGGATGTCATATTTTATCCATTATTAAAAGTAATAGTAATCAAGAGGCACAACTTCTAGATTGGAGTTTCCCCCAATTAGAAACATTAATCTTCCGAAATTTCTATATAGGCGGTTGTGGAACGGGATTCCTGCCTACTGATCCAAGTCTAAATCCGATGCCTGATCCAGAAGGCTTAGACCAAATAGGCCCGACAGGCCCATATTCTGAAATAGGAATTTCAATAACACCACTTACTCCAATGGGAGGTCAATCTAATGGTGAACCGACACAACCCGTGGCAGCTGATGGTGGATTTTATTTACCCTCTTCATTAGGAGAACTGATCGACTTTAGTAATATGCCTAACTTAAAAACGCTTATGATTTTCGACATTTCACTTAGTGGTACTATTCCTAATTTTAGTCATTTACCTAATTTGGAGGAATTACATTTACATTCTAATCATTTCAACGAAGCAACTCTTCCAGATTTTAGCAATTTACCGAATTTAAAAACGCTTAATATTAGTAATAATGCTATTAGCGGTTCAATTCCTAATTTCACCAATAACCCTAATTTAGAAATACTTCAATTGACTCAAAATGAACTAACAGGCGCTATTCCTAATTTTGAAAATCAACCGAATTTATCTCAGCTTTATCTTTCAGATAATGAATTAAGTGGAAGTATCCCTGATTTTGACAATAGCCCTAATCTAACTCTTCTATATCTCAACGATAATCAATTAAGCGGAAATATACCTGAGTTTAATTTAGCTAATCTAACAAAACTATGTCTTAACTACAATCAATTAAGTGGTAACATTCCGAACTTCAATAACTTAACTAGCTTACAGTACTTATTTGTTAATAACAATCAGCTAAGTGGTAGCATACCTACTTTCAGTGATTTAAATAGTTTATATCGTTTATATCTTAATCACAATGAACTAACTGGAGAAATTCCTGATTTCAATAATTTACTTAACTTAACAAACTTATATCTTCACAATAACCAATTAAGTGAAACGATCCCCGACTTCAGCAGTCTAAGCGAACTAAAATATTTATTGCTTCAAAACAATGAACTGAGTGGCACTATTCCTAACTTCAGTAATTTGCCCAACTTAATATCTTTAGCCCTTAATCATAATCAGCTTAGCGGAGACATACCTAACTTTGATAACCTAAACAGCCTAAATCGTTTATATCTTAATGATAATCAGTTAAGCGGTATTATCCCTAATTTCAATATGGAAAACACTTATTTCATAGCTCTTAATAATAATCAATTAAGTGGAGGCATTACGAATTTTAGTAACCTTCCAATGCTCAAGACCTTATACTTAAATGGCAATCAATTAAGCGGGAACATACCTAATTTCAGCGGTGTAAATCCAGTACATTTATTTTTAAACAATAATCAATTGAGTGGTGAAATACCCTTATTTGAAAACCTATCATTACACACGCTTCATTTACACAATAATCAACTACATGGATTGATTCCTAATTTTGATTTCCCATCTCTTCAGGACTTGACCGTTTGCGATAATCTGAACTTAATTGCTCCACTACCTAACTTAGAAAACTGTCCCAATTTTGATTGGGATGATAATGAGGTAGATTTAAGTTGTATCAACTTCGTCGAATTATCAGGCTATATCTATCATGATGAAAACGCCAATTGTGTACAAGATGCAGGTGAAGCAGGAATTCCAAACGGAAGAGTCTATATCAATGATGGGTATGCTTTAGCTATCGCTGATGAAAATGGTTTTTACCAATTCAAATTAGATACAGGCACTTATGCATTAACCTATGAACCACCAGTATCTTATTGGGAACAAACTTGCCCAGTCGATTTTGAGTTTTTCACCCAAACTATTAGCAGTTATGATGATGACTATATAGACCTTCATATTGCCAATGAAGCCTTAATTGATTGTCCTGCTTTATCGGTTGATTTAGGTACGCCCCTACAGAGAAGATGCTTTGAAAACACTTACTATTTGGAGTTTTGTAATAATGGTACGATTCCAGCTGAAGATGCCTACTTAGAAGTCTTTTTCCCTGAGAATATTATCCCACTTTCAAGTGATTTAGAATATGAGGATGATGGAGAAGGCTTACTTACTTTCGACTTAGGAACACTTGCCATAGGAGAATGTCAAAGTTTTTCTATTGTTGACTCCGTTTCTTGTGATGCCATTTTGGGGAGTACTTCTTGTGTGGAAGCAACTATTTTCCCTAATTATAAATGTATTGACTTATTACCCTTATGGGATGAGTCTGATCTAAATATCACGGGCTTCTGTCAAGATGATTTCATCACCTTTGATATCGAAAATCAAGGAGAAGATATGTCCGTATCGACTGTTTATAGAGTGTATGAAAATGATATTCTATCTGCCGTTGAAGTCATTCAATTAGATAGTGGAGAAGATATAGAACTTGACTTTGAAAATACAGGCGTTACTTATAGAGTTGCCGTTGAACAAACGCCCAATCACCCGCTTTACGATATTGTTCAATCTGTCGTAGAGGCTTGTGATGAGGAAGTGTTTTCTTTAGGCTTTGTTAACTCTCAATCTGAAGGAGATGCAAGTCTGGCCTTTGAATCAGATTGTCAGGAGATTATCGGAGCTTATGATCCTAATGATAAATTAGTCACTCCATCAGGGATAGGCGATGCAAGATGCATCACCACCGAAGATGAATTAACCTACAAAATTCGTTTCCAAAACACAGGTAATGATACAGCTTTCACTGTGATCGTAGTAGATACTATCAATACTGCTTTACTAGACATCACTAGTATTAAGATGGCAGGGAGTAGCCACGATTATGAGCTTAGCGTAGTTGATGGAAATGTATTAGAATGGAGATTTGATAATATCCTATTAGTGGATAGCAATGCTAATGAAACAGCTAGTCATGGATTCTTGCAGTTCAAAATCAAGCAGCAGGTCAACAATCCAATCAATAGTGTCATTCGAAATGAAGCCGATATATACTTCGATTATAATGATCCGATCACTACGCCTGAAACATTCAATCACGTCTGTTTCACTCCTGAGGAATTTAATACCTTAGATATCGAAACTTCTATCGAAGAAATGGACTTTAAGCCTAGTATTTATCCTAATCCAATAAATGATTATTGTATCATTGATGCTCCTTCTACAACCATAGAAAAAATTCGCATCACTGACATCAATGGACGGGAAGTATTGAACCAAACGATAGACTCAGTAAGTGACATTAAGATCAACACTTCTAACTTAATACCTGGTTTGTACTATTTCCATTTACATTCAGCGCAAGAATATACAGTACAAAAGTTAATCAAACACTAGTTAACTGATAAACTGGATTAACTGATTAACTGATTAACTGGTAAACTGGATTAACTGGTAAACTGGATTAACTGGTAAACTGGATTAACTGAAAAACTGATAAACTAATTCACCAATACACTAACCCACCAATTCCCTAATTTTCTGGAGCAACCAACGCTTTTCGGCAATCTCCTTTAAAGCTCTCACTTGCTCTTCTAACTGAATTAATTTAGGCTGATTCAAGTCTGCTTCTTGGGTCAGCCTAAATAATTCTCTTAAATTCCGCGTGAGATTTAAATAGAAGATATAATGCTTAGGCAAAGCTCTTTTCTTACGATGTAAGAAAGTATTGAAATTGGTCAACTCAGCATCTAACTTTTCTTCATAATCGTAATCGTCTATAAATTGTGTTCTTAACTCATAGGCCGTCTTTAGCAAAATAGCTTTAGCAGATAACATGAATAATACATCATCATAATCCGCTGCTTTAAATAACTGTATAATAGCTGAATATCTGGCTTGTCTAAAATATAATTGCGCTACATTTAAGGCATAATCTTTTTCATCAACTCCCTCCTTATATTCTTCTAAAAAATGCTCTAACCAATCTAACTCATCTAATAAAGAAGCCGTCGTGGTAATATTTCGATAAGTGGCCGCAGGAATTTTTCCGTCTTCAATGATAATACCTTCCGTTATCTCAAATTGATATAGCTCAAAAATCTCCTTAATAAAATCCCTGTCTCCCTTGTTTATTTGAAGGATACAATAATTAATAGCAATAGAAAACATGGCTTGATTCTCCTTTTGGTCAAAGTCATTAACATGCGCCTTTAATAAAGTCTTCAACTGAACAAAATAATCCGCATGATCCAAATCCGTATAACATCTGATACCGTAATAGTAAATTTGAATGGCTGGAACATCTATTTCATTAGCTTCTATATAAGTCAATATGGGCTCAATTAATCGATAGTCGTACTCATGGGATTTAAATTCTTGAAAGTTAATCGCCTTATAATAATACTTCAGCTTATTGATTAAATAAAAATAATCCAATTGATCAAACACATTTTGCAAATTGGGTTCTTGATCTCGTTGGCCTTCTTCTTCTATGGCATGATGAATCGCTAAATTAAATTGAAACTGATCGTAATAAAGACTAGCATCTTTTAGTTTGGCTTGAGCTATTTTCTTCTGAATCCCCTCTACTTCTTTCTCCCAATAATGTCGATAATCTCTTTGGTGATAAACTTTGGCTAAGGTAATATTCATAGATAAGGCTTCTTGAGTATGAAGCTCCTCATATACCCAAAATTGCTCTAATAAACCCACCAAATCACTCATATACTTTTGCAGCTTAATTTCTTGATAAGCTTCGCCTGGAAATAAAAAAGCAAACATCTTATGACGATCTAACATTCTCGATTCAAAGGCTGGAGCATACTTTCTGATATAGCCAAACAGTTTCCCAATCTTAACATTAGTGGTAAAATAAGGCGACTGTGTAAACTTATAAAAGGATTGCAGCTCCTTCTTAGAACAAGATTTCAGCAATTGTATGAACTTGCTATTGTGCATCAAAAAAAGGATTAAATCATTAAATTTAGGCAAATTTACGAAAAAACCGACTTTAAACATCCTTTTTCAAAATTAAACCCATAACAAATAACCACCTTTATAGTTAATTGAAAATCAACAAATAAATTAATCGTAAAAGCAGTAACAAAAAAACAAAACAAATTTTTCAAATAAAACTTGCCATTTTCGGTTTTTGCTCATCCCATCATCTTGCTTGATATTTGAAGTATAATACAAAAAGTAAGAATCTTAAAACACCTTTATCATGAAAACACCCAAATTGAATCAAGCACTTTTATCAGTGTTTACCATCACTATTTTAAGCCTTTATTCCCTAAATACCCAAGCACAATGTACTGGCGTAATAGAAAGCGACTCCTTAGAGTTAGTCGCTCTCTATAATGCCCTTGATGGCGATAACTGGACCAATAATGACGGTTGGTTAGTTGATCCTGTAAGCCAATGGGAAGGTATCATTTTAACTAACAATGATTGCTGGGTTCGAAGAATTATTCTCAACGATAACAATCTAAGTGGAGAATTACCCGAATTAGATTTAACCTATTTGAAAGAAATTCAAATGTGGAGCAATAATTTATAAATAACGGTTTATACTACATCCATCTCTTCGGCGAAAAAAACCATTTCGTCCAAAAACTGATCAAATAACAAACGGTATTTTGGAGTAATTATTCAAGGCTAATTTCTTTTA
>JAHDDN010000518.1 GCA_020629335.1 Chitinophagales bacterium | reverse complement strand
CCCGACCCTTTCTAATTTTTTCATCGGAGGGCGCACACATAGGTGCGCCCCTACGAGCCGATGAAAAAATTAGAAAGGGGAAGCCCCCCAAAATAAGCGTAATTTATGCTTAGTAAACGCTGATTGCTTCCTAGTTGTTTTATAGTTATCTTTGCGATGAAGAAATGAAAGAATAAAATACAACTATGCTTCCTACAATATTTTTGTCAATAGTGGCCTTCGGATTAATCTTTGCGGGCATTGGTTTGCGCATCCTTTTGAAGAAAGATGGTGAATTTAGAGGGACTTGTGCTACTAATAACCCTATGCTGAAAAACCAAATCGGTGAATGTACCGTTTGTGGTAAAAAGCCAGGGGAAGATTGCAAGAAAGAGGAGGTAGAAGGCTTGTCTCCTGCTTAGTCTTTCATCACTTAAAATAACATCACTTTTTGAGTCATTATGAATGATTCTCCTCTGACTTGAATTAAGTAAATTCCAGCAGCTAGTGGTTCAACTTCCATTGGTATGCTTTGTGCTCCTCCATTTAAATATAAATCGGTACTTTTTAAGGCAGTTTGTCCATTGATATGGAATAGCTGAAACGATACTTCTTGTGGCTTTGGGCTATTTAGTAGTAATTGTAAAGAGGAAGGACTATTTTGAACGGCTCTTAAAGATAAGCTGTTTTGTAAGTCTTCATTATTCACTACACAATCGTAAGGCAGGGAGTATAATTGATTAAAGCAGCTTGTGCCATTAGCGCCATTATAGCTAATTGCCCAAGATGCGATACCGCTGTCTCCTGGATAAATTTCATCTGGAATATTGCTTTCCTCTATGATATAGTTGGCACATAAAGAGCTTACTGTTGGAAGTTCGCATTGTTCTGGGGTGCTGGAAATTAATAATGTTTGTTCAAATGGTGGATAAATGTTTAAATCAACTACTCCAGCAGGAATGCTACTTTGTTCTACAAAACAGAACAAGCCCAGATAGAACGTTTTTAGTTCTGGCTCGCATAAATCGTTGCCTGTATGAGAGAAATTATCGACATTAGCTTCTAAAGTCAAGGATTCATCTACGAACCATTTCACTACATTAGAGATAGGGCTGGTATTTTCGTAAGCGAGTCCTAAAGTAGCTTCTAAATCAATGGTATTATTAGGACTTGAGCCACTACAAAGAGGAGCTGAGCCGCTAGCTGCTTGTAGTAATACAGGGCATTCCACCTCTAAGCAGTTAGATTCCAGTATTTCAATTTGGAAGTAGCCATTAGGGCCATTAGAGGCGGTGCTACCACAGTTGCCGACTTCATTAATATACACGATATAATTACCACTTATAGGTGGAGAGAATTCTAAAGAGCAGTCTTCATCTGTGCAAATGACTTCGCCAGCATCACTTTCTATTGTAATTTCTACTGGCCAGCTATTTGCGTCAGGGCCGTTGCAAAGACTAATTTCGTAAATTAGGGAGGATACTAATGGGAGGGTGTAAGCTTCGCTTTTAAAAGCTTGCCAAGCCTCCGTTTCGCCTGGGGCTGTGAAATTAGCAGAAGTATAGACGGTGCCTGTGGCATCACAAAGTGGATTAGGCGCGCCATCTAATATCAAGTCAGTTACTTGATCTACAGTATAAAGATCTAAGCTTGCATTAGTACAACAATCCGCACAGTTAGGGACAGGTCCTTCTCCTGTACAAGCAATAGAAGCTGAACCATTATTTACTTGTAAATAGTCACCTCCACAATCGCCTGCTACGCTCACAAACACCAATGCTTGCGTTTCAGTAGCAGTAAAGGTAACAGTACAGCCTTCAGCACATTCTAATACATCAAAACCATCAGTTACGGTTAATACCGCCTCCCAATTGGCAGCGTCATAACCGTCACATATAGAGAAGGTATATTCTACCTCGGGAGTGAGGCTATCAAATGCATAAGCTTCATTTCCCCATGCTTCGAAGGTAACAGGACTAATAGGTGTACCACATTGATCTACACAAGGAGTAATACCAAAAAAGGTACTTAATACCGCATTATTGGCAACTTCTGTACAAGGTTCGCAGTCTTGGGCGTATATATTTATATAGCTGAATGCTAATAGAATAAGGAGTAAACTTTTTTTCATGGGGTGTTTTTTTAGAATAAATTACCCCAAATTTAAGGTTTAACTATCGAAATAAAAAATTAGCGATTTATCTAATACACCAATCAACAAATTTACTTGGGTACTTAAAGGTCGTACTAGGCCCAGAGTTTGGGTACACGAATCAACTAATATACGAGTTCACTAATTTACTGAATCGGTGCTCCTTTGGTTTGGTAGGTTTTGAGGCTATCTTGTTCCGCATAAATGAAGTAGGCTTCTAATTCAGCTTTGCTTTCTATTAGTTGGCGTGCTTGGTCTAGGCCCATTGCCATGCAGGCGGTAGCGTAGGCATCAGCGGTCATACAGTCTTTAGCGAAGACACTGACACTGAGTAAAGAGCTGATTTCAGGATAGCCTGTTTTGGGATTGATGGTATGGACGTACTTTTGCCCATCTTTTTCGTAATAATTACGATAGTTACCTGAGGTGGCAATGGCTTGATTATTCAAGAAAGCGACAGCTTGTAGGCTATTTATAGCGCTGGTTTCGGTCGGTTCATTGATACCTACTTTCCAATCATTACCTTTGGGGTTTTTGCCCTTGGCTACTAATTCTCCTCCTATATCTACCAAATAATCCTTAATGCCTTTTTGATGGAGATAGCGTGCGATTTTATCCACTGCATATCCTTTAGCAATGGCACTGAAATCGAGTTGTGTTTCAGGCTTGAATTTTTTGAGTTGAACCACTCCTTTGCTATTTCTTTCTAACTTAGTTTGTGCGAAGTTAGAATAGCTTTTCATTTCATTTATTTTGAGACTATCCACGCTTTCTACTGGTTTTTTCTCCGTATAGCCAAAGCCCCAATAATTGACTAAAGGCATCACACAGGGATCAAAATAGCCATTGGTTTGTGTGTAGATGTTTTTTGATTGATTGAAAATGATATCAAAATGTCGGTCATTCCGAAAATCAGTATAACTTTCTCCTGTAAACTGATTGATTTTGGAGATAGTTGAATTGGGGATATAAGTACTGACTGACTGATTAATATCGACTAAGATGGAGTCAATATCTGCCTTGAGATCAGTTTGTTTTTCATTCAAGCTGACTTTATAATAGGTTCCCATTGTTTTACCCATCAAATCATATTGCCCCTTTTGTTTATTCTGCGGACAACCCATTAAAAAGAAGGTGGCTATTAGTATGCTTAGGAGGGATTTCATAATAGATGATTTTTGGTATTACTTAGGAATGATCCTAGTGTGGGAAAAAGATAGGCCGTATTACGTTGATGAAAAAGTAGATAAAGCCCAATAATGGGAGTACAGCCATTAGTACAGTACCGATGGACTTGATTCCTTTCTTATAGCTAAACATCCCAACAATACCAGCTACGATGAGTCCAATCCAAAAGTAAGCGAAGATGGTCTTTTGGTCGAGATTATAGGTTCTGGAGCCTAAGGTATAAAGGTATACGGCTAATGTGAAGCCTCCTATGAATAATCCTCTATATACGACGAGTAGTGTTTCTTTCAATTTTGATTCAGTTTATTTATAACAATAGAATCGATAGCTCAAAAATAGGGCTAAATTGTTAGTTCTTAACTATTTAACACAAAATAACTATTCAGCATGAATCAATTTGGGCCTAAAAATGATCTTTTGCTGCCATACTTCCGCTTTTTTGCGCCCAAT
>JAHDDN010000031.1:15051-22943 GCA_020629335.1 Chitinophagales bacterium | reverse complement strand
AGCATAGCCACATAAGAGCGGACAGCCCGACCCTGCGCCTTCGGCGAATGCATAATGATGAATGCATAATGATGAATTGGCTCGTGCTGCGCACTTGGATGACCGACGCAGGGGTGCGCCCAAAAAAATAAAATGATTGATTTGTTGGAAAGGTCTAATACACCATCTAAAAAATTAATACTTTTTTAGTGATAGATTCATTCTCAAATTGGAAGACGAAAAGGTAGATACCTGCTGGTAAACCTTCTAGTGTGAAGTGGTTATCTGAATTGGTGTAAGTGATCCATTCATTAGCGAGTTCTCTGCCTGTTGAATCATATCCTTTTACGATGACTTCTTCTTCATCGGTTAGTTGTTCTCCATAGGAAACCCAGAAATTACCATTGTTTGGATTAGGGCGTAGGAAAACCTCTGGACAAGGTGTTCGGCCTCCGAGATAGTAAGCACAGCCATTGGCATCTTCAATGATGTACTCGTAATCTAAACGAAAGCGCCATTCGCTTGTGTAGCTATTGCCTGCGATTGGATCGCCATTGACAGTATAAGGAGCTAAACCTCCATATATTGTGAAATTGACTTGATACGCTAGGTCTTTACATTCTATTTGGGGTGCATCATTTTTGAGACTTAATGGAGCCAATAATTCCCATTCAAACTCATCGCTAAAGTCATCGCAGACATTCGCTGGAATGGTGTAAGACAAATTGTAAACGCCTGCGTTTATTCCTGTTGTAATTAATTGGTTATCTTCTACTCCTTCTCCTGTCCAATAACCATCATTTGGTGTATTGACCAATAGGCTATTAAGCGCTATTGTATCACCTGCACATAGAGGGCCACTGAAGCCATTTACTGCTACTTCTTGGAAGTCTTCTATCAATACTGAAATAGCGGCTGGCATACTCGTACATCCATTGACTGTTTGGGTGACATAATAAACTCCTGACTCTGTTGGTTGAAATAAATTACCTGGCGTTGGGACGTCTGACAAATTAGACATATCATACCAAAGTACATTTGCTCCTTCTGCGCTCATGAGTATTTCATCATCGCTGCTACAGAACGCATAATCTGATTGGCCAAAGATCGGCATATCAGGTCTTTCGTTAATAGTTACACTAAGTGTATCGACATCTACGCAGGTATTAGAAAAAGCAGAAAAATAAAATTCAGTTGGTGAAGTTGAGTCTAATATTTCAGGATTAAATTGGCCGACTATAAAACCAGCCTCATCGGTCCATTGGCCATCACCCGAATAGACATACTCGTCTAGTAAAACGATTGGGTCATTTTTACAGAAGGTGACATCTGATTCTGTGAGTTCTACTTCTACTACATCTATGATAGAAATGAATAGGGTGTCTACATCATCGCATAGGCCATTGCCAGAAGCATAGTAAGTTTGAATGATGTTATTTACTCCGTAATCTGTCGGATTAATACTTGTAACTGTTTGGTTAAATTGATCGATCCATAAGCCATCGCCATTTTGAACAAAGTCATTTAATTGCAATGGAGCTTCGTCTATACATATTTCTGTTGCTGTAGTTGTGAGTGCTACTTCTTGAGAAACGATTGTCTCTACAATTAGCGTATCAACATCTGCACAGTTAGAGGTATTAGCGGTATAGTAAAATTCTGATATTGTGTTTTCGTTTATTAAACCAGGATTAAAGGAGTTGACGATATTCCCTTCTTCATTCGTCCATGTACCATTCGCATTCATCACTAATTCTTGAAGTTCAATTATATCGTCATTCGTACATAGACTTAGAGAGGACAAACTTAAATCTACTTCTACATATTCATAGACGGTAAGCACTAAAGTATCTACATCCTTACACTCATCTAATACATTTGCTGATGAAGAATAGTATAACTGTATCAAGGTATTAATCGGTGCCGTTGATGGATCGATAGTGGTGATTATATCTGTACCGTTAGACCATTGGCCATTATCGCTGATTTCAAAATCGCTCAAATTTAAAGGCGTGTCATTATTACAAATTGACCAATTTGTTTCGCTAATTTCTACTTCTTCAAAGGTGTTTACTGTGATAGTTAAGGTGTCAGTATCGGCACATTCGGCCTCTCCTCCTGTATAAAATAGTTCTATCTCAGTTCCAGCGATAGCAGTAGCGGGATCAAAGCTGTAAATAATATTAGTTCCATCGCTCCATTCACCATTTTCTTCTGTTACGAAATCATTTAAATCAATTGCTTCATCTGTATTACAGAAATTTAGTGTTGACTCTAAGAGGCTTACTTCTGCTCCAGCTGTTACTATAATAGATAGTGTATCGGTATCATCACATTCGCCTGTTCCTGAAGAGAAGTACAATTCTTGCAGTTCGTCAATAGCGGCTGTAGAAGGATCAAAATTTGTTATTTCATTGGTACCATCCGACCAAGTTCCAAAGCCGTCTGAGACTAGTTGATTTAGTATAATGAGATCATCATTACTGCAAATATCAAGACTTGATTGTAGCAGACTCACTTGATTATCACTTTCAATATTAATGCTTAATGTATCACTATCGGCGCAGCTGGAGAGCGTATTTCCATAGATTAGTTCTACTGTTTCCGTATTAGATGAGGCAGGATTGAATACTTCTATTGATGCACCGTCCAAAGTCCAAATCCCTGAGCCATTTGCCACGTATTCGCTTAGTATTATTGTTTCATTATTGCTACAGATGTTAAGCGTATTTTCTGTTAATCCTACTTCTATGAAATTAGTAGTGGTAATTATTAGGGTATCGGTATCGACACAATCGCCTAATGCGGTATAATAAAATTCCGTTGGATTATCAACAATCAAATTGGCTGGATCAACACTTGCAATAATATCTCCTGAAGCCGTGGTCCATTGTCCTTCTTCGCCCTCTGACACTAAGTCATTCAGGTTGACAGGATCATCCGCATTACAGATATTTAAGCTGTTTTGCAATAAAGACACTTCTGCACTTTCTAATATATTGATAGTAAGTGTATCTGTATCGGCACAATCTCCAATACCGCTGCTATAATATAAAATAGTTTCGGCAAGAGCGGTACTTGGATCAAAGTTGACTAAGTTATTCGTGCCATCACTCCAAGTCCCTTCACCAGACTGTACGTAATCTACTAAGTTGATGATTTCATTATTGTCACATAGTAGCAAAGATGATTGAGTCAATTGTACCGCTGCAAAGTCTGTTATATTAATGGTGAGTGTATCGGTATCATTACAAAGAGCCGAGTTAGCTGTATAGTATATTTCAAGATTATTAGCAGCCATACTTGGGTCTATAGTTGTAATGATATTTGTACCATCACTCCAAGTTCCCTCGCCAGATTGTACGTAATCGTTTAAAGTTAGTTCTCCGACATCGGAGCAAACAGATAAGTTAGCAGTATTTAATGCTACCTCAGTAGTCCCCACATTAATATCTACTCCCTCTAAATCATAGCAAGCATCTGCCATCATTTCTAATTGCATGAGCGAGTTAATAGGAGTAATATCTGTGTAGACATGAGTATTTAATCCCCAGATCGTATAAGAACCATCTGCTAAATCAGCCGTATTAAATACTCCATCAACACTTTGTAAAACAATAGGGTCTCCAATTGTTTGTGTGCTTATTAAATAAGTTTGATTATAGCAATCAGTATTATTGAAATTAGCTGCTGTAACATTTATTATTTCATCGGTACAATAGTTTGTACCATCTACAATATTTAAGCCTTCTACTAAAGCATCACAAGTTGTTAATGCACATGGGTCTTCAAAACAAGCAGGATCATCTGCTGTTAGTATATTCACAAATACCTGTTCTAAGTCATAACAAAAATCAGGCGTGCTAATTAATTCTTCAATATTGACTGGTATTATATCAATATTGGAAGTATAGATATGAAAGTTAAGTGCATAAGCAATGTAGGAGCCACTTGGATAATCATTTGCGTTAAATGTGCCGTTATCATTAAAAGTCAGAATATTATTCGGAGCGGCTGCTTCTGCAAATAGATAGGTTTGCGCATAACATTCGGTATCATTAAAGCTTTCTACATAACCTGCTAAGAATAAGGATTCATTTGGGCATAATTCTATTAGGGTTGTGGGCGCTATACTTGTATTCCAATTCGTATAAGCTTCACAATCATCAATACTATTAAGATTGCATAGCTCATCTCCACAAGGAGGAACACCTGATTCCAAAATTACTATAGGAACTTCTACTAAATCAAAACAAGTACAAGGGACGTCTTCACTCCAATATAATGACGCATCTAATACAGGCAATTCATCTTCATGAACATTTAGCCCATATCCTGTGTAAGTACCTGGCTGTAAAAGACCTGCAGCAAAAGAACCATCCTCATCTAAAAAGAATCCTGCCATCGAATCTGTAGCACTTTGAACAGCAAAGATTTGAGTATAGCAATCGTCCTCATTAAATTCAATATAATCTTGTAAAAGAATAGGTTCATCTGGACAGTAAACTAAAGGCGTTTCGACTTCTACTATCCAATCTGTATAAGCTTCACAAATACCTTCCTCTGGTTCTAACTTAGCAATCCAATAGCCTATAAATCCTATAGGAGCATTTACATCTCCATCATTGGAATCAGAATAACCTGACAAAATCAATCCCCCATCATTGGCAAATTGCATATTATTGATTTCTTCGGAATAACTACCTCCATAACTTTTCTCCCAAACTATTTCCCCACAAAAATCCAACTTCATCACCCAATAATCCTGTATCCCTAAATACTGACTCGCCTCCCCATCTGCGGAGCCATTGGTTCCTCCCAAATAGTAGCCATCCTGTCCTGACAGTACTGCCTTACAATCTTCAAAACTGCTTCCACCATAAGTATTGATCCATTCTATATTTCCGTTTATATCTAGTTTCACGACCCACCAATCGGCATAATTAGCACCTACTACATCAAAGTCATTAGAAAAAGTATTTCCTGCTGCGATATAGCCACCGTCAGGTGTATTATCTATTTTATATAAATAATCATAAGCAGACCCACCAAAATTATTTTCCCACTCGATATTACCATTAGTGTCTACCTTCACTATCCAAGCATCAATTTGACCATAATTACCACTGACATCTCCTCCACCTCCATAACTTTGCCCCGTCATAACATATCCGCCATCAGGTGTTACTTTCATATCTAACCCTCCTTCTGAAGCAGAAGAACCATAAGTATTTTGCCAAATGATATTTCCGCCACCATCAGTTTTTACCAACCAATAACTAGCACCACCTGTATTTCCAATAGCATCGCCATCAGCTGAGTTAGTTCCTCCAAAAAAAGCAAAGCCTCCATCTGCTGTTTTCTCAACGGTTCTAAACTCATCAAACTGAGAACCACCATATTCATTCGCCCAAATTACATTACCTGCACCATCTATTCTCATCGCCCAAGCATTATTGGTAATTCCCCTGTTACCAGCAATCACAAAATGTCCATTATCCACCTCAATGACATCCCAAGCGGCTTCTTCTTCTACGGTGCCATAAGATTGCTCCCATACTAATTGACCTGCCGCATCTAATTTGACCACCCACCAATCCGACATGCCAATAGGGTTAGAAACATCTCCTCCAATAGAATAAGAATCTCCAACTACCAAATACCCACCGTCAGAAGTCTGTATTGTATTATAAGCATAATCGCCATTTTCTCCACCTACAGGAGTAGACCATTCTATTTCGGGTATAGTATTCACTAAAAGACAATCATCTATGATACAATCATTCAAACTAAATAATACTGGATTGCTTAGGTCAATTAAACATCCAAAAAATGGATGAGCCATAATTTGATCAACAAAATCAAAATTGGAAGTATCTATATCATTAGAGATATTCAAAGATAGAACAGAATAAGTACCTTCAGCGTAATTACTTAAATCAAAAGTAGTCGAATCTCCTGAAGTAAGCTCTACGATCATTCCGCCTAATGATACATCAGTTGCTAAAATAAGGTACTGACTAAAACACTCATTATTGGTATAGTTAGTAGATAACACAGACAAATCATCCTCTAAACAAAAACTATAATCAATGTCCTCCTCTAAATTCAACGTCCCAGCCGAAGCTTCGCAATCTTCACACTCAGGCACACATTCTTCTATAGTGATAAACAATTGATCAGCATCTCCACAACTACAATAACTTGTAGAAAAATAAGAAATATTAGTGAGCGTATCAGGGGCTAATCCACCAACAAAGGAATTCACCGCCCAAAGCAGATAATCCCCTGCTGCAAAGTCAGCTGTATTAAATACTCCATTTTCATTATGAGCTAATACATCATAAGAAGTAGTCGTTAAGAAATAATCCTGACTAGCACATTCATCCGTTCCAAAGTCTGCCACATAACTAGTCGCATTGATCGTTTCCTCTTCGCAAAAGCTTAAATCAAACTGACTAGTAGGTTGTATCCAATTAGTAAAGATCGTCTCATCTGGGCTATTACAAGTATAGACCTCATCACTAACTGCCCATATCCAACCATCATTAACACCAAAATTATTAGATAAATCTATATCGTTGGAATTGGTAATTCCCGCTAAGATGGCTACTCCATCATTATTCACCACGACTTCTCTACTTAAATCAGCTCCACTTCCACCAAAATTCTTTTCCCATATTACATCTCCATTAGGGCTCAATTTCAATACCCAAGCATCATAACCACCATAATTCGCTGTTACATCTCCTCCCAAAACAGAATTGGTTGAAGCCGCAACAATAATTTGCCCACAATCATTTACCGTAATACCTCTCGCTAACTCATCTACCTCATCCCCCAGAATCTGTTGCCAAAGCTCATTCCCATTTTCATCCAACTTTACAACTAACACATCTTGAAAAGTATTCAAAAAGTTATTCCCACTAAATACATACTCCCCATCAGGCGTTACTGCTACATCCCAAAATCGAGATGCCGCATTACTAGGCAAATTATTTATGCCCACTTCCCACCCCAATTCATAAGTACCAAAACCATCATCATTTAATTTTATAGCAATTCCTCCTGTAACTCCTAAAGTAGGAGCACTAGCAGATCCAGCAATAATCACCCCACCATCTCCAGTGGCCTCTACTCCATAAAATTCATAAGTACCAAATATCAAATCGGAATATATAAAGTCATCAAATACCACCCCATTTTCTTCCAATACAACTACCCATCCACTACCACTATTATTTGCACGCCCCACAGCCACATATCGACCATTAGAGTAGGTAACTGCCTCTAATAAATCATCAGAGTTAGCTGTTCCTAACTCTTGCGTCCATATAATGTTTCCATCATAATCAATCTTCACCACATAACCATTATACTGCCCCCCATTCACAATATTTCCCACAATCACATAACCATCACTTCCCTCTACTACATCATAAGCCTCTGTGGTACTACTAACAGCACCTTCATAAAAACTCATCCAAACGACCTCCTCCATAGCATCTAACTTTACAAACCACATCACTCCTGGAAAATCTGCTACTTCAGGACTATAAGTCGTTCCAACTGCCAAATAACCACCATCAGAAGTATTGATAATAGACTCAAAACGATCTTGCCCACTTACACCATAAGACTCACTAACATCCAAAATAGGATCAGCTCCTAACCAACAATCATCCTGAGCTTGTAAGCTATCAAACAGTAAAAAACAAAAAACAACAAGGGAAACACGAGTAATTAGGGTAGATATAAATCTCATATCGGTGTTTTAATTATCTTTTAGAATCGACTTTGTTAAACAAAGATAACTTTTAGACGACTCTCACTCACCTTTTATGACATTGAACCCATTTAAAGTTTTAGGATGAAGCTGAAAAACTTTAAACGAGTGCATTATTATAATTTAT
>JAHDDN010000031.1:0-14951 GCA_020629335.1 Chitinophagales bacterium | reverse complement strand
AATTTATGCCTAATGGGGCGGGATGCGCCCAAATTATACTAATCCACTCTCCAAAGAATTAGATTTGGCCAATATTTTTCTAAGTTGGAGGATAGATAAAAGATG
This sequence comes from Chitinophagales bacterium, assembly GCA_020629335.1. Next base: position 14,846 of record JAHDDN010000031.1, on the reverse strand, counting down.
AATAAATACCGCCACTGGCATTAAGAAAGCGGCCACTAAATTATAAGGGAACATCACCATTTCTATTGGTGCTAAAGAGGTGCTGCTACCCCATAAAGAAGGAATAAATGTTGTTGTAATGAACAACAATACTACAGAGCCTAAAATAGCTAAACCTGCGTAATTCCATATTAAGGCGGCTTTAAGTGACAGCACCCCTTTATTGAAAACTAAATAGGCAACTATAGGAGCCGTCAGCCCAACAAACATATCAAAATTATAGCCCTCTAAGGTAACTTCGGGATGCAAATAACCAACAGCTACTGCGGCTATAAATAAAGATTCTACCCCTATTCTAAAGCTTTGAAAATAAATTAGCCAAGAAGGAGGAATGGCCTCCAAAAAGGCATCATTATTTCGGTGGCGATATAAGAAACTGAGGAGTATAACAAAAGCAGGTATTATTAAGAAGATTGGAAAGCGAGGAGGCAATTCGTAATTCTCTAATATACCTGTCAAGCTTAATCCAAAGCTATATAGTATCCAAGCGATAAAAGCAAAGAGGGCTATTTTCCATTTTCTATCAGCAATGGCTGCCTCTACCCCACTATTATTTAAGATATGCCTATAGCCTAAGACTAATAGAATGATCACTATAATGCTGAGTCCGATGAATCCTAATTCTAACATTTGTTGAGTTTTTAAAGTTGTATATACAACTTTTGGGTTAAAAAATATTGGTATTATTATCTCAATCTGCTCAAGACTAAATCAAGTGCTTCTACACCTTCTGATTGAAGCATAGTAGTTACCTCTTTCATAGCGTCCTCCCAAACAGGTATGACCTCCTCTAAAAAGACTTTACCATTAGTAGTGATATGAATTTGTTTGGCTTCTTTGAAAACATATTCTTTATCAAATAAGCGCTTTAAATTTCGGCTCACAGTAGATTTTTCCATCACCAACATACTAGCTAGTTCTTGTTGGCTCACCCCTTGTTTTTTAGCAATGATAAACAAGGTACTTAATTGGCTATTGGTTAAGTCAAATGGCTTTAGGTGCTTTCTAAATATCTGTGCTACCAATCGATTACACCTCATCATCTTACCGCCAATACAAGTACTTGGTCGGCATCTGTCTAATATGGGAAAGTCTTTTTGGATTTCCATGATACAAAGTTAAACTATAAAAGTTGTATATACAACTTTATTTTTGTAGTAACATGAATAATTAAAAAAACGACATCATTGTATCTTATAGTGTACACTTAATGAAGGCGTATATAAGACCTAAGTGATTGTTTTACAGTCCTTTCAAAAAAAAGCTCATAAACTTATCCACGATTTTGAATGGAGAGATAAACGCCTAATAACTAATCGAATAAGACGAAGATGTTAAAGTAAACTATGAGAAAAAGTGAGTGGCACTTTTTATTTTATTATGGGAAATATTTAAATATTTATTGATTCTTTTAAATTACTGAAGCTGCTATTGGTACAGTTATTGAATCTTATTATAGAAATTTAAAAAATATTAAATAACCACCGTTATGAAACTGAACAATTACATGAATTCAATAGCAAAGTGCCTTTTTTTGGTATTGATAACGCTTGTATTTATAGATGTGTCTGCTCAAGATGAAACTTATACTATTTGCGAAGGTGAAGGTGTATTAATTGGCGTGGCCAATGGTTTCCCAGGCGCCACCTATGTATACTTTGATCCGCCAATCGACTTAAGTTGTACTAATTGTTATTCTGCATATGCCAGTCCTAGTCAGACTACCCTTTATACGTTAAACTATGCAGTTACTTTAGCAGGCGGAGTTACGAGTCCTAATTTGGAACTTACTTTCTTAGTGGAAGTAGAAGATTGCTCTGGTACAGGAACTGGAACTGGAACTGGAACTGGAACTGGAACTGGAACTGGAACTGGAACTGGTACCGGCACTGGAACAGGAAACCCAATAGGTACCAATACTAGTCTCTGTGGATCTTCTGACCCACTGAATGAATTGCCTTGGTTACAGAATATTCTATTACAAGAGGATTGTTGTCAGAAGTCTCGTATCTATGCTTACTACGACTTGGATAATACTTATTTTTATGTTACGCCATTTTGGGAAGAGCCTTGTGCCTTAGAACATGGTGCTCGTCTGTATGATTGTGATGGTACCTTAATTTGTACAGGTGCAGGAAATTGTTATTCTGATTATCAATTAGAGGATATGTTTGGAGTGCTTTTACACGATTGTGGCATTGCACCTTCCAGTACTTCCCCTCTTACTTGTGATAGTAATGATTTTACCTGGATAGATGATATTATAGCAAATGCTAATTGTTGCTATACCAATAAAATCTATTTCTACTCCAATGGCTTTGATGCTTGTGTTTATGTAGATGTTGCAGAAGGTTGGGACTTTGGTTGTCCAATGACTTATGCGCCTCGTATTTATGATTGTGAAGGTGCTTTAATTTGTCAAAGTACAGTCACAACGAACTGTTGGGGTATGTATAATCTGGATGAATGGAATGGTAGCCTCATTTGGGAATGTGGCGGCGATTTACCAGAATGTAATTTTGTTGATCCAGTAGACGACTTGCCTTGGTTAGGTGCGATAATTGATGAGGCTGATTGCTGCAATGAAAACAGAATTTACATGTACCAAAGCGACAATCAATCTTTCTTCTATTGTGATCCAGCATATGATGCTAATGGTTGTTCGAGTTACTCCCCTATCTTATATGATTGCTTAGGGAATGTGCTTTGTATTAGCGATATCGACCAAAACTGTTATCAAGTGTATGGATTAGGAGGTATGACCGGTTCTCTATTATGGGATTGTCTAAGTGTAGAAGACGAACTTTGGGGAGGTTCTAATTATTTATTAGGATTTGCTCCTGCAGAAGCCTTTAGTAAAGATGAATTAGATAACGGTCTTAGCCAAATGGAATATGAGAACCTATATGGTAGCATTATCTTAGAAATGGATTTATATCCTAATCCAAGCGAAGGAGTCGTCAACCTTAGAGCATTCTTTGGAAAAGAGGAATCACAAGCCTTAAGTGTTGAAATCTTTGACATCAAAGGACAAACGATTTACAGTAATGATATGACAGGATTTACGCATACAGTTGATTTGAGTCAAGAATCAAAAGGTATTTACTTTGTAAGAATCAATAGTGAATTCCAATCTACAACTGAGAAGTTAATGCTAAGATAAAATTCAATTATTTTACCAAAAGCCCGACTATCAAAGAAAGATAGTCGGGCTTTTCTTTTTTATACCCCCAAAAACCAATTTATGCCTTTATTTATTAACAAAATGCTTAAATACCGCCTGTAATACGCATAACTCGTCATTTGTCACTTTCAATTCCGATATTTACGTAATTTCTAATTAATTGTTTTAATTTATTTTATGAATTTTTATATTAATAATATGTGTTTTGCAAACAATATCTGTCCAAAGATGAACTAAATTAATTAATTTTATATAACTTTACTCTCACCCAATTCATTTAATAAGTGGCCATAATGGCTTGTTTAAACCACACACTTTTGAATATCTTTTAGATTCAGACTAAAACAGCTACTAACAATTAATTGACTACTAACTACCTTTTTCTATGAAACGATCTTCTCAAATTCTACTTATATCCATTTGGATACTTTGTATTAGCATAGGTAGCCTTCAAGCTCAAAATATGCAATATTCAATTTGTGAAGGAGAAAGTGTATTATTAGATCCTAACAAGCAAAATATACTTTATGACTGGACACCACTTTCTGGTCTGGAGTGCTCTATTGGTGACTGTGACCACACTTATGTTTCTCCTCAAAGTACCACTTCATACACCTTTATTTATGCAGAATATGAAGTTGTATTAGGGCCTGATCCTTCTCCAAGTAGCTCAGGCCCTACTATTATGGGAGCTTACTATCCTCCATATGGATTAGAATTACCTGAAGTATTACCTAATAGCGAAGGAGTATATCCGACATTCATCATTGAGGTAGGAGAAATAAAAGAAATCGTTTTCGATGTTAGCATTGAAAATTGTGATCCTCCTGCACCAGTCGATTTTGAAGAAACAGGAAATGAAGAAACAGCCTATGCTGGAGCAGGAGAAAGTTATCCTGCTTGGCTGGTAGAAGTCTTGGATGAAGGCGGCTGTTGCGATAGTGAAAAAGTATATCGTTATCAAACAGCAGGTACAGCCTATTATTATGTACAACCTTCCAATAACTATTCATGTGGTGGTGGTGCAGCACGCCTTTATGACCAATATGGTAATCAAGTTTGCACTAGTAACAACGGAACAAATTGCTACCAAAATTATAACTTAGCTTACTATATTGATGCCCAATTAATTTGGGAATGCGCTCCAGGTTCAATAGGACCTTGTGGTTGTGATGATACGCCAAATCCTGTATGTGGTGGGGACGGCTCTACTTACTTAAATCCTTGTTTAGCGGAATGCGTAGGAATGGCTTGGCTACCTGGTTCTTGTGAAGAACAAGCAGTTGCTCAGCCTTGCGAAGCATTAGACTTAAGTTGGTTAGACGAAATAATAGCAGATAGCGATTGCTGTACAGCCAACTCCGTTTTATACTATGAAAATAACGAAGGAGAAATACTATACTATATCTCTCCATCTTACTTATACGGCTGTCCACAAACTACCCAAGCAAGAGTGTATGATTGTCATGGTGAGTTAGTCTGCTCAAATGAAAGTAATAATAACTGCTACTATAATCTCAGTCTTTGGAGCTACAACAATAGCGGCTTATACTATAAATGCGAATCAAATTGCTACGAAAGCGATCCAGTAGAAGAACTCTTCTGGATGGAAGATTTAATCAATAATAGCGATTGCTGCCATGTCGATAGAATTTTCCATTACTCTGATGGAGTTTACTCTTTCTTCTATGTTGATCCCGCTTATCCTAATACAGCAGGCTGTGCTTGGGGAGCAAAAGCTAATCTGTATGATTGCGATGGTAATATGCTTTGCGAAGGAGGTGAATGTTATTCCGAATATAGCTTGTACCAATTGCCTGGTAGATTAAGCTGGAGTTGCAGTAACAAAACAAGCAATGTCAATAGCACGATCAACCAAATGCTACAAAATGCTCCAATAGCAGCTTACACTTCAGAAGAATTCAGTAATGCCGAAAAGGGAATTTTAACCAATAAGCAATCCATGCAAGTTAAAGTCTACCCTAACCCAAGTGAAGATGTGTGCTTTATTGAATTAGACGAAGTTCAAGGAGAAAGCAAAATTGAAGTACTAAATATCAATGGCCAACTCCTGACAGAAGATGTGTTTAACGGTCCGCAATACCGACTCACAATGAAAGATCACTCTACTAAAGGAGTTTTCTTTCTACGAATTACTAACAATCAAAAAACAGTCGTCCAAAGAATAATATTACATTAATGGACCTTAACATTATCCTAATTTTTATTCAATTCTTGAGAACCAAAATCGTCTAAGAGAATAAGAAAATTAGGTGGGGAGTATCTGTTTAGGGAGTTATTCGATGTTGGGCAAAGAGGCTTCCAGCATTTATCCCTGCCGTTTTTCAAAAAAAAATAAAAATTTTTCTTTTTTAAATTAAGTTTTAGGTAAAGTGAACGAATCATTTGTAACTCTCGTAAGTGTTCCAAATCGTTCACTTTTTTTTATGCCCCTAAGCTTCCCTTATCCTCCTTCAATCATAACTTTTTAGCATATATTTTGGCGACTAAAAATAGAGATTTTGTTGTCAGGCGCCCCCCTTTTTAAGTCTATCAATATTTTTTTTTATCTTGAACTCAATTGGGGCTTCCCCTTCGGGTCGGGCTGTACGCTCTTATGTGGCTATGCTGCTCCAAGTCTGCTAAGTGCTGCTTGTCTCTTATTGGAGCCTGCGCATCACTAAGCGCCCTATGTCACAGCATGGCCGCCACATACCGCTGCCATCCCTAAGCCAACTTTAGTATCTTGGTATGTTAGTAATAAGTACGTTAGTAGACGAATCACTAACATACTGTAATATCCAAAAAATAAAAATGCAAAATAACACTACTTCCCCTTCACTCTCCCGCATCATTATAGGATGCATGAGACTCGGCCTTTGGGGGGCACAATTCAATACCACCCAACTAGAAGAATTTATTCAAGCAGCCATAGAGCAAGGCTTCACCACCTTCGATCATGCCGATATATACGGCGACTACACCACCGAAAATGACTTTGGGAAAGTACTCAAGGCCCAACCAGCACTAAGAGAAAAAATCCAACTCATCACCAAATGTGGAATACGCAGAGTATGTGACCAAAGACCACAACATCTCATCAAATCTTACGACTCCAGTGTCGCCCATATAAAAGCTTCAGTTGATCAATCATTAAAAGAGCTAGAAACTGATTACATTGATATGTTGCTATTGCATCGTCCTGATTTTTTGATGCATCCAGCAGAAATCGCCGAAGCAGTAAGCAGCCTTAAAACAAGCGGAAAAATTCGCTCTTTTGGCGTGTCTAACTTTAGCCCATCACAATTCGAAATGCTCAATAGCTTTACGCCATTAGCCACTAATCAAGTAGAAATATCTATCACAAAATTAGATAGCTTCACAGATGGAACACTCGACCAATGTCTCCGTCATGGTATTAGTCCACAAGCATGGTCACCCTTTGGAGGCGGAGTCGTATTTGATCCATTAGATAATGACAAAAGCTATCGTATCAACGAAACCGCTGCTCCATTAAAAGAAAAATACAATGCCTCCTTAGGTGAAATACTATTAGCTTGGCTACTTCGCCATCCAGCTAATATTCAGCCAGTCATAGGCAGTACCAAAATAGAGCGCTTAGCAAGCTATAAAAAAGCATTAGGAATAAATATAGACGCTACCGACTGGTACGCCTTATGGAAAGCATCTACAGCAGAAGAAATTGCATAAATGAAATAGACTGAATTAAACGCAAGATTTTTGCCTGTTTTTAGGCAAAAAATAAGGCTTAATGATATCATTTATTTTTTTGTTTCACTAAAGAATACTAATTAAAAAATGTCAACATCAAATATACAAGTCAGATCCAGAGATATAGAAGGAGCCGAGATCGCATGGTTTGCTCCCATCTGTAATGGAGACTGCGAATATTTAGGCGTCATGGATAATCGCTACAAAAGCAATTGGGAAAATGCCTCTAAAATATTATTAAAGGCTGATGAATTAGGCTATCGTAATATACTTTGCCCCTCCTCTTATCAAGTGGGACAAGATACCATGTCCTTTGTATCAGCCGTCGCACCACTCACCAATAATATTAATTTATTAGCAGCAGTGCGTTGTGGAGAAATTCATCCTCCTATGTTAGCCAGGGCCATCTCCACCCTCGATCATATTCTCAAAGGTCGCTTGACGATCAACATTATCTCCTCTAATCTGCCTGGCACCCAAATGGAGTCGGCAGCGCGTTATCAACGCTCAAGGGAAGTAATCAATATCCTCAAACAAGCATGGACACAAGACGAAATTGATTTCCAAGGGGAATACTACAATATCAAACTCCCTTCAGAACCAGTTAAGCCCTATCAACAAAATGGTGGCCCCCTGCTCTACTTCGGCGGCTATTCCCCATCAGGAGTAGACCTCTGCGCAGAGCACTGCGACGTCTACCTAATGTGGCCAGAAACCAAGGAACGCCTCCACGAACTCATGCTCAATATGAGCAATAAAGCAGCCGAATACGGCAGAACAGTAGACTTCGGTTTGCGTATCCATATGATCGTTAGAGAGACGGAGGAAGAAGCAAGAGCTCATGCGAGAAAGTTAGTTTCTCAATTGGATGATGAAACTGGCAAAGAAATTCGAGAACGTGCCTTAGATGCTAAATCTTATGGTGTATCTCGCCAAGCAGAAATGCGAGAACAAGCCGAAGATGATGGTTTCGTAGAAGAAAACCTATGGACGGGTATTGGACGTGCTCGCTCTGGTTGTGGCGCCGCATTAGTAGGGAATCCAGATCAAATATTGAAAAAAATTCAAGGCTATATGGATATGGGCATACGTGCTTTTATCTTTTCAGGCTATCCACATTTAGAAGAGTGTGAACTATTTGCTAAATACGTACTACCTAAACTCAAAACGATTTCACTGCCTCAAGTACAAGGCCGTATTCCTGACACCGCTCCCCTGACGCCACTGGCAGCAGGAGAACGTAGATAAAAACATCATACCGACACTCCAAGCACGAATGTTCTAACAAACAGTAAAAACACTCCTATGATCATTGATCTCATTATCGTATCCATTTATTTTATTTCTGTTATGGTCATTGCTTTGTCTGGCAAACAGAAAATGGAAATGACCTCAGAAGAGTATTTCCTAAGTGATCGCAATTTGAAATGGCATTCCATAGCCATCTCCACGATAGCGACTAATATACAAGGATACCAATTTTTGGGTATGATGGGTTCCGCTTATTTATATGGACTCGCCCAAGCCCAATTTGAGATCAATGCTGTTCAAGGTTTATTCTTTGCCGCCTTTATATTTGTTCCTCTTTACCTTAAGGAAAGAGTGATTACCATCACCCAATTCATTAAAAAGCGTTTAGGAGAAACCGTGGCTTTAATTTATACCTCTGCCAATATGCTCCTATTTGCCACCATGGGACTGGGGGCAGCGCTCTTTTGGGGCGCCTATGCAGCAGATTTAGTATTTAGTGATTACCTAGCTTTTATCAGCGATATACGCTGGGTAAGAGTAGGAACTTTGATTGCTGCCTTAGGAATTTTCTCGGCTATCTATACTTATTTTGGAGGATTAGGAGCGGTAGTAAGAACGGATATTATTCAGTTTGCCATACTCACCATTGGGGGAACAGTGGTACTATTAGTAGCTGTTCATCACTTAGGTGGCTGGGGACAGCTCTATGAAAAGACACCTGAATTAATGCATCTACACTTACCCGCCGATCACCCCAAACTCCCTTGGACAGCGATGTTCGGTCTCTTCTTTCTCAACATCAATTATTGGTGTGCAAATCAAAGTGTGATGCAGCGTTCTTTGGCTGCCAGAAGCTTAAAAGATGCTCAAGTCGGCTTAATGGTAGGCGGTGTCATGAAGTATTATATGGCGATTATGATCGTGATTCCAGGGATCGCCTTAGCTGGCATCACTGCTAATTCTTTAGCCGCAGAGCCTGATCAAGCCTTTACCTATATCGTAACGAACTACTTACCAGTAGGAGCCAGAGGTTTGATCCTTTGTGCCTTATTTGCCTCTTTGATGAGTACAGTGGATTCTCTTTTCAATTCATTGGCCACTCTTTGGTCTATTGATATTTACAAAGTGTACATCAAGCCTGAGGCTGCTGATAAAGAAGTGGTAGCCGCTGGTCGTCGGACGATTTTATTTACGTTATGTACGGGAGTATTATTTGGCTGGTTATTGATGTACTATAAGTTTGCTGATTCTGGAGCCGCCTTCACTCATACCCTCAATGAAATGAGAAACTATTTCAATTGTGGGTTTGTGGTATTAATTTGTGCCGCTGCTTTCCTTATAGCACCAAAACAAAAACTAAGCATTATAGCTTTCTTTTCTTCAACTATTTTGCATCGTTTATTCATTTATTTCATGCCCGATATGCCCTATTTATTCAGAGCATTCTGGGTCATCCTACTTGCGCTAATGGTCGTAGCTATCCCAACTATCATCCAAAATGGCTGGCGAGATTCTAAGGATTATATCAAATTTGCAACGCCTACTTTAAAGGCGGTGGGTTTGGCTTTATTGGCATCCCTAGTGTTGAGTCATATCATCTTTAGTTAATTTAGAGGAGAGACCGCTTCGCTGAGAGAGGAGAGATTGTTCGCTGCGCTCACTGTCTGACTTTTTTTGTCCATAGTCCATAGTCCATGGTCGATAGGTTTTTAGACCGATCAAGTTGTTCGATGACAGAGGAGAGATTGTTCGCTGCGCTCACTGTCTGACTTTTTTTGTCCATAGTCCATAGTCCATGGTCGATAGGTTTTTAGACCGATCAAGTTGTTCGATGACAGAGGAGAGATTGTTCGCTGCGCTCACTGTCTGACTTTTTTTGTCCATAGTCCATAGTCGATAGATTTTTAAACCGCATTAGTTTTTCTTTTTTAGACGATTAGAAACTCATTGTTAATCAGTTCATCATTCATTGTTGTTTTTTGGCTTAGGGATGGAAGTGGTATGTGGCGTCAATGGGGATGCTTATGGAGCTTAGGCTCACGCAGGCTGGCCTGAAAGGCAGACAAGAGAGCCTTAGCGGAGTAGCAGACACATAGCCGCATAAGAACGGACAGCCCGACTGCTGCGCTGCGCTTGCAATGCGTAATGCATAATGATGAATGATAAATAATTGGACTCGTGCTGCGCACTTCGTTTTTATGAGCGCAGTAGGAAGCCCCTAATTAGTTATATCGTTAATTCGTGTATTGGTTAATTAGACTTGGATTTGTCTAGTAATTAGCATAAGGATCATAAAGTCAGATAATTGTTTTAACAAAACTGACGAAATTCTTATATTAAGGGGAATTGAACATTAAATACGACACACATGCGATTACTCTATTCTTTTATTTGTAGCCTTCTTATTTTGGGTTTATTCTCTTTAATGGTATTAGCCGATAATAAAGCGGCTGCTAATTATGAAATGCCTCCTACTTTTAGGACTGATTTTAATGCCACCTTTGATGCGGCATATGCGGCGCATCCCAGAGTACCTAATGGGGTATTGGAGGGCATTGCTTATACGCAAAGTCGTGTAAGAGCGATTGCCCCTGAGCAAGAAGCGCCCAGTTGTATTGGGCTGCCTTATTATTATGGAGTCATGGGCTTAGTAGCAGATGGCAAGGATTATTTTCGCTCGAATATGCGAATGGTGGCAGATTTGACAGGGGCAAGCATAGAAGATTTGAAGTATGATTCGGAATCGCAGATCATGGCTTATGCAGAAGCTTTTGAAACGCTTATTTATGATCATGAAATTCCAGAAGGAGCTGCCTTTGAGGCTTATATTCCGATTATTGCTGAATTGAGTGAACTGCCTTCCCCTAAGAATTTGGCTAATGACTTTGCGATGAGTTCGCATATTTATGCAGTGTGTACAATCATGCAAAGTCCTTATTTTGTAGAGGCTTATGGAACTGATGGGCAGTTTATTAATTTGAAAGAATATTTTGGAGAGCAGAATTACAATATTTTGAGTGCTTCTAAAATTTATAATCAAGGCGATCAGATTAGCAATGATAAGGGGGAGGCTTATGAGGAGATGAACTATAGAATGGGCGGGCCTTGCTACGAGTATTCAGGGGTAATTTGGTCGGAAGCTGATCCTTCTAATTATAGTTCGAGAGCAGGAACAGCGATTACGCATGTTACAATTCATACAATGCAGGGAAGTTATGCAGGGGCCATTTCTTGGTTTCAAAATCCTTCGGCTAATGTTTCGGCTCATTACAATATGAGAGCAATGGATGGACAAATCACTCAAATGGTTTGTGAGGCGGATAAGGCTTGGCATGTGAGTAATTCAAATCCTTATACAGTGGGTATTGAACATGAGGGCTATGTGGATGATGCGACTTGGTATACGGATATTACTTATACTACCTCCGCAGATTTAACGATTGATATTGCTAATGAATATAACATTCCTATTTTAGAAACTTATGATGCTTTGGGAGCTAATGGGGTTGATCCGATTAGTGATGGTTGTTTCTCTGTTAAGGGGCACCAACATTATCCAAATCAAACGCATACTGATCCTGGACCTAATTGGGATTGGTTTTACTTTTACGATTTAATTAATCCTCCCCCTGCTCCTAACACTTATACTAGTTGTAGTGGAAATTTAATGGATTCAAGTGGGGGAAGCAATTTACCGAATAATCATCGTTCTACTTATTTGATTAATCCGTCGGGGGCAAGTAGTGTTACATTGAGCTTTAATAGCATGGATTTAGAGACCAATTATGACTATCTATACATTTATGATGGGGATTCTCATCACGATGAATTAATTACGGTATTAAATGGTAATAGCCCTCCTGCTCCTATCACCGCTAATTCGGGTAGTATGTATTTGGAGGTGCGTACTGATTGTGGGACGACTTCTCCTGGTTGGGATGCAGACTGGTCTTGTAGTACGAGTAGTCCTAGCTGTGGAGTACCAACAAATCTATACATCACTACTTTGGAGCCTTTTAATGCAAGATTAAATTGGGATGCAGTAAGTGGTGCTACAAATTATGAGGTGCAAGTAAAATGGAGTGTTGATGCTGCATGGACTACATATTATACGACTGATAATTATCTGGATGTAAATGGCTTGGCTTCTTCTTATACTTACTTATGGCAAGTACGTGCTTCCTGTGGTGGGAGTAATTCGACTTTTGCAGGAGATCAATTTGTCACACCTGAAATATTGATTCCTAATTATATTCCGAACCAATGCAGTGGCGTATTTAATGACTCCGGTGGAGCTATTGGGCACTATTATAATAATGAGGATTATGTATTCACTATAGCACCGCCACTGGCTAATTCGGTGACGGTTACCTTTACGAGTTTTGAGATAGAAAATAATTATGACTACCTATATATTTATGATGGGTCCAATACTTCTGCCCCCTTATTAGGGACTTATACAGGCACAAACTCTCCAGGCACCATTACTTCAACAGGAGGTACTTTGAGCTTCCGATTTGTAGCAGATAATTGGACGACAAAACCTGGCTGGGAAGCTAGTTGGGTTTGTGATGCTCCGCCCACTTGTAGTCCTTCTATGAGTATTGACCCAATTGGTGGTACTTGGCAAACGACGGATTTCTTAGTAGATTTTAGTGATATAGATGATTGTGGTTCTGGTATTGAAACTCGCTATTACTTAGTCAATCATTTAGATGCAAATGAATGGCGAAGTAATACCAATAATGGTTTCTTCAATGACGACTTTGACAATGGCAGCATCCATAGCGATTGGACGAATGTATCAGGAAATTGGACGATAGCGTCTAATACTATTAATCAAAGTAATGAGTCTATTAATAATACCAATATTTATGCTCCTTTAGATCAAGATGATAGTTTTAGCTATCTTTATCATTGGCAAGCAGAAATGAGTGGCAGTGGTAGTAATCGTCGTTCGGGTATTCATTTCTTCTGTGATGACCCCACAGCTACTAATCGTGGTAATTCTTATTTCGTCTATTTTAGAGCTGATAATGATAAAGTACAAATCTATAAAGTAGTGGCTGACACATGGACTTTAGAGTCTGATGATACTTGGACGATTGATCCAAATATTGTCTACGATTATAAGATCACTTTTAATCCAACAAGCGGTAAAATCAGCGCTTATGTGGATGATCAATTAGCTTCTACTTGGACAGATAGCAGTCCACATACAAGCGGCACACATATTTCATTGCGAACTGGAAATGTGAATACCTCTTATGATTTCATCCGCAGTTATAAATCCAGAGCTACGAGTGTGAATGTAACAATTGGCCCTGTTGCCAATGATGATGTGCAATTCCAAAGCCCGAATCCAAGCACTGATGCTTGTGAGATTTATGCGACCTTCGTAGATGTAGGTGGTAAATGGGCCAACACACCCAATACTTATGCTAAGATAGATTGGACAGCTCCTAGCAGTGTGACAGTCAATGATGGTCCTGGAGCAGATATAGATACGGATACCGATCTCACACAACTTTCGGCTAATTGGTCAAACGCTTCTGATCCTCATTCTAATGTCATCACTTATTGGTATGCTTTCGGCACAAGTCCTGGCGCAACCGATATAGTGGGCTGGACAAATAATGGCACGTCTACTTCTGCAACGGCTACTGGATTAAGTTTAACTAATGGACAAACTTATTACGTTAGTGTAAAAAGTGATAATGGAGCGGGTTTAACTTCTATCGCTTATAGTAGTGATGGAGTAACAATCAATAGTGGACCTGTTGCTCTAAAAGTAAAAGCATTAATGGAAGGGCCTTATAACAGTGGTGGCAATATGCATACTACTCTAAGTACTCAAGGAATACTTCCATTGAACCAACCATTCAATGCCCCTCCTTGGAATTATTCGGGTAGTGAATCTGTGAGCAGCATTCCTGCTGATGTAGTGGATTGGGTATTCTTAGAGATATTAGATAACTCCTATAATGTGGTAGACGAGCGTGCCGCTTTCATTAAAAACAATGGTACTATCGTTGATACGGATGCTACTACAACTATTGATTTTAACACGATCATTCCAGGCAATTATTATGTTGTAGTCAAAGCTCGAAATCATGTTGGCTTGATGAGCGATAATAGTATTTCCTTACCCAACACAAATTCATTAGATTTGAGAGTAATCACTAATGTGCGCAATGGTAGCACACAACTTTATACAACGAATGATGGCAACTACTGTATGCACGCGGGCGATTATAATGGAGATGGCATTATGACAATAAGCGATTTCAATGCTTATGTTACTAATCCTTCAGAGATCATGAATTATCATTTGGTGGATGTCAATATGGATGGTTATACGACAGTACAGGATTATAATTTGTATCGAAAGAATATGAGCTTTATCGGCATTAATGAAGTGAGGTATCCGTAATTTTCAGACCCTAACTCTGGGCGTAGTCTCTGACTACGACCTATTAAATGAGCAAACATTAAGGCACAAAAGATATTTTTTTATCTTTTGTGCCTTTTATTTTGGGCTATTTATTATTTTGTTAACAATTAACAAAACAAACACATGCGCACACTACTCACTACTTTAACGATTTTAATTTTAGGGACTATTATTTTAAATGCCCAG
>JAHDDN010000030.1 GCA_020629335.1 Chitinophagales bacterium | reverse complement strand
AAACGATTTCATTTGATTTTGAAATAGTTTATAAAAAAAAAACCACCTATTTTTATATTTAGTTCCATTTTTGGAACATTAATCCATTAAATTTCGGGATTCTTTAGCGAAAGATAGAAGATCTATAAACTTCATCCATCATCGGAAGCAGGTCGATTTTGTCTAAAGTCCTACCATTTTGGGCTACATCGATGCGTAATAACTGGTAAACTTCTCTATCTGTATTCCAACGATAAATGACACCAAACTCTTTAGAGAGTAGTGCATATTCTCCAATTCCATTATTTTTATTAGGAACATCGGCGATAAATACTTTATGTACTTCTCTGGATCTTCCTCTAAATGGTACTGTTGTGGAGCTTAGCTTACGGATGAAGCTATTACCCATTGTCCATTCTGTTTCTGCTCCTGAAAATTTAGGAACGAGTGCATAGATTAAAGAATCGGTTGCTCTACAGTGGTAAGAAACACATTTTGTATTAGAGTATTCAAAGGAAGCTCTATCATTCCCAAAGTAGTACATGGTGTCTACCATTACTTCTGTTGAGCCTACATTTCCCATATCTTGCCAATAGCGTACTTCGTAAATAGCATCAGGTATAGGGTGTATATTCTGGTTAAGCTGTTGGGCATTAGCGAATATACTTCCAAATAGCGTTATGCTTAACAATCCTATGAAATACTTTAAAGATGTCATCATGAGTGTATTTTTTTTTAAAGTTGAGCGATAAATTTATCAATTTATTTTGACTTCTTTTTCAAAATTTAGTTTAAAAATGGCTTGTAATGGTTTTGAGGCATCTTTGAAGAGCTAAAAGGTGGGTGTATTTACTTGATTTATCACAAGTTAGCAATAAATGGTCATTTTATTTTTTTTTCGTTGCTAGATAAGTTTTATATCGCTTATTAAAATTAGGCTCCATAAAATCTGCTACAGAGTAGATGGTTTCCGAATTATTTAGGCGAATAAAAGAAGTTGGGATTTGTTTGGGAGGAGCACCTGGTATGGCAGGATTTGAGCGTAATTCAAATTTTACTTTGCCGATGATGGCGTCCAAGCTTGTTTTTTCTCCTTCTTTCACTTTTATCTTAACTCCTTTGCCTTCTCTCACTTTATATTCATCGTAGTTTTCTTCTCCTTTTGCAACAGCCTCTACTAAGCGAAGGTTTGATAATATTTTAAGAATGGGTTGAATGGCTTGGTCTTTAGCTGCTTGTGCTGGTTCGCCAGCCATACTTACGAGCCATTCTCCATTTTCTTTGGCTAGTTTGAGTTCTTCAAATTGATTAACTTTTGCGTTGATTAGTATTTCGGTAATTTGATCGACTTGGATATTAATTGGGTCGGTCAGGTTATCGCTGGGTGTTTTTTGAGTACTTACTGGGGGGAAGAGTTTTGTTTTGGGTTTTTTCTTGTGTTGTCCTGTTGAATAGTAATATAATAAGTAGCCTCCTAGGAATAGGAAGACGAATGGTACTATTTTATTAGCAATTTTTGGAGACATGTTTAGGTATGTTGGTCTATTAGTAGTAATTAGATTCGTATTATTAACTATCAGACTAATGTACTTAAAATTGGCTTAGGGATGGTAGCGGTATGTGGCGTTCATGCAGCGACCTACGGCGCTTAGTGATGCGATGGCTGGCTTTAGCAGACAAGCAGCACTTAGCAGAGTGGGAGCAGCATAGCCGCATAATAGCGGACAGCCCGACCATGCGCCTTTGGCGAACGATAAATGATGAACTATGAATTATGAATTTTTTGTGGTGTACACCTCATTTAACGAGCGCATGGTAAGCCCCTAATGAATGTAAATTTAGTAAGTGACGGATGAATTTTCAAATGTGAGGGCTAAATTTATGGAAAGGAATTGATTTTGGAAAAGGCGTTTAATGTTTGTGTGAGAGTTTGTTTAGGAGACAAAAGGGTGATAATTATTGGGTAATGAATTTGAAATTATGAGTATTATCCCTATATTGAAAGTCACAATTAATTATAAACTAAAGAGATAAAAATGAAACAAACTTTTACGTTATTTTTTCTTTTACTTTTCCTTTGCGGGAGTGTGGTTTTTGGACAAGATCGCACTATAAAAGGTAAAGTGACAGATGGAGATTCGGGAGAACCTTTAATTGGAGCTCAGATTATAGTAGAGGGCACTACAACAGGTACGGTAACTGATTTTGATGGTAAATATGAGTTGAGTGTGCCCAATGATGCCAACTTGTTATTTAAGTATGTTGGTTATGAGGATAAGGTCATGGCTATATCTGGTGATGTGATGAATGTGAAAATGGGAAGTTCTTCGATCATCTTGAATGAGGCCGTAGTAAGTGCCTCCAGGCGTAAGGAAAAGATATTGGATGCACCAGCTTCTATATCAACGATTGATTCTAAAGCCATTGCGAATAAGGTGCCAGTTACGGCTACTGATATCTTGAAGGATGTGAATGGGGTGGATATTGTTCAAAGTGGTTTGACTAGCTCGAATGTGGTAGTTAGGGGCTTTAATAATATATTCTCAGGTTCTTTATTGTCATTAGTAGATAATCGTATTGCTGCGGTACCTTCATTGGCGGTGAATGCTTATCAGATGATTCCAAACTCTAATGATGATATTGAAAAGATTGAGGTATTGCGTGGTCCTGCTTCAGCCTTATATGGTCCAAATAGTGCGGATGGGGTGATGCATATGATTACGAAGTCGCCTATTGAGCATCCAGGTACTAAGGTAAGTTTAGGGGTTGGTTTTCGTTCTAAAATAGAAGGAGAAAATGGAGAGATTCCTTTTATTGGGACAGGCAATCCAGATTATCGCCCAAGATTTGACAATGAGTCAATGGGAGATAGAATGATATTGACAGGTGATTTGCGTCATGCAGGCAAATTTGATGTAGGAGATAATGGCATGAAAATCGGCTATAAGATTTCGGGTACTTATATGCAAGGAGATGATTGGAAGTATAATGATATAAGTGAGCCAGATTCTATTATTCGTTCGGTACAAGGTACGGCAGGTGAGCAACCATTATTAGCAAATGGAGAGATTGATCCTGAAGGCGTTGGGGAGCTGGTTTCTAATGGAAGAGATGAGGATGTTTCTAAATATGGATTAGATGGTCGTGTAGATTTCCGTTTTAATTCAGATACGGAGTTAATTCTATCTGCTGGTTTTAATTCGGCAAGAAATGTAGAGATGACTGGTATTGGTTCTGCTCAGACAGACAATTGGAGATATACTTATACGCAGGCGAGATTACGCCATAAGAATTTATTTATTCAGGGATTTGTCAATTCTAGTGATGCAGGTGATGAGACTTTCTTATTGCGTTCAGGTAATGCGATTTATGACAAATCTAAATTGTGGGTAGGTCAGATTCAACACTCTTACTCTCCTATGAAAAAAATGAACTTTGTCTATGGTTTTGATGCCTTATTGACACGTCCAGATACTAAGAATACGATCAATGGTCGATTTGAGGATGATGATGATATTAATCAGTTAGGAGTCTACTTGCAAGGAGATTATGATGTAAGTCCTAAATTGACTCTATTAGCGGCATTACGTGCAGATACACATAACTATGTAGATGGTGTATTCCTTTCTCCAAGAGGGGCCATTGTATACAAGCCTACCACTAAGCAAACATTCCGTTTGACCTATAATCGTGCCTTTGGTTCGCCATCTTCTAATAATCTATTCTTAGATTTATTACAATTTAGCTTCCCAGGCGATGTGTTAAATATTCGAGTTTCAGGTAATCAAGCTGGTTTCAACTATAATTATGCAGATAATCCTTATTTTGATAATCAAAGATTACCTCAATTCCGAGCAAGTACCAACCCAAATCCTGCTATTCCTGTTCCTGATGCTAACACCTATTATCACGTAGGAGATGCAGCAGGAGGAAGCGTTGGTTGGCAAGCTGTTATTGAAGTATTAAGAGGCCAATTCTTAGCTTTATCTCCTGATAATGCAACGACGATTAATTCTATTGTAGATAGTGTGATTCCTAAGGAGTTAAATAATGTAGATCAAGTAGTAAAGGATTTGAACTTAACAGCATTAGCCTATGAAGATTCTGATTGGAAAAATATATCAGATGTAGGAAGTATGAGACATACTGTTACCACCGCTTATGAGTTAGGTTATAAAGGGATTATAGGAGATAAATTATTTGTTACCTTAGATGGTTATCGTTCAGATATTAAAGACTTTGTAAGCCCTGTTACCTTAATTAGCCCTTCTGTATTATTAGATCCAGTATCTTTAGAAGCGGAGCTTTTTGATGTAATAGGAGTCACTGGTGGTGGCGGAACTTATGATCAGTTCATCGCCGCAGCGGGACCAGTAGTAGGGCCTGTGATTCACCAAACATTAGTTGATTTATTAGAAGGAACAGAAGCTGAGCCAGCTGAGTATTTAGTAGAAAGAAATGGTGATCCAATAGATGAGCTAGTTAATATAGCTTACGGTGCCGTTCAGCAATTACCAATTGGTAGCATCACACCAGTACAAGCGAATGGTTCTGACATGTTAGTAACTTACCGTAATATTGGTGATGTAACCGTTTATGGACTTGATTTAGGCTTAAATTACTACCTAAGTGATGAGGTAAAAATTAGAGCCAATGCTTCATGGATCGATAAAGATTCTATTGCAGTAGAAGGTGCACAATTTGGCTATATCGCCTTAAATGCTCCTAAATTCAAGGTGGGTCTTGGAGTAGATTATACTTTCTCTAAAATCGGTTTAAATGTTGGCGCTCGTTGGAGATGGCAAGATGATTATCCAGCTAACTCAGGAGCTTATGTCGGTAGAGTAGAGGAAATTCACGATATGGACGTCAACTTAGCTTGGGTACCAGGCTTCTCTCAAAATACGATGGTTTCTTTAGCAGTGACAAATATTTACAATAACGAAAGACAACAATTCGTAGGTGCACCAATGATTGGCCGAATGGCCTTGTTGCGCTTATCACAGAAATTTTAGGAAACAGTATGGCGCAAGCCATTAGTATGAAAAGACCAAGTGGTTCAATTTATTAGTCCTTGACAGCCCAAGTTTTGTCTTTTTACGATTCTACTTCCTTATTTTTTCGTTCCGTAGCGCTGCTATGGGCCTCAAAAATGCCTTGTATAATCGCAAAAATACTACAACTTAACTGTCAGAAACTTATAAACTGAACCACAAGGGCATTTAGATCGAAAGATTTAAATGCCTTTTTTTATTGTTTCAACATTCTTTATTTTGGGCGCATCCCATTATTTTCTTGGCCATCGGGCGCACACATAGGTGCGCCCCTACAAAATCGATGGCCAAAAAAATAATGGGTCGGGCTATCCGTTCTTATGTGGCTATGCTGCTCCTACTTCACTAAGGCATCCTTGTCTGCCACTGCGTGGCCAGCCTACGGCTACCTAAGTTTCGTAAGTCGCATCATGTACGCCACATACCACTCCTATCCCTTGCGCATAGGAACATTAATTTTTCATGGCACGAGTCATTTCTCGCTTACCAGGTGGGCCAGGAATACCTTCCACCACAAAACCTGCACTTTTCATGGCTCTTTTTACCACTCCCTTAGCACAATAAGTAACCAAAATCCCATTCGGATTCAATAAATCGTACATTTTCCGAAAGATTTCTTCCGTCCAAAGCTCTGCTTGAGTATTGGGTGCAAAAGCATCAAAATAGATCAAGTCCACTTGATTAGGGCATTCAAAATCTTCAAAATTGCCCTTAATCTTATACAAGCTAAATTGTTCAGAAATAGAGACATTCTTTCCCCATTCAGCTTCATGTAGTTGCATGAAGTCGACATGAAAGTGTTCTGCGTCTAATAGTTTGCAATAATTCAGTTGTTTAGCGGTTTGCAAATCAATAGGATAGGCTTCTACACTTGTGTAATGTAAATTTAGGCGTGTATTTTGTATATGAAGAAAGGAAAGGAAGGCATTCAGTCCAGTTCCAAAACCAATTTCTAAAAGATGTAAGGAGTTCTTATCGCCAATAGAGGCTTTTAAGCCTGCTTCAATAAAAACATGCTTAGATTCCTGAATCGCTCCATATTTAGAATGATAAGCGTCTCCATGAACATTGGAAATAAGACTGTGAGAGCCATCTTCTGTTGTAATAAATTTCATTTTTGGTATTTTTTTCATATCTTAAACAACTTAAATTTATGTAATTAATTTAAGTTCTCTCTAGATAAAACAAGGTAAGGAATATCAAACAAATTTCCATTTAACATTTGAAGGAGAAATCGAATAGAAGATATTATAAGAAAATAATCCTTTCGGCTATTTATTTTACAATAGCCTTGGCCGCTGCATGCCCACTAGGTGCGCAAACAAGTATTTATGATTATAAGGGTTTAATTAACCCAGGAGCTAATTATGGCCATATGCTCAATCGAGTAGATTCCCTTAGAACTTTCTTTGCCAAGGAGTATAGTTTAAGTAGAAGCCCTGAAGATAGAGAGCGTATTATAGTTGATTCTGGCGTTTATTTGTCTAAGTCAATTGTAGATGATCTAATGCCTTATTGGGTAAGTGTGAGTTTCTATCAAAAAAACCTACCCTATAATCGTAAGTCTCCTTATTCAGATGATATATCTTTTATTATCAATTTGCTATTAGATGCTCGATTTAATATTAGCTCTTCAGTACCTTTAAATACGCCTAACATCATACTGAAAAAGTTAAGTGATCCCAATCCCATTTATCGATTTGAATCCTTAGAAGAGTTTTCGTATTTCTGCTTAAAGGCAGGAGATGGTATTTACATTGCAAGTCATCGAAATAAGCTATTTTTTGTATCTAATGAACAAAAGATTATCTATATCTACAGAATGGATGAGGCAAGCAATAATTCGTCAATTACAAAGTCTTTATTAGCGGAAGATGCTTGGTTTGAATCCCAAGGAAACTATTTTGTCATCCAATTATCTACCAATAGGACGCTAATTGAAAAGTGGTTAGCAGCAAAAGATATTTTTTGATCGATTTTATCCCTATTGGATAAATTTATAAGTTCTTGACAGTCCAAGTTTTGTCTTTTTACGATTCTACTTCCTTATTTTTTTGTTTCGTAGCCCTGCTATGAGCCTCAAAAATGCCTTGTATAATCGCAAAAATCCTGGATCTTAACTATCAGAAACTTATAAACTTAACCACTCTTGAACTGAAGCAATTGATTAAAAAATAATTATTTTATTAGCTGATTACTTATCAGTATTTATATAATTTATGCCGCTAATAATTTCTGTATGTCATTTTTTTTCGCTAAATTATACCCCCAATTTGAAGAACTCATTTAAAGTTTTCTAGTGAAGCTGAAAATTAGCTAATTTTTCGTAGTTCAAGGCATTTTTTCGGTTCATAGCAGAGCTATGGGCCTAAAAAATAACGCAGAAAAGCGGAAAAGTAGCGATTTTCTAAGCCAGTAGAAAGACTTTAAACGAGTTCAAAGTTTAAAAAGAAAATCTACTAATAAATGAAGCCTTCTGAGGATTTATTCAGACTTATCAAATCACTGACTAAAGGAGAGAGCCGTTACTTTACACTCTATGCATCTAAGTATGATGCAAAGAAAAGTAATGTGATTCGTTTATTTGAAGCTGTCCGTTCTCAAAAGGAATATAATGAAGCTAGCATAAAAGCTATGTTTAAGGGGGAAAAGCTGGCTAAATACTTCGCAACAGAGAAGAGTAATTTATATAATTTAATCCTAAAGTGTCTATCAGATTATGAATATAGGATGATAGAAGGAGATAAGCTAGATAGTCTTTTAAGGGATATTAAAATTTTACAAAATAAAGAGCTTTATCAGCAGTCCTATAAATTGATCAAAAAGGCAAAAAAACTTGCCTATGAAAGAGAGGCGTTTGTAGAATCATTAGAGCTCATTACTAGGGAGATTGATTTGGAAGAGATATTAGATCTCAAAAATAGACCTGCTTTGTACAAGGAGCGTACAGATATATTAAAGCAAATTAATAATGCTAATGAGTTTAATATATTAGCGGATGAGGTATATTCTATTTACTTATCCAAAAACTATCAGGAAGGAAGTGATAATTACAAAAAACTACAAAATTTAGTACGAAATCCACTTTTAGAATCTGAAGAGTATGCTCAAACCTTTACGGCTCGCCGTAATTATTATTTGATTAAGGTATTGTACAACAATATTATCAATAGGGTGGAAGAGTCTTATTATTATATGGTTAAGTCCGTAGAATTAATGGATGAGCATCCTGATTGGATTTTGAGAGGTTTAGGTTCCTATATTAGTTCAGTAACTAATATTATGGTATTGCAATTAGAGTTATACAAGATAGAGGAGGCAAAAGAGTCATTAGAAAAATTCAAGCTAATTCCAGAAACTTATGCAAAAGCATTTGAAAATGATGCCAACTTAGAGTTTCAGCATACGATTAATGTCATGAAAATCGAAATGGAATTAAGTATTAAGCTGGCTACTTTCTCAAGGGTAGAGAAGTTTATCCCCATTATTTTTTCTAAGATAGTCAATAAAGAATCTAAATTTAGGATCTATAATGTAATGGATCTTTACTATAACTGTGCATATGCGTCTTTTACGCTTAATCAATATGCAGCAGCAGTAGATTGGTGTAATAGGATTAATCATTTTTTGAAGGGGGGAATTCTACAGGATATAGAAATTGCCAATCAAATTATGAATGCTCTTTGTCATTTTGAATTGGGCAATATTTATCATATAGAGCATTTAGCTAAATCATTTGAAAGGTACGCCAAGAAGAATAAACTTTGGACTCCTTTAATAAAGGCTATTTATTCCTTTATGAAGAGTTCTTTAGCTACTACTTATCCGAGTAGAGAGAAAAAAGAAAAAGCTATCCAAGCCGCTTGTATCAAACTTAAAAATAAGTTTGATACAATGGATATAGATAACTCTTTACCTCCGATGTCTTTATTTGATATGCACAGCTGGTTAGATAGCAAGATAGAAAAGCGTTCTTTTGCTGATGTCCTAAAGGAGAAGGCAGTGCAGAAAAGAAAGTCTATGCAAGCTAATAATGTTAGCAAGCCTGAGGAGTTAATCATAGAAGAAAGGTCTACTAACCCATAAATTTTCTTTTGATAGATTCACAAAAATCTCGCGCTGTATCATTATCGTTCCCCCAATTATATTTCATTTTTACATTGAGATTCAAAAATGCTAAAGCGCTAATGTAGTCTTTACACTTTCCTAACTCATTTAAGGTGTGCTCATAGGTATTCGCATCTCCATCGAATAATTCATTGATATAGGTAAAGCGATCATTAAAGCTAATATCGAATTTACCACTTCCTTTTTGATTAGCTAAGTGAGTGCCTAAGTCAAGTGGCTCTTCCTCTTCTTGTGGAAATCCTTGAGAAGGATCAAAAGGTGTTTCTTCTTGGAAAGAAGCATTTTTGTTTAAAAATTGAGTTTGATCACCAGTATCATCTTTCATTTCGGGTAAGATATCAGTTTTGGCATCATCCATTAGCGAATTGACCGATTCCACAGGAGCTTGTTCTAAACCGATTGAAGAAGGATCCGTTAGTTCATCCATGATATCCTCCTTAGCGGGCATTTGGTTATATGGGTTATGAGTATCCATAAAATTAGATGCTTCCTCTAATGCGGGTTCTTCCGCAGCAGGAGGCGCTCCTTCTTTGAAAAAATCTTCAGTTGTAGGAGTATAGTCAAACTCGTTAGTAGTGGTTTCTTCTTCTGGTGGAGGCATGAAGGTGGTTTCTTCCACAGGGCTAATTTCTTCTTTTACTTCCAACACTTCTTCTTTTATTTCTTCTTCGAAGTTTTGTCGCTCACTAAAATCGTTTTCGTCAAAATCAGGAAGTTGAATTTCATTAGTGATGTCATCATCTAATTCTCCTAACTTGGTTTCTTCAAAGTCAGATAGTGGATTAGTAGCTAAGCCTCCAGCAGCTAGCCCAGTTGCTAATATCCCTGCTCCAGCAGCGGTATCTGCCTCCTTTAAAGGGTTTTCAAATGTGATACCATCCTCTGCAATTTCATCTGTTGGCAGTTCATCTATAAAGTTTTGTTCTTCATCATCAAAGCCTCTATTTACTAAATCTTCTCCAGACTCAGGTAGGGAGGCAGGAATTTGAGATTCAACAAACCTTTCATAGTTAATTATATCGTCATAAAGTTCAACTGAATACCTTTTTAGCAATTCTAACTCTAATTTTAGCGCATTGGAGTCTTTACTAAGGATATTTTTAAATAAATAATTGATTTTTTCAATTGAAATTGCGATTTCTTCTTTAAGTTTGGCATTCATAATTTATATTGTTTCTCGTTAGATTTTTATAGAGGAAGTTTATTCAGGAATACTAAAATAATAAATGGGTTAATTTATTATTTCAATTTTCCTCAGCTAAATTTAAGTATAATAGTAGTAAAAAAAAATTACTATACACCTAAATATACTTATACAAACAGAATTTCAGCACTTTTTTAAAACTATTTATGTTTATAGAACCTCACATTAGTAACAAAGGATGGATCGAAGTGGTCTGTGGCTCTATGTTTTCAGGTAAAACTGAAGAATTGATTAGAAGACTCCGAAGGGTGGAAATAGCTAACCAAAAAGTGGCTATTTATAAACCTGCGACTGATACAAGGTATGATGAAACAGATATTGTATCACATAATGCAAGTAGCATTCCTTCCATTCCTGTACCACATTCTACCAGCATCTTATTACACCCTAATGAAGTGCAGGTTATTGCCATTGATGAAGCCCAGTTCTTTGATGATGAATTACCCGCTGTTTGTGAGCAATTAGCACAAAATGGCATTCGGGTGATTGTTGCAGGCTTAGATATGGATTTCTTAGGTCAACCTTTCGGATGTATGCCCCAATTACTTTGTGTGGCAGACTACGTAACCAAATTACACGCCATTTGTATGGCTTGTGGAGATTTGGCGACGCATTCTTTTAGAAAAACGGCAGAAGGAAACCAAATATTACTAGGTGAAAAAGATATTTACGAAGCAAGATGTCGCCAATGCTATTGGGAAGGACGAAATGAACAAGCTTAGCTGTTGTTTTATCCCAATGAAACTAGTATCTTTGCGGCTTAAGTAAAGATAAAACAATAAGCTCATCTTATTTTTTCATCATTACTAAAAACGAATAAATATTGTTATTATGAAGTTATATGCTTTTGTATTAATTTGTCTGATTCTTCCTCTTTTAATTGCTTACTTCTCAGCAATGGGGATTTTGAACTCACCAAGACCAAGATATGAAGACCATCATCACGGACACGGTCATGATGATGATCACGGTCATGGAAGTGGTGACTCGCATGGAGGCCATGATGTGCAAGGTGCACAACACCACTAAACACAAATATATTTGTACTCAAATGGGCTTACATCTAAAGCTTAGCTTATGAGCTATTGGTTTAATATAGAATTAGCCCTTAAAAATATTAGAAGTAATTTAGTACGTACCGTACTAACTTTCCTTATCATTGCCATAGGTATTATGGCTTTGGTCGGTATACTTACTGCTATTGATTGTATAAAGGGCTCTATCAATTCTAATTTTGCGAGTATGGGAGCCAACACCTTCGATATTCGAAAGAAAGGTACTGGTATTGTTCGTTCAAGGGATAGGAGTAAAACCTATGACCCAATTAGTCTCGAAGAAGCTTTATCTTTTAAAGAAGGCTATGATTATCCAGCTACAGTTTCCTTATCTACTATTGCTTCCTTTTTAGAAACAGTCAAATATAAATCACAAAAAACGAACCCTAATATCCGCATTTTAGCAGGAGATGAGCATTATTTAGGAGTAGGTGGTTTCAATTTAAGTATAGGTCGTAATTTCTCTGAATTTGAAATAGAAAATGGCCGAAATGTCGCCATCGTAGGGGCGGGTATAGTAGACAAACTCTTCCAAAATGACCTTCAAGCCTTAGACAAGGTCATCCAAATCAAAAATCAATCTTATCGTATTATTGGTGTATTGGAATCTTCTGGTTCGAGTAGTATCTTCAGTAGTGAAGACTTGGCCATTATTCCCATTATGAACGTTCGCAGGGCTTTCAGTGATGCGAATCGTACCTATGTAATTACAGTGGCTACGGATAATACGGTCGATTCAGATGGTGCGCAATCTGAGGCCATTGGTACCTTCAGGCGTATTCGCCAACTCCCGCTCTCAGAAGAGGATGATTTTGATTTAGCCACTAGTGATAAACTAGCCTCCATTCTTATTGACAATATTCAATATATTTCTTTAGCGGCCGTGATTATTGGTATAATCACGCTCTTTGGTGCTGCCGTTGGCCTTATGAATATCATGTTGGTTTCAGTTACGGAGCGTACTAGAGAGATTGGAATTAGTAAATCTATTGGTGCGACGAGTAATGCCATTGGCCTTCAGTTTTTAACGGAAGCCATTGTTATTTGCCAGATTGGTGGAATCTTGGGGATCATCTTGGGTATTGGTGTTGGGAATATTGTTTCCATTCTCCTGAATGGGCCTTTTGTTATTCCTTGGCAATGGATTTTTGGTGGTATTTTATTCTGTTTTTTGGTGGGCTTGGTTTCGGGCCTCTATCCAGCGGTTAAAGCGGCTAATTTAGACCCGATTGAGTCTTTGAGGTATGAATAGAGGAGAGATCGCTCACTGCGTTCGCTTTGAGATGAGAGATTGTTCGCTTCGCTCACTGTCAGATTTTTTTGTCGATAGTCGATGGTCCATAGTCCGTAGAATAGGTGTATTGAAATGACATATCTTCTTGTAAATTGCTTCCAAAAACGAAAATTTGTAGTCTGTTTTTAAACGAGATATGTCATTTCTTTTTTGGTAATCCATATTGACTCCTATAACTAATTACTAATAGACTAATTTACTAAGTCTGCGTGAGGGATGGTAGCGGTATGTGGCGTCAATGCTGCGACTTACGGCGCTTAGTGATGCGCAGGCTGGCTTTAGCAGACAAGCAGCACTTAGCAGAGTAGGAGTAGCATAGCCACATAAGAGCGGACAGCCCGACCCTTCCTAATTTTTTCATGCGAGGGCGCACACATAGGTGCGCCCCTACAGACGCATGAAAAAATTAGGAAGGGGCACGCCCAAATTCTTTAAATAGGAACTTGCTTAGGTGAGGATGTGTTGGAAAAAGTGTTGTTTTAGATTGATCACTTTTCAATTATTTTTATGGGGACATTTATTAGTATTTGTTTGGGTATTGGCTTGAGTGCTGCTTGTGGGTTTAGGATATTTTTGCCCTTATTATTTGCTGGTTTAGCTCAGCAGACAGGTTATTTAGATTTAGGCGCTAATTTTGCTTGGATGGCTTCTAATGAGGCATTGATTTGTTTTGGAATAGCGAGTGTGTTGGAGATTGGCGCTTATTATATTCCTTGGTTAGATAATTTGTTAGATACTTTGGCGGTTCCAGCGGCTATGGTAGCGGGTACGATAGCGACGGCATCAGTGGTACAGGATATGAGTCCGTTGATGACCTGGACAACGGCTATTATAGCTGGTGGAGGAACGGCGGGTTTATTGAAGTCAGGAGGAGCCTTAGTTAGAGGTGGCTCAACTGCCATGACGGGTGGAATAGGGAATCCAGTGGTTTCTACCTTTGAAAACATATTGGCGGTTGTATTAGCTATTTCTTCTTTATTCATACCTGTTTTGGTAGCAGTAGCAGTTGTTTTTCTATTAATTATTGTTTTGAGACGTATTTTTGGTCGAAAAAAATGCCTTTCCCAGGCTTAAAAGTCTTTGAATAGCTTATAAATCCTTGTTTTTAGTGCCCTTTGCTGGGTTTTCGTGGTGCATCTCCTTATATCCCCATAAATTTTAGTAATTTTGCGCCTTCGGAATAATTCTTAAATAACTTTACCATCTTGCTTGATCTTTTTTCCGTCTAAGTGCGTTAAAAAGCCTCACCAATACGCTGCATTGTCTACGTTTTTTGCCTTCATTAGACAAAAAAAAATCCTAAAGCAATACTTGGTCAATTTATTTTTTCATCATTCCTTAAACCCAGCTCGATAAATGATAGCTTATCTTAAAGGAAAACTAACGTATAAAAGCCCGACTGATGTCATTATTGATATTAATGGAGTGGGCTATATGGTGCATATTAGTTTACATACCTACGAACAAATTCAGCAGGCAGAGTCTTGTCAGCTGTTTACTTATTTTCATGTGAAGGAAGATGCGCATACTTTGTATGGCTTTTGGGATGTGAAGGAGAAGTTGCTCTTTACACAATTGATATCTGTGTCAGGTGTCGGACCCAATACTGCTCGAATGATGCTGTCTGCCTTATCACCTGGGGAGATTCAGGGGGCTATTATGGAGGAGAATGAGAAGCTTTTGCAGAAAATCAAGGGAATAGGGGCTAAGTCGGCAAAGAGAATCATTTTGGAATTAAAAGATAAAGTAGCAAAAACCTATCAAGAAGGTGGCCAAACTGTAGTCTCTAAGCACAATACTAGGCAAGATGATGCGTTATCAGCATTGGTAGCTTTAGGTATCCCGAAAGCTATTGCCCAAAAAGCCCTAAATAAGGTCGTAAAAAGCTCTCCTGAGTTAGATAGTGTAGAGCAATTAGTTAAGGGTGCCCTCAAATTATTATAAGCAAGAGAGATTTTAGTTTGCTTGCTTAATTTGGGCATTAGCTTTGCGGGTTAGTTATGAACTCGTTTAAAGTTTTTCTGCTGGCTTAAAAAATCGCTAAATTTCCGTATTTCTGCGTTATTTTTTCGGTCCGTAGCGCTGCTATGCACCTCAAAAATGCCTTGAACTACGAAAATTTAGCTGATTTTCAGCTTCACCATAAAACTTTAAATGAGTTCTATAAACAGAACAGTACAAACAAGAAAACCCTTCTTGATACAAGGAGTGGAAATTAGGCTCCTAAAAAATACAATGATAGTGAGAATTGTAAAGTACACATTTTTAATATTGATAGTTGGCGGACTGATTACATGGATCGGTAATGTGATGGGTAGTAATTATAGTGGTGGTATGTTACTGCCGGGTTTTTTACCCCAAAGCCAACCAACAACAGCCATAAGTGATTCTTCGGATTTGATATATCCTTTGGAAGATCATCAAGGAGACTTTATTAGTAACCCCAATGATAATCCCTTTGATTTTGATGACCCTTCTGCTGTAGAGCAGGAAGTAGAATATGACCCAGTTACTGGTACCTATACTGTAACGGAGACGATCGGTGGTGTTCCTTATCGTTACCCTACGACTTATACATTTGATGAGTTTTTGGAGATGAGTAAGGATAAATCTTTGACAGATTACTGGCAAGAAAAGTCGAGCAACTCCAGTTTAACGAGTGGTTCTGGTTTGGCGCCTTCTTTTGATTTAGGAAATGAGGTAGTAGATCGAATTTTTGGAGGTAGTGATGTAGAGATTCGTCCGTCAGGTAGTATTGATATGTTTTTTGGTGTTCGTCGTAGTATCACACAAAATCCAGTATTAACTCCATTTCAACAAGCGCCACCAGCGCAGTTTGATTTTGATATGGATATCAATATGAATGTGGTAGGTAACATTGGGGATCGTATGACGCTTAAGACGAATTACAATACCCTAAGTTCTTTCAATTTCAATAATGAGTTAAAATTAGAATATACAGGAGATGAAGATGAGATTATTCAGCGAATAGAGGCGGGTAATGTGAGTTTTCCTCTTCCAACCTCCTTGATTCCTGGTGCACAAAGTTTATGGGGACTTCGTACTGATTTGAAGTTTGGTCGTTTAAAATTATCGACTGTACTTTCTCAACAAAGATCAGAAACGAAGTCTTTGCAAATTCAGAATGGAGCTTTAGTGCAGGATTTTGAAGTAGAGGCTGATAGATATGAGGAGAATAGACACTTTTTCTTGAATAATTATTTCAGAAGTAACTTTAATAAGGCCTTAGAAACGATGCCTTATATTAATAGTCAGGTAGAAATCACGAATTTAGAAGTGTGGGTTACTAATACCCGAGGAGAGACAGAAAATATAAGAGATATTGTGGCTTTTGCTGATTTGGGGGAGCGTGATCCTTATGCGGAATCATTAAGTCCTAATCCTGCATGTCCTGGTGTTTTCCCACAAAACTGTTCAAATGATTTATTCTCTAATTTGAAGGAGCACCCTAGTGCGCCTATCAATAGAGATCAAATTGTTTCTGTATTAGAGACACAATTTGGATTGAAAGATATTCAAGATTTTAAGAAGCAGCAGGTAAGAAGGTTGAACCCATCGGAATTTACTTATGATCCTAAGTTGGGTTTCCTCTCTTTAAATTTTGCTCTTAAAACAACAGAAGTATTAGCGGTTTCTTATGAGTACACTACAATATTCAGTGATCAGGTGTATAGAGTAGGGGAATTTTCTCAAGATAGAGCACCAGTAGAGGGGCAGGAGCCAGTATTGTACTTAAAGATGTTAAAAAGTACTTCGGCCAGACCGAAGCATCCGATTTGGGATTTAATGATGAAGAACATCTATAATTTAGGTGCTTACCAAATTGAGCCTGAAGATTTTCGTTTAGATGTTTATTATAAGAATCCTGGTTCTGGTGATATTCGTTTTATGCCAGAAGGGGAGAGTGTGAGGGGTATTCCTTTGATTCGCTTATTAAATTTAGATCGTTTGAATTTTCAGAATGATCCACGTCCAGATGCTATCTTTGATTTTGTACAGGGTTTGACGATCAATACCCAGAATGGGCGACTGATGTTTCCTGTATTGGAGCCATTTGGAGAGGATTTGAAGGAAAAATACGATGAATCTGAATTTGAAATAGCAGATAAGTATGCTTATACAGAGCTTTATGATTCTACTAAAGTAATAGCAGAGCAATTTTTAGAGAAAAACCGATTTACTATTAAGGGTACTTATAAGTCCAGTTCTTCAGCAGTAATTAATTTAGGGGCATTTAATTTGCCACCTAATTCGGTGAGGGTAACGGCAAATGGTAAAGAATTAATAGAGGGGTCTGATTATAGTGTTGATTATAACTTAGGTCGTGTTACCATTTTGAATGAAGCATATATTAATTCTGGTGCACCTGTAAGAGTTTCCTTTGAAGATCCATCACTTTTTGGATTACAGACCAAGACGATGATTGGGGCGAGGGCGGACTATTTTGTGGCTAAAGATTTTAATTTAGGTGCCACATATATGCACCTTTCACAACGCCCATACACGAATAAAACGAATTATGGAGATGATCCTATTTCTAATAGAATGGTAGGTATTGACGGTAATTATTTTACTGAGTCTAGATTCTTGACAAAGATGGTAGATAGGATACCTTTTATTGAGACTAAAGAACCTTCTTCTATTTCTGCTAATTTTGAAGGTGCTGCATTTATACCAGGTCATGCTAGGGCAGTTGATACAGATGATGGTACCGTATTCATTGATGATTTTGAGGGTGCAGAAAACGATATTTTCTTAAATACGCCTACTAATCGTTGGTTATTATCGAGTACTCCTCGAAGTGATTTATTTCCAGAAGCAGCATTAAATAATGAATGGGCTTATAACTTTAACAGAGCAAGAATAAGTTGGTATCAAATATTTAACTTGTCAGCAGGTGGTGCGACAGTAGGAAATATCAATGCTAGTCATTATACCAGAAGAGTTTTTGAAAAGGATTTGTTTCCAAATACGACAGGTTCTGTTGGTATTGATAATCCTATTTTACCAACTTTTGATGTGGCTTATTATCCGAGAGAAAGGGGGCCATATAATTATGATACTACAGCAACGGCTTATTCATCAGGTTTGAGTCAAAATGGTGAATTAGCAGACCCTGAAACTCGTTGGGGGGGGATTATGCGTGATTTAGACTATAATGATTTTGAGCAATCGAATATTGAGTTTATAGAGTTCTGGTTATTAGATCCATTTATTGATAACCCAAATAATGGAGGGGATTTATACCTTAACTTAGGAACGATGTCAGAAGATATCTTAAAGGATTCTAAGAAGTTTTATGAGAATGGCTTGCCAGGACCAGGTCAACCATCTGTTAATATTTCAGAAACAGAATGGGGCCGAGTTCCTATCAGTCCTCAAATCACCAATGGCTTTGCTAATGATTTGGAAGCAAGGACTAGACAAGATGTCGGTTATGATGGATTAGACGATCAAGGAGAGGTTGAAAAATTTGAAAGATATATCAATTGGGTTTCTGGTGGCAATATCAGTGATTCAGAATTTATTACGAATACTTTGCAAGATCCATCAGCGGATAATTACCAATATTTTTTAGATGAATCTTTAGGTGATTTGCCACCATTAGAACGATATAAATACTTTACAAATCCAGAGGGTAATTCACCTATTCAATCAGGAGATGCAAGAATAACTACTGCTTATACAACTTATCCAGATAATGAGGATATCAATCAAGATAATAACTTAGAGGAGTCGGAAGAATATTTCCAATATCATATCCCATTATCTAAGGTTGATTTAGAAGATCCTTTCAATACTTATATTAGAGATAAAATTGTCATTCCTGCATCAGAAATTGAAGGCTTGGATAATGATGAGGTTTGGTATCAATTTAGAATTCCAGTTGGAAACTATACTAGTAAAGTAGGAGAGATTCCTGATTTTCGTTCTATTCAATTTATGAGAATGTTCATGACAGGTTTCTCAGAGGATGTTGTACTGCGTTTTGGTCGTTTCAATCTAATTAGAAATCAGTGGAGAAAATATCAATTTGATATTAGAGAAGAAGGAGAGTATTTACCAAGTGATAACTTTGAAGATACTTTCTTTAATGTTTCTGCTGTAAGTGTGGAGGAGAATGGTTCAAGATATGCATTACCTCCAGGGGTAATTAGAGAGCAAGTTATTGGTACACTCAATAACAACTTGCTACAGAATGAGCAATCTCTTGCCCTTAATGTATGTAATCTGCCTGATGGTTATGGACGAGGAGTGTATAAACGGGTAGATATGGATATGCGACATTTTGGTCGACTCAAGATGTACATACACGCAGAGGAATTTGAAGAAATAGACGGCTTAGAGGATGGTGATATAACAGCCTTTATTCGTTTAGGAGATGACTTCCAAAATAACTATTACGAATATGAAATTCCATTGGTTATTTCAGCGGAAGTAGCTTCAGATCAGACCGGAGAAGATGTTGTCGGTGAATTATGGAAGGATGTTAACAATTTAGATATTGTGCTACAGGAGTTAGTTGATCTAAAACTGGATCGTAATCTAAAGAACTTTGACTTTGCAGATCCATATTTTAGGTATAAAAAAGTGTTTGCTGGGGTCGGTATAGACTCGATAGAGCACCGAATGACAGTTGTAGGTAGCCCGACCTTAGGTAAGGTAAAACAAATTATGTTAGGGGTACGAAATCCAAAACGTAATAATATTACTATTAATTCTGATGATGGAGAGCCTAAATGTGCTGAGTTATGGTTTAATGAGCTAAGATTAGCCGACTTTGATGAGTCAGGTGGTTATGCAGCCTTGGCAAGAGTAGACATGAAGTTGGCCGATTTTGGTAATATAAATGTCTCTGGTAATATGCATACTGCTGGCTTTGGTAATTTAGAGCAAAGAGTAACGGAGCGTTTTATAGATAATTACTACGAATGGGGAGCAACGGGTAACTTTGAAATGGGTAAATTCTTCTCACAAGATGCTGGAGTAAGATTACCTTTATTAGCGAGTTATACTTCTTCTGTAAGTACTCCTGAATACGACCCATATGATACTGATATTCAAATGAAGCAATTGCTTGATTCCATTCGAGTATATAATCCAGATAATGCTAAAGAAGTGGTTAGAGAAGAACGAAAAATGCGACAAACGACATTAACCAATAAGAGTATTAATGTTACAAACGCACAAATCGTACAAACAGACCCAACGAAAAAGAAAAGGATTTATAGCCCTGAAAACTTAAATGCGACCTATGCATTTAATGAAACAGAGTTTACTGACCATATCATTGAAAAAGACAAGGTTAGGTCTCACTTGGGAGTCTTAGGCTATAACTATAGCGCCAGGGCGAAATATATCACCCCCTTTAAGAAAATGATAGGTTCTAAGAGTAAGTATCTCAAACTATTTAAGGACATCAATTTCAATTTGGTGCCTTCCTCGATTAATTGGAGTACTTCCTTAGAGAAGCGAGATGGAGAATTACAATTGAGACAATTAAGAAATGACCCATTTGCAATTGAGCCAACTTATTGGAGAGATTACTCTTGGGATCTTAATTATGGCTTTAGACATGATTTGACACGATCTATCAAAATAGATTATAGCTCTCAATATTCTTCTCAGATAGATACCTTTAGTTCCAAATATGCTTGGAATTTAAGTGATAGATATTCTAGCCGACCTATTAATTATAATCAAACAGCCAATGTCAGCTATAAGATTCCACTAGATAAAATACCATTTTTAGATTGGACTCAGTTAAGAGCTAAATATGGCACTGGTTATACTTGGACAGCAGGCTCTGTTTATATGGCGGATAGTTTAGGTAACTATATCAGTAATAGTCAGAACCTGCAACTGAATGCAGAGTTTAACTTCCGTAACTTATTCAATAAGTCTAAGTTCTTGAAGAAAGCATTATCTTCTTCTCCAAGTCGTCCAAAACCTAAAAAGTCAAAAGATGATCCTAAGGATCCGAAAGCAGATGATCCCAAGAAGAAAAAGAAAAACACGAATGATGTAAGTCCATTGGTTAAGCTCATTAGACCAATATTTAGTCTTCAAAGGTTGACGCTTTCATTTAGAGAAACCAAGAGTACGGATGTGCCTGGTTATATGTTCTCGACTACTCCTTGGTTAGGAGTGGATTGGGGCAATAGCCAAAGCCCTGGTTCTGATCTTTTAGGATTTGTGTTTGGGCAACAACCGAACGACGCTTGGTTAAATAATGCCGTATCGACTACTCCGGAAGAGTACTGGATATCTAATAATATATTACTCAATGATAAGGTTAATCAAAACCAGCAATATAACTTAACAGCAAGAGCGAGCTTTGAACCAATTAAAGACTTCAAATTAGATATTAACTTTGATGCTAGTTATGGAACAACAGATAATTATTACTTCAAGGTGGATTCCTCTGATATGTACCGAAAGCTAGCCCCAAGAACTACTGGTAATTATAGTATTTCCTTCTTGCCATTAAGGACTAGTTTTGATAAAGTAATAGATTACCAAGTGGAGGGTTTGGATACAATAGAAGTTTTAAAAGTACCATCTCCTTTATTAAGGTTTAAAGCCAAGTATAGAGAACAAGCTTCTCAATTTTTAGGAGAAATTAATGGTGCTTCAAATGGAGAGTATTTTGCTCCTAATGATTCTGTGTTGACAGCAATGATAGAGCAAGGGATCGTAAATTATGAAGATGGTTATGGGCCATTTTCTCAAGATGTGCTTCTGCCAGCCTTTATCGCAGCCTACACAGATAGAGACGTGGATAGTAAATTCGTACAAAAATTCAATCAATATCCTTTCTATAATTGGGCGATACCTATGCCTAACTGGCAGCTTAATTATACAGGCTTGAGCAAATTGCCTATGTTTAAAGAATTATTTAAGTCGATTAAACTATCTCACGGTTATAGCTCCACCTTATCAGTTAATAATTTCGTTACGAATCCTGATTTTGATTTTTCTAATAGTCCCTCTCCATTCGAAAGAGAAAATAATTTACTTCCGAGTGAGTATGTAAATTATTATCCTGGAGCTTTAAATGAAGACGGTAATTTCTACGGTTACTATAGAATACCTAACCTTAGTATTACAGAAGCTTTTGCGCCATTGATAGGAGTAGACATTACTTGGTTTAATGGATTAACAACTCGTTTCGATTATAGGAAAACTCGTAATCTTTCCTTAAGTTTGGTGAGTTTCCAAGTGATAGAGTCAAACTCTAAGGAATATACCTTTGATTTAGGATATCAAGTCTCTGGTGGCCTGAAGCTACCATTTAAATTTGGTGGTGAAGAAGTTACCCTTCCTAATGACTTGACATTCCGATTCGCTTTTTCTAGGCTGGATGACCTGTCTACGAACTATGCGATTGCAAGAGATGAATTCCAAGATACACAAGGTAGTACTATTACTCGATGGAATCCTGCCATTGATTATGTGGTTTCGGAAAGAGTGAGAGTTTCTCTATTCTATGAAAGAACAGTTGTAGAACCAAAAGTTTCTACCTCTTATAAGAGAACAGATTGGAAAGGAGGATTAAAAATCAACTTTACATTGACACCATAAATTTAAACTATGAATTTTCCTGAAGAGCTCAGGTATACAGACGACCACGAATGGGTAAGAAAAGAAGACGATCACTATGTAGTCGGGATCACAGATTTTGCCCAAGGTGAGTTAGGAGACATCGTTTTTGTTGAAATTGACACTATCGGTGAGGAATTAGATAAGGAGGCTGTATTTGGAACTATAGAAGCTGTAAAAACAGTATCCGATCTTTTTATGCCAATGAGTGGGGAGGTTTTAGAGTACAACGAAAAGCTTGATGAAGATAATGAGCCAGAACTCATCAATAAGGACCCTTATGGAGAAGGCTGGATAGTGAAGATTAAAGGGACAGATGAAGCCCAGTGGGAAGAGCTATTAACAGCTGAACAATATAGGGAAAAAGTAAGTGGAGCAGAGGAGGCATAAAAAGTGAATTATAAATATCGAATATTAGCCATTATCACTTGGATCGCTCTCGTGATCTTGTCCGTTATGCCACTACATGATGTACCCCAAGTTCCCGTTTGGGAAGCAGATAAATGGGGGCACTTGATTGCTTACACAATTTTGACTATCTTAGTATTCTTAGGACTAAGAGAAAATTCTCCGAATAAATCCAACAAAAAAACACTCATAAGTAGCATATTAGTGTCATTTTTTACGGGCTTTGTCTTGGAATGTATACAAGG
>JAHDDN010000029.1 GCA_020629335.1 Chitinophagales bacterium | reverse complement strand
CCTGGGGTATAATCTTGGCCTGTAGGCTGTATCCAAATCATTTGTTCTAAACCATCGTCATAAGCATAAAAGCCTCCTTCCGTAACGCCGCTTCCATCTGTTAAACCCAAATAATCTTCTGTAATTGCCGTTCCACCAAAATCTAAATCTCCATCAGAAAGGCCTGTTATTGACCAATTATCAGAATCCAATTGGCCCCCTTCTGGCTCAGGAACAAAGCCTTCTCCCTGAAAACCTGTAAAGTCAACTATATTGACCTCATCTAAACTGGTTATACTTATTTGTGCAATGGACCAATAATGGACCAAAAGCAAAGCCATAAGAAGTAGTAATTTTTTCATCATAATAAATATAGGTTTTGTGTTTTTTTTAAGTCAAAGCCAAATATATCAATTGTTTCTACACTGATAATACTTTATATAGTCTCGCAAAAACGTTGCCATTTTTTTCAATATTACGCCTTATAATAAAATCACATATTGACTGGCATAATTTAGTGTATTTCCTAAAAACAAAGAAATAAGACATTGTGTATCAAACAAATATCCAAATTGCAGAAATAGATATATTTATCCTGCAAATGTACTCTAATTTGAGGAATAAAAAAAGACCCTACACCACTCAGGGCGCAGGGTCTCCATCCTTAAAAGCACTCAAGCCAATACTATTTATTTTTTGGGCGTGCCCCTTTATTTATTTCCTGAACGTAGTTTAAAAAACTACGCTCAGGAAATAAATAAAGGGTCGGGCTGTCCGTTCTTATGTGGCTATGCGGCTCCTACTGCGCTAAGTGCTGCTTGTCTCTTAAGGAGCCATCGCATCACTAAGCTTCGTAAGTCGCAGCATGGCCGCCACATACCACTTCCATCCCTCACGCAGGAATGATGATTTTTAATTTTTTGGGGGAAGCGAATGTACCGGGCCGATTTAATAAGATAAACCCACCCGATCCATTCTTAAAATTACGCCCCAAAATGAAAATTAATTGTTCGGTAAAGCCATGTTTACCAGGTTAAATTTTTCTATTTAGTAGCTCCACATATCATGTTCCATATTGAATATGCGGCGCTCAATTTCTTCTGATTCTAATAAAGCAGACTTGCCTGTTTCATAATCTTCTATCCGCTTGCCATCAGCATTAGATTCTTTGGTAATGCGACTGGCAAAATAGCGCATTTCGAATATGTTATCCCAGCTCAAACGAATGGCATCATTCAGTGGGTTATAAGAATCATATCTGGCGAGGTATTGTCTTATTTCAGGATAGTGCATCCAGAATAAGGCTTCTTGGCCTCTTTTATTGCCATTTTCATCATAGACATTTCGGATAGGAGCCAATCCTATAATACGCACAACCATTCCTCCTCTTTCCTCGTCAAATATCCAATCTTCTTTTAAGCGAAATTTCTTGTATTCATCAGGGTTAAAGGCATTTGTTACTTCTTGATTGACATAATCATCCGTATCCTCATCATATACATCTACATTAGAGCGTAAATGAAGCTTACTCACTACTTGCTCTATGGTTAATTCTTCTGTAAAGGCATCATCAGCAAACAACTGCACATCTGGATTGTTGCGCAGTATTTCAAAGAGTACTGCTATTAATGGCTGTTCTTCAGCGGAGAAAATGAAATTCATTTTTTCTCGAACATCAATCTCTCGCCAAATTCGCTTTGACCAAAAAACGTCTGCTTCTCTAATATTATCATAAGGAATTGCCACCTTCTCCTTCGTCTGAATTCGGTCATAGGCTCCCTCTCCAACTTGAGTAGATGAAGTCAGTATAATCTCATCTAAAAGCTCTACGACTTTTTCTTTTTCGCCCTTGTTATTTTGGAGATCCTTATATTCGCTATTGGAAGAATCTTGAGTTGATTGCTGTCTTAGGGTATCGTTTACTTGTGCATCTATCATCAAATTACCCATTAGTAGGCATAGCGATGCTAGGCTTATTATTCGAAACATTATCATAATTATTCACATTAATGTACTTGTATTAGCTAA
This sequence comes from Chitinophagales bacterium, assembly GCA_020629335.1. Next base: position 21,037 of record JAHDDN010000029.1, on the reverse strand, counting down.
GTATGAGCTAAACAATGTTGATTAATTTTCAAGTAAGTCTATTTCGATATAATAATTATTTAGTGTAAACGAACCCATCTTCATCTCTTATAAAATGGATGATTTGAGTTATATTAAATTAATTTGACTGAGTAAAAATGTATAGCTATAAAATACTTTCTTTGGATGTGTAAATATGTTCTAATAACGCCCTAACTTTTCATTTAATTGTGTATGCTTGCATCATTTTTAAAAAAAGATGTGCCACAAATGAATGTGACACATCTCTAACAATCTACAATATCGTATAGATAGTGTATACACTACCTATTTTATCGGGTTATTGCTGCTATGGATTGTATTTTTTTATAGTCCGAATCCGTAATAATACTTTTCTGAAAAACCTGGATACTCGCCTTCTAAAAGCACGCCGCCATTACTATTAGATAAGGCTCTTTCTACATCTCTTAGACTAGTAATCACTTGATTATTAATCTTTGTGATAATAAAACCTTCTTGAGCATCTGTATAATCGCTGACCTTGCCTTTTAAAATATCTGTGATCATTACGCCAGATTGAATATTGAACTTTTGCTTTTCTTCTCTACTCAGTTCTTTTAACTCTATACCAATATTTGAGTATATTTTTTTATTACTTGAGTTAGCAGAGGGACGATCTGTTTTGGTGCTTGATATTCGTGTTTTACCATTTTCATCTCGAAGTATTACATCTAACACTTTTTCTTTTCCATTTCGATAGATCGTAACTTTCACTTTATCACCTGGTCTTTTTCTTCCTATTGCTTCTTGCAATTCAGAGCTTGATTTAACTAGTTTTCGATTGATTTCTAAAATCACATCGCCTCTTACAATACCTGATTTTTCTGCGGAGCCTCCACTGACCAAGTCTGACACATAAACTCCTTCAGTTATGTCTAAATCGAGTTCTTCGGCCATATCGCCGTTCACATTATTAATCATTACTCCTAGGTAGCCTCTCTGTACAGATCCGTAATCTTTTAGGTCTTCTATAACCTTCATGACTATATTAGATGGGATAGCAAATGAATAGCCGGTATAGGTTCCTGTAGGCGTCGCGATTGCTGAGTTGATACCAATTAGCTGACCGCGTAAATCTACTAATGCGCCTCCACTATTGCCTTTATTGACTGCTGCATCCGTTTGTATAAAGGATTCAATGGCAGCTTGATCGTCTAAGATATTAATGTTTCGACCTTTAGCACTTACAATGCCCGCTGTTACTGTGGAAGCTAAATCGAAAGGATTTCCTACTGCAAGTACCCATTCTCCAATTTTGAGGACATCTGAGTCACCATATTCTAAGTGATCTAATCCTTTTTCATTAATTTTCAGTAGTGCGAGATCTGTTTGTGGATCTTCCCCTATTAGCGTAGCATTATAAGTACGATTATCGGTCATGACGACATCTATACTTGCTGCTCCTTCAATTACGTGATAGTTGGTTACGATATAGCCATCATCGCTGACAATAACACCAGAACCAGAAGCATATTCTTCTCCTAATAATCTTCTTCCATTTCTGGCGTAATCTTGAGAAGCTCTAACATTAACTACGGCAGGCATAGCAATAGCGGCTGTTTTGGTAAAATCAACTGAAAAATCGGGAGTTGAAGTCGTATAATTTGTTCGTACAATTGGTGCATTCACTGTAGAGTCCGATAACATGACTACTTTCGTTTCTTCTTTAGCAAGGAAGTGATATCCTCCTAAAGCGATCAGCCCTCCTAAAAAAGCAGCAATTATTAATGATGTGAGTTGTTTCATAGCGGATATTGTTTGATTGTATATTGTCTTAACGCAATACAAGCTGTTTTTATTGATACTTAACACTTTTTAACTCCGAACTCATTTAAAGTTTTACGATGAAGCTGAAAATCAACTATTTTCTAAGCCAGCAGAAAAACCTTAAATGAGTTTTCCAATAAAAAAAGGTGAATGATTAGTCACTCACCTTTTTTTATTTTTTAGAAGCTATTGAAGCTAAAGCCGATAGAAAACTGTTGAATATCGGGGCCTCTATCTCTTTCAAAAAATGGTGTAAGGGCTAAGTAGCCAATGATATTGAAGTTGCCATAACCAAGCCTTAGGCTGGTTCCTAAGCGATACTTGCTAATGCTTGGTATTCTTAGGTCTTTTACCTTGACTGACTCGAAGCCTCCATTAGCGGCGTATTGTTGGCCTTTATATTTGGTATGGCCATTCAGTAAGTAGCCTCCACGTAATCCTAATGCCAGTTTCCATCGTTTAAGATTTCTGTCTGGGTTGGTTCGGAGTCTTAATTCGAGGGGGACCTCTAAGAAGGTCGTTCCTATTTTATTGGTATTGATGTCTAGTTCGTCAGCTAGTTTTTCAAAGTAAACTTGATCGAGGCTATCATCATAGAGCATACGGCCATTATAATATACATTATTGGCGCTGATACCTACTCCTGGAGCGAATCCTACATTTCCTTTTTCGCCTAAGCTGATATCATACATGACGTAGGTATTAAATCCTCTATTGTACCAACGAAGATCGACATTATCAGGTTTATTGAGCCAGTTATCGTGGGTGAATTCAAAGATGAGTCTGTCTCTGGATTCGTTAGGAATATTTTGTTGTAGTTCTTCTTTGATTTCGTCTTCAATTCCATCGTCTAAAACGCCTCTTTTTTCTTGGGCGAAGGAGAATAATGAAAAGCTTATCAATGCTAATAGTAGAATGCTATATTTTTTCATAATTTATTTGGTTTCTATTGGATGCTGTTATTCTCCCTTGCTTCTTATTTATTGGCTTAGGGATGGTAGCGGTACTCAGCGTGATGAAGTAGCTTACGTAACTTAGGCAGACGTAGGCTGGCCCGAAGGGCAGACAAGTATGCCTTAGTGTAGTAGCTGCTGAATAGCTGAGTGAGAGCGGACAGCCCGACCCGATTTTTTTTTGGCCAGTGGGCGCACACATAGGTGCGCCCCTACAAATCTGGCCAAAAAAAATCGGGGAAGCCCCTAAAATGGAATGGCAAAGTTAAGTAATTAACGTCAATTATTTCGGCAATTCTGCTGGCTTATTTTTAGCTTATACTGCATTACTTTTCTTAGCAATAGCCCTGCTATTACTGGCGAAAAGTGCTTTGTCTAAGCTAAAAATAAGCTCATCAATCATACCCAAATAATTACCGTCAACTACTTAAGAATAAATGTATTATTATTTATGTCGTTTTATTGCTTCCATTGGAGGCTATTTAGGAATCGATACATATCTTCTTTTACGTAGTCGATTACGGGGCCTAGTGAGTCGATATTTGGTGTATGCTCGAAGTAGAGTGCACCTCTTAGGAAGTGTTGGGTACTATCGGATACGAAGAATTGAACTGGTGAGGCGGCATTGCCACCAAGTTCATATATCATACCAGTGACTCCAGGCTGACCTATGAATATTCTATCGTCGATAAAGTCAGCTCTAATGACGTGTTTTGAGCGCATTTTGTGAGCATCTTGAACGAGTTTATAGAAATCATTTTCTTTATTGATTGTTTTGTAGCTTGCGTATATTCGGCCTTTGAAGTGCGGCATATCGAGATTGAACCAGCAGGGGCTTTCTATTTTTTCATCGAAGAAGAGAGAGTCTTTGATATAGTTAGCGTATTGTGGATATTCAAAGGTGAATGGGCATTCCTCCTTATTAAAGGCTTGGTAGCCTTTTTCGGGATAAATGATCCGTGGATACGCTCTTGGTTTAGGAGTATAACTTTCGCTGCATCCAATGATCATTAGGCAGCTGAAAAGGAATAAAATTGGGAGAAAGTATTTCATGTAAATTTTATCTACCTGCTTGTTTGGGTATTTCGACATCTTCAATTGGTCTTATTTTAACTGTAATGGTATCAATAATATTTTTATCACTGAGCTTTTTAACAGAAAAAATGAAATTTTTATAGACTACTTGGTCAGATTTAGTTGGAACGGAGCCATTTATCTCCATTAGGAGGCCGTTTAGGGAGTCGGACTCGCCTTTGGCTTCATCAAAAGTATCTTCGTCAATATTGAGTAATTTGCAGCAATCTGTCAGCATGACTTGTCCATCAAATTCGTAGTGATTATCGTTTATTTTTTTGAAGCTATTGTTCAGGCTATCTTCTGCCTTATCGAATTCGTCTTCAATTTCTCCTACTACTTCTTCTAGTATATCTTCTAGAGTAACGAGTCCTTCGGTACCGCCGTACTCATCAATCACGATGGCCATGTGTTGTCTTTTTAGCTGCATTTCTCTAAGCAGTTGATCTATTTTTTTGCTTTCTGGTACGAAGAAAGCTTCTTTGTGTTTGATTTCTTTTTGCCACTTAAAATCATCTTTTTTGTTTAGGTAAGGAAGTAAGTCTTTTGCGTGAAGAACACCTGTGATATTATCGATACTTTCATCATAAATAGGTATACGAGAGAAGTTATTTTGAGTAATGACTTTTTGTAGGTCTTTGTAGCTTGTATTTTTCTCTACACAGACCATGTTTGTTCGGTTAGTCATAATTTGCCTAACTGTTTTCTTTTTGAGGCTGACTATGCCTTTGATCATTTCTATTTCTTCTTTGAGTTCTTCCTCGTCTTCTTTACTATTGGTTTGGCTGGTGATATTTTCGGCGACTATATCAATGGCGTCTTGAATATCTTTGATATCGAGCACTTCAGATTGTCTCATTTTTTGTAGCCTTTGTTCGATTAAAGAGGTAGACCCTACTAGTAGGAAACTAATTGGGTAGAGTAATTTTTTCAGGAATGATAAAGGGGCTGATGTCAATTTTGCAAGGCTAACATTATACTGATTGGCGTATACTTTGGGCACTATTTCACCGAAGAGTACTAATATTAGGGTTACGACTACCGCATTAAAGAGTCCTGCTAGCCAAGAGGGCCCCCAATTGAAAAAAAGTCTTTTAGTAAGAAAAAAAGAGGTGATGATAATCCCGATATTAAACAGGTTATTTGCGATGAGTATGGTTGCTAAAAGGTGTTGTGGATCTTTCCACAGCCTGAGTACACGCTCGCTATTAGGCGTTTCATCGTCTTCCAAATCTTCCATTTGTTTGGTACGCAGGGAAAAGTAAGCTACTTCAGAACCTGAGACCATTGCGGAACAGAAAATTAGTAGGATTATAAAAAGTAGAAGGGCAATATCCGTCAGATATACTTGGAATAGGTTATAAACTCCGCTTCCGTTTAGTATTTGTTCTAAGAAGACGTAATAAGGGTAAGGTTCATCAGATAGGTCCAATTCAAGGCTGTTTCGTTAACAAATTTTACTCATGCTTTGATTTTGTACTGTATAAGTGCATCTATAAAGTTAAAAGATAAAGTTTAAAATAACAAGATTCTTTTTCGAGAAGTGAATTAAAAAAAAAATAAAAAAGGAATTCACGCTCATATCTGAATGTGAATTCCTTTTTTTATTATGCCCAATTGGCATCATTTGTTTGATCTAAGTATTCTTTAATTGAGCCAATTACTTCCTTAAACGCTTCCTCATCGAAAGGAGATTTTAGGTTAGCGAATTCTATTAATTTTAGGAATGATCTTTTTCCACCCTCTTTGCAAAGGTTGACATAGTCATCAAAAGCTTCTTCTGAGTTTGTCATTGATTTTTTCCAAAATTGGAATGCACAAATCTGTGCTAGTGTGTAATCTATATAATAGAAAGGCATTTGGAATATATGTAATTGTCGATGCCAGTATCCTCCACTATTTAGATATTCATTTCCATCGAAGTTGGTTTCAGGAGCGTATTTCTTTTCAATTCTCATCCATTCTTGGCGTCTTTCGGCAGGAGTACAATCTGGATTTTTATACACCCAATGTTGAAATTCGTCTACACTAACTCCATATGGCAAGAAAAGTAGGCTTGAGCTTATGTGTCCAAATTTATATTTATCGGTATCTTCTTCAAAGAAATGGTGCATCCATGGCCAGGCAAAGAATTCCATACTCATGGAATGAATTTCACAAGCTTCATAGGTTGGCCATAGGTATTCTGGAATTTCGATATCTCTACTTGAGAATACTTGGAATGCGTGTCCTGCCTCATGTGTTAGTACATCAATATCGGCAGAGGTACCATTAAAATTAGAGAATATAAACGGCGCTTTATAGTTGTCTATGTAAGTGCAGTAACCTCCAGTTGCTTTGCCTTTGCGGTTAAGTACGTCCATTAGTTCATTGGACATCATGAAGTCGAAGAATGCTGATGTTTCAGGAGACATTTCGTCATACATTTTCCGTCCATTGTCCAGTATCCATTCAGGATCACCTTTCGGCATTGGGTTCCCATTTTCAAAATATAGGGGGACATCGTAGTATTTGAGTTGGTCTAAACCGATTCTTTTAGCTTGTCTTTCTCTAAGAGATTGAGCGATAGGCACGACATATTCCAAGATTAGGTTTCTGAATGTAGCTACTTGCTCTTCATTATAATCAGTTCTTAGCATACGAGCGTATCCTAATTCGACAAAGTTTTCAAAGCCTAGTTTTTGGGCAATTTTATGTCTTACTTTTACAAGATCGTCAAATATTCTATCAAATGTTTCTTGATTATCTGACATGAAAGACCATTTGGCTTCATTTGCTTTTTTTCTAACTTCTCTATCAGTGGACATACAGAAAGGATCTAGTCCTTTCATATTGTACTCTTTTCCTTCAAACATAATCTTAGCGGATGCCATTAATTTCAGGTATTCGCTTGATAGTTCATTTTCTCTTTGTAGGTCTTTGATTATTTCTGGCTTGAAGGTAGAGATGCTTAATTTTGCGATATCAAATAATTGGTCTCCTAGCTTTTCTCTCAATTCATTATTGAATTCAGAATTTACTAAGGCTCTATAATATCGGGTAATTAACGCTTGATACTTTGGATTATTAACATCAAAGAATGTTTGTTCTTCTTCGAATCTTTTATCGTCAGTATTGATGCTATGTTTAATTGAGGCTATATTAAACATGGAGTTGAAATCCGAACGGATTTCATTCATTGCCCTAATCAGCTCTTCTTGTTCGAATACTGATTTAGCATTTTCAAATTGCTCTAATAGGTTATTAAAGCGATTTTCTACTGTTTCAATTTTAGGGCGTTCATAAGTAAAATCACTAAACTTCATAAGTTGATTTTAGGGGTTTTTTCGTAAAAAAATTTGGTTCTACTTTAGCATTATACGTTTAAACACTTAAAATTTCACAAAAAGGAAGGGCAAAAAGTCTTTATATGCGCTTAAATGACAGCACACATATACGCAATTAGCATTTAGATGACAAAAAGGAGAGTCGTGTAATAAATTTTCAACTTACAAAAAAAGGGCTATTCGATTAACCGAATAGCCCTTTTAAGTATTAATTTCTGTAAGTTCTAAGTATTAATTACTTGTTTACATTTACTGGAATACTGATAGAAGATGAATTGTTATAAACATCATAAGCGGTAATAACTAAGTTATATTCACCTATATCAGGAGCTTTAAAGTAAGGGAAAGTTCCTGCACCTGCTGGGTCAGAGTTACCAACAATTTCGTAAGTTGTAGGAGCTTCTCCATCTAAAGTTGCATTGTATGGGTAATCTTCATCTTCGAAAGGAGTTAAATCTTCATCACGTTGTACATAAGAATAAGTAATTCTTGCAATACCTGAATCGTCAGAGATAGTTCCAGAAATAGCGATATCGTTATCGTCGCTATCAGCCGTAAATGGTACTGCCAAATTTGCAGGAGCCGTAATTACAATTAATGGCGCCACTTCATCAGCAGGATTATAAATGTTGATTTCCACTTCTAATGTATCAGAATATTGAGTAACTCTATCAGAACAGAAAACACTTACAATATGAGGTCCAGCACCTATTGGAGAACCATCCTCATTAGTTTCAGGAATAGTCACAAATTCTGACACTGTTTCCTCTTCGCCCTCTATGTCTCCCTCAACATCTGTTGAAAAACCTTGAACTGGCCAATCATCACTTGCAGGTCTGATTTTGAAAAGATAATTATCTAAGTCCAAATCATCTGTAAAATAAGCCTTCATTTCAATTTCTGTTCCTAAAGCATAATCAGCTTCAGCTGTAGGTGAGATTAATGTAGTTGAAGGACGTGCGATATCATCATCTTCTTCAGTACAACTTGTGAAGAAAATGAATGAAAATGCCAACATTATTAGAAGGCCTTTTTTCAATGAAATCATAACTTTTTAATTTTAAATAAGGGGTTAAAAATCTTTATTTCTGTAATTTTTTCGCAAAGGTACAATTTTTTAGCATTAAAAAAACGTTAAAAAATTTGTTTTTTATTTCAGTTAGTAAGACTGAAATATTAACAATTGTCACCTTTTTACGATATATATTTAATACTTAAGTTACTAAGTTTTAAATCAATTTGATATTTTAGGTTGGAAACAGCAATTGAAATTTCGAGGGTGGTTGAATTTTGTTTTAACATCCTATCTTTAGCGCTATAAACGGAAGTTATACATTTAGCGTTGCTTTAAGAAGTGATAAAAGAATAACTAAGTATCGAAAGTTTATTTTTCATCATTACATAAGCAAGTTATTTTTTCAACACGCTTTATGACCACATTAGATTAAAAGCGTTTAATGTCAATAGTATGAAAAAATTAAAAAGGCTCTACTTATACTTGATAATTCCAGTTTTTGTTATGGTGTTAGGGGTGTCTTTAGAGGCTCAGAACAGTTCTGGATTAAAGAATAGTACTTATCAATTGATGTTGCGTTCCTTACTTGATGAGAGTGTAGATTTTATAACTGTAGCTGATTTAGCAGAGGAAGAAGAGTTGATATTATTGGATACTCGTGCTTATGAGGAGTATGAAGTCAGTCATATCAAAGGGGCTATATGGGTTGGTTATGATGAATTTCAGCCTAAAATGATAGAAGAGTTTGATAAAAATCTCAAAGTTGTTGTTTATTGTTCTGTTGGTTATCGGAGTGAAAAGATTGGAGAACGCTTGAAATCCTTAGGTTTTGTTGATGTTTACAACTTATATGGAGGTATTTTTGAATGGATTAATAAGGACCAGCCTGTTTATGATATTGATAATAATTTGACTGATGATGTTCATGCTTATTCAAGAGAGTGGGGAATATGGTTAGATAAAGGAGAAAAGGTTTATTAAGTAATAAGCAGCTTTTAACTGGAGTTAGCGTTTGAATAAATCCTCTGATATAATTCAAATTCAAGCGTTTATCCCTTATCTTTGCAGACGAATTTATTTTTTAGCCAAATAAATGATCTTGAAAAGATTCTTACTTATACTAACTATTATCTTAATAGGCTCAAGTGTTATGGGGCAAATTGGCTTTAAGGAAGTAGGTGCTGCCTATGAAACAGAACTGAACACTTATCGCTTAACTCATAATGCTAACTATATTAAAGGAGCCATTTGGCATGATCGTCAAATCAACTTAAGAGATAGATTTGAGTTGCACTTTGAGTTAATGTTAGGTTGTGATAATTTTGGTGGTGATGGCATTGCCTTTATTTTTCAGCAATCAGGGCAAAACATCATTGGTCAAGGTGATGAAACAATGGGTTATGGAGGTATCCAACCAGCATTAATTGTTGAGTTTGACACTAAAGAGGCAGAATACGATGAAGTCTATGATCATTTAGCTCTTATGTACAATGGGCCTAATCACGATATGCCTGATCAGAATATTGCAGGGCCTGTAGCTGCCAATGTGGAACGTATCAATATAGAAGATTGTAAGAATCATAAGGCCAAGGTTATTTGGGAGCCAGACATAAAGATGTTAAAGGTTTATTTTGATGGGCATCCTCGCTTGACTTATCATGGGGATTTGGTCAGTGAATTCTTCAATCATAACCCTTATGTCTATTGGGGTTTCACGGCTTCAACAGGCTGTACTACTAATACCCACTCTGTTAAAATTATGCCTACTCCTCCCGAACCTTTAATCGTTAAAATTAATATTGAACAGCCTGAGTGCGGTTCTGGTGGTGGTGGCGCTGCTAAGGTAACGACTAATCGGTGGGGAAGCCGCTACAGCTGTAAGTGGTCTCATGGAGAGAGCAGCCCTTTTGTTAGTAATTTGGCGGCAGGTGATTATACTGTCACTGTAACAAATGAATGGGGAGAGCAGCTTGCTGAGTCCATGACAATCAAGGACAGCAGCCCTATTGAAGTTGATGTTAATCCTAGATCATTAGAGATTGAAGAGATTAGGGGTGGACAGGAGCCTTATCAATCGAGCCAAGGATATATTTTTGTTATTGGTGCTGAAGCGGAAATTGAGGTAGATACTAATTATTTGGAGTTTAGTAAGGCGAAGACTATGGAATTTGAGAAAAAGAAAAATACGCCTAACCCAAGAGAGAACATAGAGGAGTTTACGAATGGAGAGGAGTTTATTCAATTTGCTTATATTGAAGTAAAGGATGCAAATGAATGTAGTATCCGTAAATATTTTCCAGCCGATGAAAAAAGTAGAGCTTTGTTTAATGATAAGCCGATTCCAAGCTTAGATGATGTACCTATAGAAACACAACCATTACCAGAGATTATTCCTGAGGTGGTAGAAATCAAGATGCCAGAGCTTAAGGTAGATTCTACTCAATTGGGATCTATTGATTTGCCGATTACTTATCAGGGGGATCAGCCTGTATTGATTGGTAATCGAACGATAGAAGATGCTGATATGGTAACTGTTGATGATCGGGTTATTAAGATAGCGGTCTGGGATACCGAGGAAATTGATGGCGATATCGTTTCTTTGAATTTTAATGGTAAGTGGATATTGGATAAGTACAAACTCAAACGTAAAAAGAAAAAACTAAGGGTTCAGATTGTTCCTAATCAGGATAATTACCTTATTTTATATGCTCATAATGAAGGAAGCCGTCCACCTAACACTGCTGCATTTACCATTATTGATAGTAGAGGTAAGAAGCATATAGCTTTAAGTTCGGACTTAAATAGTTGTGGTACCCTTAACTTTAATTATATGGAAGAGGTCAAGGAAAAGAAATAATCTTTTACTTCGTTTTCCATTTTTTCATGAAGATATCTTTTTTTCTAACAGACACTTCTACTTCGGAGCCATCGCTCATTTCGATGCTGCCTCCCTTTCCTTTGATGTATTTTACTACTTGATTGAGGTTAATTAGGTGGGCATGGTGTACTCTTAAGAATACATTTGCATCTAGTAAATCTTCAAAATGCTTTAATGTTTTGGCTACCATGACCCTTTTCTTGTTTTTTAGATAAAAAAGCGTGTAGCTTCCGTCTGCTTCGCATCGGATAATATCTTGTATAGAAACAAATAATAGCGCTTCCTGTGTTGGGAGGGCTATTTTTTTTAGGGCAGATGGGCGATCTATATTTTCTTTTAAAAAGTTGAAATGGTTTTGCTCAGTAGAAATGGTTCGTTTTTCGAACTCCTCCACTGCTTTTTGGAGCTTGAGAATATTAATGGGTTTTAGAAGGTAGTGGATGGCTGAGTATTCGAATGCTTGTACGGCATATTCGTCATAGGCGGTAGTAAATATGACTCCAAAGTTGATTTCTTTTATGTTATCGAGCATTTCGAATCCATCCCCATCTGGCATAGCAATATCAAGGAAAACGAGATCGGGCTGGTGCTGGCGAATGGACATAATGCCTGTAGCTGCTGAATCTGCGAGGTCGAGTACTTCTACTTGTGGACAATATTCTACTAATAGGTTCCTTAGCGTTTTGCGGCTGCCTTCCTCGTCGTCGATAATGATGGCTTTTATGTTGGTTGGGTTTTTCATTTCAGTTTGTTTAGATGAGAGATCGCTCTCTGCGTTCGCTATCAGATTAGAGACCGCCAGCTTGCGCTGGCTGAGAGACTGCTTGTTTAGTTTACTATATGAATTATGCTGTGTAATATAAAATTACTATGTACTAATTATACCAATACACTAATTACTAACAAACTCATTACTGGCTTAGGGATGGGAGCGGTATGTGGCGGCCATGCTGCGACTTACGTAGCTTAGCTGGACGCAGGCTGGCCCGCAGGGCAGACAAGTACGGCTTAGCGTAGTAGGAGTGGCATAGCCACATAAGAGTGGACAGCCCGACCCTTTCTGACTTTTTATCGGAGGGCGCACACATAGGTAGCGCCCCTACGAATCCGATAAAAAGTCAGAAAGGGGAAGCCCCAAAATAGTATATTATCTATTCGGCAATTAGAGTTGTTTATTGGATTTGTGGAATTAGGAGTTCTACTCTTGTTCCTTTGGCTTGTTCTCCTTCATAAAGGTCTATAATTTTGACTTTATTATCTTGGAATTGTTGTGTTTTGTGCATTAGGTGTAGCATTTTTAGTCTTTTGGCGGTATTTTTCATGCCTGAAGACTGGTGTTTGGTTCTTCTTCGTTTTTTTATTTCCATGGCTTTTGCTCTACCGATTCCGTTATCTTCTATGATGCATTTGATAATATTGGGGGTTTCCATTAGTAGTTCTATTTTGACTATTCCGTCGCCTTTTTTGGGCAAGAGGCCGTGCCATATGGCATTTTCTATATAGGGCTGGATGAGTAATGGAGGTATTTTATGAAAATTTCGATCTAAATCGGGTGCGATCTTGATTTCATAATTGAATTTGCCGCTAAATCGTAATGATTCTAATTCGAGGTATAGTTCTATAGAGGTTATTTCGTCTCCTAGTGGGACGGCTGTTTTTTTGGAGTTATCAAGTACTTTACGAATTAGGTCTGAGAAGGTAGATAAGTAGATATTGGCTGATTTTTTATCATTTTCGGTGATAAAGTATTGTATGGAGTTGAGTGAATTGAAAATAAAGTGTGGATTCATTTGTGCTCTTAGGGCTACTAGTTCAGATTCGCTGATTTTTTGTTGGAGTTCGTTTTTTTCTTTGAAGTATTGTAGGATGGCGTAGATTAACAGACTGATTAATGCTAATGCGATTATGCTCATTAGTATTAAAAAGAATGTTTTTTTCCAGAAGGGTTTTTCTATTTGAAAGCTAATTTGTGCGGTATTTTCGCTACTGATACCATTTTCATTCAGTGCTTTCACTTTAAATACGTATTCGCCAGGAGCAAGGGCTGGGTATTGTAGGCTTCTTTGATCAGTGCTTTGCCAATCATCATCGATTCCTTCCATCTGATAGAGATAGTTGAGTTGCCCCATGCTTTTATAGGAAATTCCAGTATAATCGAATCGAATCGAATTTTTATGATGTGGTAGCTTGTAGTTTTCTTTTATTATAGTATCTCGATCATTTATTTTTAATTGTTCGATGAATATGGGTGGAGGAGACTTTTTTTGTTCATTTTGGTAGTTCATAATAGTTAGTCCATTGCTGGCAGCCAGCCATATTGAATCTCCATCGACGGCTATATCATAAAGTAAATTTGTGTTAATTCCATTTAAGGCACTATATTTCAGTACACTATACTTGCTACTACTGTCTTTAAAAGTGTTCAGTTTATTAACCCCTTTATGGGTTATGACCCATGTTTGTTTTTGTTGATCTAGGTATAATTTCTTACAAATATCGCTTGATAAGCCTTCTTTTTCAGTAACTATTTCTGTTTCTTTTTCACCAAAGATTACTAGTCCAGAACCATTCGTTGCAACACAAATATTATTATCAGGAAGCAATATAAGATCATTAACACGAGCACTTAGATTAATTGTATTGGCCTTATTAGGTGTAATTTTATTATTGGCATAAACTACTAATCCGCTATCATTTCCCATCCATATATTTCCATTAGGAGCTGCTAGTATTGCTGTTGTTTTATCGTTATAAATCGTATCAATTTTATAATCCATTTCAGGAGTTATTTTGATAGCATAATTATCTAATGCTATGTATAGATTTCCATTAGGAGCTATTTCTATATCATTTACTGGGTTTACGTCAACAATTAATACTTGATTTTGCTTGTTTTGGAGCATTAGGCCTTTGTCTGTTCCATACCATTTATTATTATTTTTATCGATGCTAAAAGCGTGAATAGGGAGGTAGGTATCGCCTGTATAGTTAATATTTAGTTGTGTTTTCGCTCCTTTTCCCCACATTTGTATGATGCCGTTATTACCACCTATCCACCATTGGCCATCCTGATCTTTTTCGATTACATGTATTTCATTACTACTCAAACCATTAGTTTGATCAATGACATTAGCCATTTGGTTAGTAATGAGTAGCAGACCTTCATTGGGGGTACCGAGCCACCAATTACCTTCTTTGTCTTCTAATATTGAGGTAATTGTTTTTTCTTCCAACATTCTTTTGTGGTCTGTAACTTTGTTTTCCTCTACTTGAAAACCGATTATTCCTCCTCCTCTTTTAGCGATCCAATAGTAGCCATTTTTATCTTTTAGAATATCGGTCACTTGCTCACTGAAAAACTGTTTTTTATTAGGAAGTAAGCTTTTCTCTGTTTTTCCTTTTTTGATCAACAAACTATCTGGGTATGCTAGTAGTATTTCCTCTTGATTAATTTGAAATGCTCTATAGGGTTGTTCATATGCGATGACGCTAACAAGCGTATCATTTTTTTCTTCATAGAAAAGTTGGGCACCGTCTTTGATGTTATAGTGATGTAACTGATTATCAGTTATTTTAACAAAGCCCTTGTGTTCTGTACCAAGCCAGATGCTACTATCTTTAGCGGCATAGGCGGAGTTATACAAAGCTTTGGGTAGTTTTTTGAGGTAGTAAGTATTAGAGGAAGAAAAAACACTCCCATCATTAAGAAAACATAATTTGCCATTAGCTGTAAGCAGCCATAATCTATGATGTAAATCTTCATGGATTGCTAATATCTCATTATCCATTAAGCCCTCTTTACGAGTAAAATTTGTAAACTTAAAGCCATCAAAGCGACTTAAACCTTGATCTGTAGCCACCCAAATAAATTGTCGACTATCTTGAAAGATGTCATTAATTTTATTGCTGGGTAATCCATTTTCAACCGAAAATGAGCTAAAGGGAGGATTTTGAGCATTCATATCCACAAAATGCAAACTTAAGCTTATTAAAAGCAGTGATAATATTTTAAGTTGAAAGTTTGGCAAATTTCTTGTTTAGTAATAAGATAGTAATTGTCGATAAGACTTTATTATAAATAAAAAAATGCGATACATTTTTATAAATATTTATTTATAGCAACAAATTATTGTAGCTTTAAACAAAATGAACAATTATAGTGTTTAAGGCTGTATTTCCTGTAATTATGCATTTTCATAGTATCTTTTTTTAAAAATGTATCACATTCATTAACAATTATTTAAAATATTTTTGAGATTTCATTTTTTTTATGAAATTTGCAGATAAACATAAATACATTATATAAATTCATCAATTAGTTAATTATGAGAAAGGCCGATTTGATCGCAAGAATCGCGGATAAGACCGGGGTTCCCAAAGTTGATGTTTTAGTTTCTTTAGAAGCATTTTTTAAAGAAGTTAAGGACGCATTACACGATGGCGAAAACGTATATATCAGAGGTTTTGGTAGCTTCATTACGAAGAAACGTGCAAGAAAGATAGGAAGAAATATTAAAAAGAATGTTGCTATCGAGATACCAGAACACCACATTCCAGCATTTAAGCCTGCTAAAGTCTTCGTAGACTTAGTTAAACAAAGCAGGGTATTAAACGCTAAGAAGGAAAAAGAAGAGAAGGAAGCGAAGGAAAAAGAGAAAGCATAATATAACTTGAGAAACAAACAATTTATACTAATTCTCACATTTATAGGAATTTCAACCACTTTATTTTTCTTTGGTAAAAGAGGCTTGACACTTGAAGAAGCACTTCAAAAGAAAGAAGCCAAAGCTCAGGAAATGCTTGCTGATGAGAACTCATCAGAAACACTCCCTGAATCTAACTTAGATTTTGAGCAAATAGTGATTAATCTAAAATCTCGCCTAAAACCTAAGGAATTAGCAGATATTACTGCTCTTGAAAAGCCGTTGGAATCCCAAGACGCAAGCTCTCATTTGGCAGCCCATGAAAAATTGGCTGCCGAATGGGAGCGTTTGGGTTATGTGGAAGTCGCATCTTACTACTACAGTAAGACTGCCGAGACTAAACCTAGTCTAAAAAACTGGGAAAAAGCGGGTGATACGTACAGTATGTCCTTTAAAATCGCACAAGATTCAATATTAGTGAACTATTATTTGCAAAATGCTATTAATGCTTACAAAAAAGCAGTATCTTTCGGCCCCGAAAATACCGATTTGCAAATTAAGCTAGCTGAGTGCTATATTGATAGTCAATTGGATATTATGAAGGGAGTATTCGCTCTTAGAGATATTACTCAGAAAGATTCAACGAATGCTAAAGCGAACCTAATACTGGGGCGTATGGCAATAGTTTCAACCCAATATGACAAGGCGGTTAAACGCCTTCAAACAGTCATTCAAGAGGATGAAAAAAATGCCGAAGCTTATTATTATCTGGGAGAAGCCTATATGGGCTTAGGAAAGAAAGAAGAAGCTGTCACTGCTTTCGAGCAATGCAAAGTATTAGTAGATAGTCCAAACTTTTTAAAGCAATTGGACAAAATGATAGAAAATATTTTAAAGAATTAAATAATTTAGTTATGCCTTGTGGTAAAAAAAGAAAACGACATAAAATTGCGACGCACAAAAGAAAGAAGCGTCTTAGAAAAAACAGACATAAGAAGAAGAAATAATATACTGTTTATCAGTTAATTAGCTATTCTTTAAGAATAAAAGTAGCCCATTTTTTATAATTTTTATAAGAAATGGGCTATTTGTCCTATAACAGCTTTAAGCGTGCTTAAATAACCGCTTAAAGCTGTTTTTTTATTATATTGGGACCCAATCAAGACAACACTAACAAGTGTTATAATGAACCAAATTTACTACTAGAAAATTTTAGTGTGGGAAAGGACTTAATAATAAATGCAACTGGAAAAAGTGTCGAAATAGCACTTTTAGAAGATAAAGCACTTGTAGAATTACATCAGGAAAACAATACCACCCAATTCTCCGTAGGAGATATCTGTCTTGGGATTGTCAAAAGAATCGTACCAGGCCTGAATGCCGCATTCGTAGATGTTGGCTTCGAAAAAGATGCATTCCTACACTATACTGACCTAGGACCTAATGTCCCTTCTTTTCTTAAATTCGTCTCTCATACCTTATCTGAAAAACAAAATAGCCACCTATTAGATGATTTTACACCTCTAAATCCTATTCTTAAAAATGGAGAAATAGGGGAAGCGATCAAACGAAAACAGCGAATTTTAGTACAAATTATCAAAGAACCTATCTCTACTAAAGGTCCTCGACTAACCAGCGAAATTAGCTTTCCTGGTCGATTTGTAGTACTGACCCCCTTCAATAAAGGGGTTAATGTCTCGAAAAAAATAGACGACGATAAAGAAAGAGAAAGACTCAAGAAAATAGGTGCTGATATTTGCCCAGCTAATTTTGGCCTAATTATTCGAACCGCCGCTGTCAAAAAAACTAAAAAAAATCTAGAACAAGATTTAGCCAATGTTCTTAAAAATTGGAAAGAAATCTTTGATAGCCTTAAATCTTCTAATCCTCCTGAAAAAGTACATAGCGAAATCAGCAAAACCTCTAGTCTAATGCGTGATCTACTCACAGAAGACTTCAATAGAGTAATTGTCAATGATAAAAATATCGCTAATGAGATCAAAAATTATATTATCGAAATTGCACCCGATAAGAAAAAAATAGTCGAATACTATAACTCCCGACTACCAATTTTCGATAACTATAATGTATCTAAACAAATCAAATCCTCTTTTGGCCAAATCGTCAATATGAAAACTGGCGCCTACTTGGTCATCGAGCACACAGAAGCTATGCACGTCATAGATGTCAATAGCGGCTTCAAGAAAAATAATAAAATAGATCAAGCTGCACACGCTTTAACAGTCAATTTAGAAGCAGCTGCCGAAATTGCTCGGCAGTTAAGATTAAGAGATATCGGTGGCTTAGTCGTCATTGACTTTATCGACATGAAAGATGCCGAAAATAAGAAAATGGTCTACCGTCGTGTACGTGAATTAATGGAAGAAGATAGGGCAAGACATACTATCTTACCTCTAAGTAAGTTTTGCCTCATGCAAATCACCCGCCAAAGAGTTAAGCCAGTTATAGAAATCAATACCGCAGAAGTTTGTCCAAGCTGCCATGGCACTGGTAAAATCAAACCAACCATACTTTTGATCGACGAAATCAAAGCCAACTACCGCTATCTCTCACAAGATTTAGGCTTTAATAATTTATCCATCAAAGTACACCCTTTCGTAGGAGCCTTCTTCAAAAAAGGAATGATTAACGAACAATTACGCTGGTTCTGGGAATTCAAAAAATGGCTCACCATCGTCAATGACTCCGAATGCGCTATCACAGAATACCAATTCTTAGACGACAAAGGTGATACAATAAAATTAAGTAGCTAATTCAAAGTTGTTGTTGGAACTTCAGATGCCTCTTCTTCGTCCTCTTCTTCATAAGGACAGAATACAAAACTGCAAAACTTTTCTGTTAACAAAAACACACAAGCAAATTTCGTCGGATCTTTATAAATCTCCATAAAATTCAATCGCTGAGGCTCATCAAACAATTGATGATTCACAAAATCCTCCAACATCGAGGCATTAATCGACCAAGCCGTTTGTGATTTCTTCCCATCAATGACAGGCTTTCCCAATTGAATCGCCTCCTCATTATGCGCTACAAAAATCGGACAATTCGTAATTTTTTCCTCTATCAAAGTCTTCGCAATATCCTGCAAATAATCCCCATAAATTCGAATATCATCCTGCACACTAACTAATAATTCTTCATTCTTGGTCATCACAATCCCTAATTAAATATGATATAAATTTTCTTTTGGGGCTTCCCGATTATTTTTTTGGCCAGAGGGCGGACACATAGGTCCGCCCCTACATGGCTGGCCAAAAAAATAATCGGTCGGGCTGTCCGCTCTTATGCAGCTATGTGCTGTCTACTTCGCTAAGCACTGCTTGTCTGCCCTTCGGGCCAGCCATCGCATTACTAAGCTTCGTAAGCCATCACCTAGACGCTGCATACCGCTACCATCCCTAAGCCAAAATACCCAGCAAAGATAACACAAACTCCCCTTACAAAGCCTAAAAAATACGAATTATAGACAAAAAATCCATAAAATGTTAGATAATAAAACAAATAATTGATTTATAATGAAACAAATTGTACCTTAGTGTTGTTGGAAAATTAACTTAAAGAATGACATGAATACCCAATTATCATCCAAAATACTCGGCCAAAGAATAGCCAAGCTGCGGAAATTCAAAGGTTTATCTCAAGAAGAATTAGCCAAAAAAATCAATATTTCCCGTTCTTCCCTTGCCCAAATAGAATTAGGCAATAGAAATTTGAATGCCTTAGAATTACATCAATTATCAATCGCTCTTAGCTTTTCCGTTGATCAATTCCTATCTGAAGATTTCCAACTAAATGATCAACTAATGTCATCTCCCGAATCAGCAGATACTAAAATGCAAGAACGAATATCCATCCCTCAGCTTCAAGTTAACAAATTCAAAAATGTACTACTCTATATTTTAGAACGCTGTGCTGGCAAACCTAATGTAGGCGAAACCGTCCTTTACAAATTATTATACTTCTCCGATTTTAATTATTACGAACAATACGAGGAGCATCTCACTGGTGCCAACTATCGAAAACTACCTTTTGGCCCAGTGCCACAAAAGCTAGAAGCCATCATTCACCAAATGATCGAAAATAAGGAAATAAAAAGAATCAAAACCGAATACCACTCTTACACTCAAACACGCTACTTACCGCTAACTAACGCCGACTTGACACAACTAAAAGCAAGCGAAACAGCAGTCCTTGATAATGTAATAGAACAATTCTCTAATTGGTCCGCAAAAGCCATTAGCGATTACTCTCATAAAGATATGCCCTGGATGGCCTCCAAAGATGGAGAGACAATTAATTATGAATTAGTTTTCTATCGTGACACTCCTTACTCCGTTAGAAACTATCAAGACGAAATTGAAGAAGCATGACTTTTGAAGAGTTAGCAGAATTTAAAAAGGATTTCAAAAAACTACTCAAAAAATATCGCAGCCTCACTGAAGATATTTCCACGATCAAGCAGGTGTTGGAAGTCTTACCTGATGATCGTGCCCCCTTCAGCTATCGCCTCAATAATTTGGGAATTGAGTCTTGCGTGATCAAAGTCAAAAAAATCGCTTGCAAGTCTCTCAAAGGTCGTGGTGTCAATTCAGGCTTACGACTCATCTACGCCTACTTCCAGGAAGAAGATAGAATCATCTTCATAGAAATCTATCATAAAAGCACCAAAGATTTAGAAGATCGAGCTAGAATCAAGCGGCATTTTCAATAAAAATCTAATCCCAACTTTTGCCAATAATTTTATTTATTGGCAAAAGTTTGATTTGCCATTTATCCATATTCGTTAGCTTATGGTGAAAATTTGTCGCTCTTAAAATTATATAAACTTAGTCGTCTAAGTTTATATAAATAACATATTCCTACCCTACTAATTTAAATGACTTGTGTGTTAAGCAAATAAAGAAAAATCATTAAATAAACTTAACTAAGCTATAATTACGCTCAAAAATTTGATCAAAAAATGAAATAATGTGCAAAAACTTACCTAAAATAAGATTTAATGTGCATTTTTTTGCCAAAAAGCGCAATTAATGCGCAAAAATTTGCCATATTGGGGTGTTGACAATAATTAATGCGCAAAAATTATCCATTCACTAATGAAAGAAATAGTATTTGCATCAAGTGATCCAAACGTTTCTAAACAAATTTCCAGTTTAGTAAAAGCTAATCAATTAAGAGCATTACTTCCGAGAGTATATACTTCTAATATG
Source organism: Chitinophagales bacterium (assembly GCA_020629335.1). The sequence continues at coordinate 111 of JAHDDN010000029.1, read as the reverse complement.
GATGGTGATGATGCTGAAATTGTAAGGAGAAATCTATGGAAACTCATTGCACATTTATTCCCAACCTCTACCCTATCCCACAGATCTGCTTTAGAGTTTAAGTCCTCTCCT
>JAHDDN010000517.1 GCA_020629335.1 Chitinophagales bacterium | reverse complement strand
TACTTGACTTCCTGATTTCGTTTTAAAGCAATTTCATCTTTTTCAATATTAAAAAGGCTTGATAAAATAGAGGATTCTTGATGGGATCTTTCACTTAATTCATTTAATTCGTTAATAACATCTTTCGTTTTCTTAGGCTTTTCGATAATGCCAATCAAGATATCGGGGAATAAGGCATACTCATATTTCTTTTTCCGAGCATGATAGATTGCATCCAAATCAGATAATCGGTTCTCAGTTTCAATGCGTTCTTCCAATAACTCAATATTCAGTTTAGGATATTTATTTTTGAACAATTCTTGCAAACCTACTAAACCAGAAAAAGAAAATAGACCTTCCGTCTTCAAAAGCGCTTTCGATAAATCATCATATTGATGGATATACTGCTCATTCAAGGAGTTTAAATAGTTAACTGCCACTGGATTCAAATTGATGCTATCTTGCTCTATTACTAATGAATATACTTCATTGAAATAATTAAGTGTGACATCATGGATAAATAGAGGGGTAAAAATACGATGACTTTTCCCTAATAAATTAATTTTCCCTTTTAGAAAAAAAGACCCTGCTACTAATTTTTTTTCGCTGGATTCTAATTCAAGTTCTAAGGCTACTTTCTTTCCCCAGTCTATATCGACAGGTAATTCATACTCATTTTGACCTAATATTTTGAAGTTTTGGGGGTAATAAAAATGACTAATAGAAGAAGAATAAAAATTCAATACCTTTTCTGTACTATATTCTAATTTATAGCAATCTCTATAAAACTTGATGATGTTTTGTGTTGGGTTTTTCATCGGTGGGGAAACCTAAATTTTCTTTTCAAAAGTGTAAGATACCAACAAAAGTACGATTGATACTAAAGCTGGAGCAAATTCGCCATCCTTTATATAGATATGGGCAGCGGCTGCTAAGACAAAATCAAAGAAGAAGCCTGCATAGGCCCATTCTTTCAAGGTATTAGATTGTCTGGTCCAAATAGCAATCAAGCCCAATATCTTTGCAATGGCTAATGGATAAATAATATAAGTGGGATATCCCAATTTAGTAAAGGTATCACTCACCATTTCATGATTGAAAAAATACATACCTGCTGACATCAGCATCAATGCCGTTAGTAAGCCTGTGGCTAGACAATAAATTCTTTTGCTTGTTTTAATATTCATGATTGGCTTGATTTCGTTCTATAAATTTCTTGAACCTTCTTTTCTGATGAAACATCAATAAAGGCTTATTATGTATTTGACTTTTCCGTTTTCCAAAATTCATGTTCTTTATCTAAAAATACAATTTGAAAAACATTATCTTCAAAGTACCCTATTATACACTCCTTTCCTTGAATATGCATAGATGCCCATTTTACTCCTTCTGGAATATGAATAGGGTATGTAAACTCAGATTTAGGAGGAAATTCAACTTTCGTATATACTTTTATGATTTGCTTTTGAATTGCTTGCCCAACTATTAACTGACTTATTCCTGATAGCTTTTCACAAGCATTAGCTAAAAGCCCATCGATTTCCCAATCCTTAAAACCTTGACCTTGATTTCTGTCAAAATCCCTAAAAATAAAAACTATTAATGGGTCCTTTTTTCCTGATTTGTCATCTAAATTCTTCGATTTCCTACTATATGATGAGGCTTTTCTTGCTTTAAATTTTTTATTCGCCATATAGAGGTTCCATTAGTTTTTCATTTTCTTCAAAATAAGGAATGGCTCCATATTTTCCTTGTATATAGTTTTTATCAAAAGCTGATTTTTTCCTAACTTTTTCACTTTTAAAATCGCCTAAAGAATATAAATCTGATGCTCCAAATTGATTTTTTTCAATAAACCAAACTTGATCTCTTCTAAAAACATCCTTTGATAAAATATGGGTATCATGTACCGCAAATATTAATTGTGCATTTGAATTGTTTTCATGATGAAAGAAATTGATCAGTTGTTTTATTAAATTGCTATGTAACCTTGAATCCAGTTCATCAACAACTAATATTTTTCCATTTTTCAATGTGTCATACCAAGGACCTAGTAAATAGATTATTTTTTTAGTTCCTTCTGATTCTTGATTATCAAAAATGAATGGTACTGTATCAATAAGAAAATTATTCTCATCATACTTTCGGTGCCATGTAATTATCTGATCTCTTTTAGGCTGCTTTGATTGAATTTTTTGAATACTTGTAAACAAGTTGATTAGTTCTTCATCTTTTTCTTGATTTCTTAATTTTTCAATATCAAATTCTGAAATATTTTCTTCTGCAGTAGTCATTTTTGAAATTTCAAGAAACTTAACAAAAGAATTAGCCCATTTTCGAAATTCTTTATCTTTTTTTAATTTTTCTATTGTATACTGTTTATAACTCCTATCATGTATTCCGCTTATAACATTAAAATCTTTAAACCAGCTTATTACATTGTTTGAAATCGCGCCATTAAACTGAGCAACTAAAGTTAAAAACAAAACATTATTCTTAGTTTTTGAGTTAAGTTTTAAGCCCTCACTAAAGGATGATTTATTGATATAGAAATTTCCATTTTCTCTTGTAAATAGTGGTACCTCTTTCGAAGTCGTATGAAATAAATATTCAGAAATAACTTTCCCTTGATCAACCTCAAAGCCATATCTATATTTAATATCATTAAATATAAAAACCACCTCAAATTCTGAAGGTGCATTTTCTGTTTCTGTACTTAAAAGGAATTTCTTCAATGAAATATTCATTTTGTCTCCATCTAATAAAGCATCCCTAAAAGAATTCACTACTAGGCCACGCATGTATCCAAATGCAGAAATCAAATTACTCTTTCCACTTCCATTACTTCCATAAATAACTGCAGATTTTAAAAGCTTAAATTTATCATTTACTTTAAAAGTATTGATATTCTCAAATTCTTTGAAAGACTTTGCTCCTATCATAGAGAGAGTCGTAGGGTCTTTAAAGGACAAATAATTGCTAAAATTGAATTCTAAAAGCATGATAGTAAGTTTGACGTAAAGATATGTTTTTTTTTAACAAAACACAAATATTACGAAATAGTTGCATTATTTTGATTTTGACAACAACAACTATCAGCTTAATTATTCAGCGATTTCATCGGAGGATTTGGAGTTTAAAAAATGATCTATACTAATGATGATTCCTAGCGCAATGACTAAGAAAGCAATTTTTTCATTGGAACTGGCTCCTTTTAAGGCTGTTACCACATTGAATAACATATGTAAGCCAGCAGCCGCTCCATAAGATTTGGTTTTCATGGTCAAATCATTGATGAAATAACTGGCCACCAACATAATGCCCCAAAACATCAATTCCTGTTGGATGACATCCATAGTAAAGCTGCTACGGTTTAATAAGGTCAAATGCCATAAGTACCAAAGCGTACCAATGATCAATGCTTTTTTGATTTTAGTGGAAGGCGCCAAAGCATCTAATAAAAAGCCTCTCCAGCCTTTTTCTTCTAATAAGGCATACACCCATATAATCCCTCCATTAACAAAGCCATACAGGTGTCTATTCATGCCTAAATCATTACTAAATCCAATAATACTAAGTACCATCCAAGGAACCAACATCATCAATAAGTTGATACTTTTTCTATTCCCTAAGAAGCTTACCGTCTTTTGGTGTGATTGTTTAAACAAGTATATCGTGATAATGGCTGCTAAGGCAGGACTAAAACCTGTTAACCAAGCCTTCATTTTCATCAAAAATGGGGGTAGATTTTGAGCATGTAGCCATGTGGGTTCTATGGAATTGATCCGAAATGGGGCGATCAGTACGACTGCT
>JAHDDN010000516.1 GCA_020629335.1 Chitinophagales bacterium | reverse complement strand
GACGCAGGCTGGCCTGAAAGGCAGACAAGTACCGACTATAGCGAACAGGCAGCGCGTAGCCACATAAGAGCGGATAGCCCGACCATGCGCCTTCCGCGAATGATAAATGCATGATGATGAATGATAAATTGGGGTGGGCACAAGGCTCGCCCTTAGGAGCGCATGGGAAGCCCCTTATTTAATAGATAATGGGTGTTAATTTAATGCGACCTCTTTTTTATTTCCTGCCTTTTGGACATTTGTATAGTCAATTTTGAGTCCTTTATAGGCATTGCCTTTGATGATGGCGTTTCCTGTAATAGGCAGCTGATTGATAGCTTTGCAGTTATCGCCCATTTTGATTTTAGCGATGTAATTGATATGGAGAATTTGAGTGTTTTTATCGCTTTTGTTCATCTCTTCTTTAGTCATATTGATTGGTGGAATGCTTTGAGGACATTTGTTTTTAGACTGAGCGAAGCTATTGGCTTTTTCTAAGATTTGCTTTTTGGCTAATTGTGTATAATGAGCAAGTTCTTTTTTGTAAACCTGTTTTCTTTTAGCCTCTATTTGTGGTTCAATTTCTTTTAGCTCAGCTATGAAATCTTCATTTTTGAAGGAACTTTGATACTTTTTAGCCAAGGCGATTTGTTGATTGAGTATTTTGATAGATTTAGGTAATGATTGGATCGACTTTTTAAATTTGTGGAAATCAATGGCTTCTTTTCTTTCGCCTAAAGCAGAGGCTTTAATGGAGTTAGGATGCTCATTCATATAGGCGGTAATTTCGGTATAATGTGCATCTAAATCTATGGAGTCCAATGAGCTGCTAAAATTCTTAGCGATGACATTAAATTTCTTTTCCTCACTTAGTAATTGATTTCCCTTGTTGATGGCAAACTTTATATAATTATCTGCTAGGTAGTTGTTTTTGTGATTCGGAAAGACCTCTAAAAAATAGTAAGCATGCTTTTGTATCAATTCTGTGTATTCGATACATTTTAAGAAATCAGTAATTTCGTTATTTTCAATTTTATCGACTCCATATTGGATAATATCAAATCGCATTTTAGCCATTTGTTGGTGGCTAGCTTTTTGAGCATCTAAGAAAGGGATTTGGGATTGTAAGCTAGGATATGCTATACCATAATTGGTAATTGCTAGATGGAGCTCTTCAGCCTCTTTGACATAAGTATCCCATTCATTGATCTCATACTGCTTTAGTTCTAAGTCAGCTAGTTGAGCGTTAAAGATAGCTAATTGAGTCTGATGCCTCTTTTGCATTACTTGATCTTTAAAGGGATCAAGTGCTAAAGTATAGGATAATTGCTTTTTACTTTGCGTTGCCTTATTCATTTGCTCCAACAAATCATCTATTAATGAAATGCTGTGTTCTGGAGCTTTTTCAAATTTGTTAATTGTTGCCCATTGTTCTTTAAACTGCCTCGATTCTTCCTGAATTAAATTTGATTGAAACGGTGATATAAACGCAAAAATAAAAATGAAACGATAATAATATTTCATTTTGTGTAGAGTGTAAACTTGTTAAAAAAAAAGCGTTCAATATGTATGTGGCACAAATTTAACCAATATTATTTGTTTGCTATAACATTCCATGATCGAATTGGTTATATTTTAGACTGCAATATTTAAGTGCTTGTATGTGAGTCTTTAAGAAATGAGAAAATAATGTTGTTATAACTTTTTTTGTTGGTTTATGCATTAAATAGGAATGCAATGCGTTGTTTTTAAGTCTATTGTATATCAACTTGTTATGTTAAGCTATTTCACTCATATAAACAATGGTGTTTTGAAGCTAACTATATGTCAGTGCTTTATTGGGCATTAGTCGCTAAATCCCAGGAGATTTTATCAGCTGTTTGTCTACCAGATAAAAGGGCGGCATTAATTGAGCCATAAAGTAAATGATCACCACAAAGGTAGATACCTTTTTTGATTGCTTTTATGTCTTTTTTGCTAGGAATCTCAATGTTAGCTGAATGCGGAAGTGATAAAGGTATATCATAGGTGCGGAGGTGTTCCCAGTATCTTAATTCCTTCTTAAACCATTTGCGCAATTCTTTTTTTACAGCAATGATTAATTCATCCCCTTCTAATTCTGTTTTTTGAGTAATGGAAACAGAAATGAGTGCTTTACCTTCTGGCGCATAATTCGAATTGATGACGCTTGGCACACAGACATTATTTACTAGGCCACCTTCATTGGCATTTAACATCAAAATAGCTTGTTTATAAGGAGGCATGTCAGATGAAAAATAAAGGCACTTCACACTATTGTAAGCTGTTGGTAATTGAGTGCCTATTAAACGATTAGCAGTCATGCTATCTGTCGCCACTAATATATTACGACAAGCGACTTTTTCTCCATTAGCTAAAATAAGCTCTCCTTTATTTACTTTTTTTACGGCATTGTTAAACTCAATTGTATTCTCATTTAGCTTTTCTGCCAGTTGAATAGCAATAGCTCCCATGCCCTCGGCAGGCAAAGCAGCATAGCCTTCGCCAAACATTTTAAAAACAAATTCAAACATTCGACTGGAAGTAGTCAAATCATTATTCAAAAATATACCACCCAAAAAAGGCCTAAAAAATCGATCAATAATTTTATCCGAAAAATTCCATTCTTTCAAGTACTCATAAGTACTCATTTCTTTCTCCTTAAAAATATCCTCTGGTTCAAAACGTCTCAAACGATTTCGTAAGGCTAAAATTTTCAATTTATCTCCCCAATTAGCAATCGGATTAAAAAGCGATTTAAAAGTATCTAAAGGTTTGCGAAATGGGTCAGAAAATTGATAAATCTTCTCCTTAAATTGAATCAATGCACCTGGATAGAAATGCTTGAGGTCCAATGCCTCATAATTGAGCATTTTTCGAGTCTCTGGATAAGCAGTCAGCAAAACTTGAAAACCACGATCTAACAAGAAACCTTCATAATGATCAGTACGCGCCCGACCACCAACACCATCAGAAGCCTCAAACACTTTAATATTCAAGCCCTCATTTTGCAAATGTATTGCAGCACTTAATCCTGAAAGCCCTGCCCCAATCACTACCACATCCAGTTTAGACATATTATTCTTATTTTGGGCAAATATAACGAAATCTCCTGAAAATTAAGAGATTATAAAATTAGGGCGCATCTCGATCCTTAGTAAGACAAAAACCCAATACCAATAGCACTGGAGTTTGCTCTAAAAATATTATAATCATCTACCGTCACCACTCCATTAGAATTGGTGTCCACGTCTATATAATCATTAATGATCGATGAATCAATCACATAAGCATTAAAATCAAATACTGTGATCACCCCATTACTATCAAAATCGCCTCCTAATAATAAATCATAGCCATCTCCACTATTCTTTAACTGCCCCATACCTAATACATTATCGGCATCCGTATAATCATAAGGAGTTGCTTGGGGCAAAACAATAGCGTTTTTATTCGTCACCGCCATATGATGACGCGGCCTAATAATTAAATGATAATCAATTCCCTCTGATAAATTACTAAAGTTAACCCCTTCTGTTCCGTCTATATCTATTAAGACTCCATCATTTCTAAGGAAAGCCGCTTTTTGTGAAACAATCGCTCCCGTATTAGCCATTTCTCTTAGCTCCAACAAAACCCAATCCGTAATATCATTTGGGATGCTGGTACGCTATTGATACCATACTGAGCCGCCAGTAAATTTAAATTCCCATAGGATGCCTTCGCATTATTACTACCCCAATGATATGACCAATTAGGCATGAAATCACGGTATAATGTAGATAGATTCATTCCATAATAT
>JAHDDN010000028.1 GCA_020629335.1 Chitinophagales bacterium | reverse complement strand
GGATTAGTATGTGCTCTTGCTGTGAAAAATTGATCGTAAACGAAGTCTTGTGCATTTAGAAATTGGCTCAAGAAAAAACAGGATATAGCTATGATAAAATATTTCATAATATTAGATTTAGGGTTGATTAACGAATTAAGTTAACATCTCCAACGGTCTTTTTGATACCATTACCATTACATTCTTGGCCTGGCCACCTGGAGTTATCATTAAAAACAGCTTCTATACTCCATATATAGGTACCTTGAGGTTGAAGTTCTCCCTTATAATAGCCCGTCCAAGCTTTGGCTGGTTGACCATCTTCTGTCAATTCCTCATTTTCCCATAATAACTTACCCCATTTAGAGAATATTTTTATATGGTAACTTGTCAAGCCAATACCTTTAGGCAAAAACTCTCGAACTTCTTTTTTATCATGTAAAGGCATTAAAGCATTTGGCACATATAAACGATATGGAACAGTATATTTCATGTAGTATAAAGTATCATCTTCACAGAACTCATTATAGGCAGTCAAATGAACCCCCATACCACTTTCCCCATAACCAATATAGTATTGGTGCGTGGGTTCAAATTCGGAGCTATAATCTCCATCACCAAAATCCCAATCATAAGAGTCCGCATTCAAAGAAAAATTCTCAAACTCCACCCAGCCAGGTTTATTTTCGGGATCTGGTTCTGTCCAATCTATTTGTGCTACAGGAGATTGTAGTACTTGTATATTCCCTAAATTCAAAGTTGTACTATCATTACAAACGCCTTCATAATTAGCGTATAGTATTGGTGTGTAACTCCCTACATCATAGCTATTCTCAGGTTCAAATTCATAACTAAAGCTTCCGTCTCCTAAATCCCAATAGTAATCCGTAGCATCCGTTGAGCTATTATCAAATTGGATTAACAATGGCTCACAGCCTTGATAGTCGCTTACGTCTATATCTAAATTAGGTTGTGGATATACTGTCACTACATAAGGCGCTGTAAATGTATCTTCACAACCATTTTCGGAAGTGACAGTCAGTGTTATTTCGTAGTCTCCATCAATTGAATAACTTTGAACTGGATTTTCTTCATAGGAGATTGTACCATCCCCAAAATCCCATTCAAAAGAGGTGGCTTCAAGGGATAGGTTCATAAAATAGATACTATCTCCTTCACAAATTGGGTCGGTATTAAAAGTAAAATTGGCTTGTGAGGCGATATAAACCTCTACTGCATTTTCTATTAATAATGTGTCGCTACACTCGTCATCATAATAAGCAATGAGTTGAACATCATAAAGGCCTGGCTCTGTATAAGTATAGCTTGGTCCTTCATCAGTAGACTGCGCATTATTAAATCCGAAATCCCATAGATAAGTGTTGGCATTCTCAGAGGTACTATTAAAGTCTACTGTCAATTCTTGACAGCCAGATGTTATTTCAGGAGTAAAATTGGCTATCGGTTGAGGGAATACTTCTATAGCATCTGTCCATTCATATTCATCTGTACAGCCATTGGCTGAGATAACACTTAGACTGACGGTATAAATACCTGATTCACTAAATTCATGAGTTGGATTTTCCACATAAGAAGTATCACCAGTTCCAAAAGACCAAATATAGCTATCCCCTTCTAAGGATAAATTTTCAAAATTCACTGATAATGGCTGACAGCCCTCTGTCAAATCAAAGTCAAAGGCAGCTTCAGCGGCTGGATATACCTCTATAGCCTCCTCCATTATTATAGTATCATCACAAATACCTTCGTAGTTAACAGTTAGAATAACATCATAGATTCCAGCTTCCGTATAAATATGTGTAGGATTTTCTTCGTTTGAATTATTACCATCTCCGAAATCCCATTCAAAGTCTGTTGTATTAGGCGAGTCATGTGTAAAAATGACGCTTAAATCTTCACAACCTTCGTCGAAATTTGTAGAGAAAGAAGCGATCGGTTGAGGGTGGATGATGATGTCGTGGGTTTGTACTCCTTCACAATTGAATAAATTTGAAGCATTTAAAACGATCGTAAAAGTATCTGCTTCGGTATAGATATGTTCAGGCTCAAATTCATTATTATTAGGGCTTCCATCTCCAAAATCCCATTCATAATTTTGAGCACCTGTTGTTAAATTCTCTAAATTTAGAGTAAAAGGCGCGCCACAAACTTCCGTCATAGAAGGAGTAAAATCGACGAAAGGTTGACCATAAACATTGATATTTTGACTAATCGAATCTGTACAACCGACATTATCTACAGCTACTAGTTGTATCTCATAAGTAGTCGTAGTATCACCAAAAGCTTCAAACAGATGTGTTGGTGATAAATCAGTTGAACTTTCCCCATTACCAAAAGTCCAAGTCGCATAATCGGCATTGATACTTTCATTCGTAAAGGCGACCTCCAGCTCGCTACAGCCATCAAGTGGTTCAGGTTCAAAAGCTGCCGTAGGATTATCTAGTACTACTATTGAATCTTCAAAAGAATTAGTACAGCCGCTACTTGCTGAAGATATTTCTGCGCTGATTGTATAAGTCCCCGGCTCATCATATACATAAGTTGGATTTGACAAAGTAGAGCTATCTCCTGCACCAAAAGTCCAAATATAGCTATTCAAACTTTCATTACTTAATAAGCTAAAGTTGACTTCTGCTTCTGCACAAACAGGATTAGGGTCTATCGTAAGATTTATAGTTGGCTGAGGTTGCACAATGACATTTAAGTAAGAAGTATCATAGGCACATCCATTACTTACTACTTCTGTTACTAAGAAGGTATCAGCCATTTCAAAAGTATGAATAGGATTTGGTATATCAGCCACATTTCCATCTCCAAAATCCCAATTAGTGAAGTCTCCTTCTGTAGAGAAGTCCTCAAAATTGATTGTTAAAGGAGCACAGCCTACACTATCTGTTGCATAGAAAAAAGCATATACATTATTGGGTAGAATTTCTATATCAAAGCTCCCTATATCATCCCCACAATTATTAGAACCCATTATTGTAACTGTATAAGTAGTTGGAGCCTCCCCTGTAGTAAATACATGAGATAAAGTATCAGGCATAGTCGTTGTAACAGTCGGTGAACCATCTCCAAAATCCCATTCAAAGCTTTCTGGATTTCCTAAAGAAATATTATTGAACTCAACAGGTGTTCCAGAGCAGAATTGATCTCCTTCAGGGCTGAAAATAATCTGTGGTGTTGGAGACACTTGGACTGGCTGTGTATAACTTTCACTGCCACAAGGATTATTAATACTCAATACAGCATTAAAAGTCGTATCCGAAATGATGTAATCGCCTTCATAGATGTAGTTTAAATTTCCACCTACCAAATCAAAAATTCCTTCATTAGCTATATTGCTATAAGTCGTATCTGGAAATATAAAGATAGAATCTCCATTACCCATTGACCAAATCAATTCAGAATCTGCGCCATAGCTATCAGATAAGTCGGTAAAATTCACCTCATAAGGAGTACAGATAAAATCAGTCAAATCTGCATCATAATCAAAATTAGCTGTAGGTGGTTGGGTAATGAATATATCTTGTGTCAAGGATTCATTACAACCCAAAGGAGTTTCTACTGTTAGAGTAATACTATAAGTTCCAAAGTTCATGTATTCATGAATGACATCACAATCCGAGGAAGTAGTTCCATCTCCAAAATCCCAAGTGCAGTTAACCCCACTACCACCATCAATGATAAAGTTGAGAGGTTCATTAATACAAGCAATATCGGCGACTCCAAATCCGAAATCGGGTATACCCTCTACATATACAGGAGATGTGATTGAACCAGTACATCCACCACTAGTATAGGTATAAGTAATATCATAAGATTGATTAGCTCCATCAGGATTAAAGGTACCATTAACTGAATCAATAATTCCTTCTCCTGACCACACTCCTCCAGATGGAGTTGCCGTTAAATCAAATGGTAATTGATTTGCACATAAGGCATTTTGATCAATTTGTGGAGCTACTACATCTAAAACTGTTATCATTAATTCATCTGAAAGTGAACAACCTACACTGCCTAATGAGTAAGTTATGAGATAATCTCCTTGACCAGCTATAGCTGGATCAAATTCTCCTTCAGGACTCAAAGCACCAAAGCTTAAGCCTGGCTGACCAGTCCAAGTACCACCAGGTGGTTCTGTAGCCATTAATTGAATAGCTGCTTCATTAATACAAACGGTCAAATCGCTTCCAGCATCTATCACTGCAGATGTTATTATTTCTACTACTTGATCATCACAATCACTACATCCACTAACATCAATACAATACGTAAAGGTAAATATCCCTTCCCCTAATGAGGATGGATCAATTTCTCCTGCATCACTAATACCACTACCAGACCAAGTACCTGTGCCTGGTGCAGTTAAAACAGCACTGCTTACACTCGTACAATAAGTCAAAGTATCAGGAAGGGAAACATCAGGGTTAATGACATCTACTTGAATCGTCTGACTGGCATCACAATCACAATCTGGTTCTGAATAAAAATAAGTAACATCATAGTCGCCTATAGGAGCATCAAACTCTCCACTTAATAAATCAATAATGCCTACTCCTTGCCAATAACCTCCTGTAGGACTGGCTGATAAGAAGTAAGGTCCATTTCCTAAACAGAAAGTGGTATCATTTATAGCGATTGTTGGGGGAGCACATACTGTTACACTTAATATACTTTCGACACAACCTAATTGAGTAAAAACTAACTCGTGTTCCCCTACTCCTGCATCACTTGGATCAAAGCCATCACCAAAATCAACACCTGAACCAGACCAATCACCATCTATAAGCTCATCATCCAACTCATAATCAGGATCATTAGTACAAAAAGTTAAATCATCAAAATCAATCCCAGCATCAGGATCAATAATAGTAAATTGATCTGTAATATCTAAGCTCCCACATCCATTTGAAAGTGTTAAAATCACATCATAAGTATTTGCGCCAGAATAAATCACTTCTGGTGGCGTTTGATTTTCTGGATAAGTCGATGGACTTCCTCCAGGAAAACTCCATTGATAATCATCCACATTTTCCATATTTTCAAAAACAGGGAAATAGATAAAATCTTCCGAAGTACAAGGGTCAGATACAGCTATTATATCTGCTTCTGGTGGTTCTATTACTGTGATGATCTGTATAAATTCTACGTTTACATCACAGGCATTAGATGCTAGTAAAGTTACTTCATAATCTCCTGGTGTGTTAAATATCACTTCAATATCAGTACTAGTTAATTCCATTGAAGAGGTATCTGTGAATTCCCAATAAATGGTATCCGCAGCTATAGCTGATGCGCTTGTTCCTGTTGTCCACTCAGCATCTATCGTCCAATTAATTGAAAGTCCATTAGAACCACTTGGGTTATCAAAATTACTTAGATTCGTAAAGTCAATGGTTAATGGAGCACAACCAGAACCACTAACTGGGTTCATATTAAAATCAGGAATTGGGTACTCGACAACTTGTACCGTTTGGCAAACTGAATCATCTCCACAACCATTTTGAACAGTCAAACAAACGTTATAGGAACCAGCTGAGGAAAAAGTATGCGAAGGATCTGTTTGTGTAGAAGTATTGCCATCTCCAAAATCCCAAGACCAATCGGTCGCATGACATCCAGTATATTCAAATAAAGATTGATTACCAACACAGACCTGTGAAGATGACTCAAAAGAGGCTGTAGGTCTTAGTTCTAGGCCAAAATCATAGGAACCAGTTTGGCAACTATAACCAGCGGCACAAGAGACATAGCCCAAAAAACATACAGCATAAGCTTCAGGGCTATTTAACTCACATAAATCTTCATAAGGCACATTATATACATGAGTAAAATTACCATAATTATACAATGTATCTAAAGTACCATCTGACCAATCCATAACAAAAAAATCAAATCCTGGATCACTATTATTGGTTAAGGTAATTGTAGCTCCATCACAAAAAAGAGGACCTCCTATAGGAGTAAATCCTACATTTAATTGGCCACACTGAATATTTACGCAGGATTGCAATGTACAAGCCTGCCCCCAAACAATCAAGGACGAGCACAGCAGGAGTAATAAAACTAAAATAGTTGGTTTGTTTTTAAAAAGCATAGTGGTTGTTTAATGGTGAACGCTTATTCTTAATAGATTGATAATTTGCACTAACTGTCTTGGAGTAAGTATTTGCATTAAAATTAGGGTGATTCGTCGTTTTTTAATCATAAACGGGCACTAAATGAGCACCAATGGTATATTTATATACCTTTGCAATTAATTACACAAAACACTGACAAACAGAGAATTAAGAAACAATCAATCATTTTCACAAAGATATGATTTGATTTAATAGATCAAAATATATAAAGTGAATTTTGTCTAAAATCTATCATTATTTTATTATCATGATCGTTTCGATATAATAGGTAGCCGCTCAATTAATTTGAGCGGCTGACCTTTACATCAAATAGAAGCACGTTAAATTTTTATTTAATCTTTTCTGGGCTTGCGCACTGTCTTTCTTTCTTATCTCGAATGACTTTGAAGTTTTCGTAGCCTTTACGCTCCGCTTTTACTTCCCAATCGATCTGGTAAGTGCCTGTTCCATTAAGGAGTTCTTTTACTTCAAAGCCTTTATCACTTCTAGTTGGAATAGCCAAGCCTTTCGAATCAGCAGAATGTGGAATAGCAGTGATGGTGATATTATTCCCACTAATAACATACTGAAAGTGTTCTGGAAATTCAATGCTTATTTCTCCATTGACTAAGGTAGCTGTGCCTCTTAAATAAGCGGCTGCTTCTGGCCCTTCTACACAGGCATACCAGATATCTTTATCGGGTTGCGTGGGGTGGTCGATTACGAAGCTTTTAGAGTCTCCAAATACAATTCCTTGATTAAATTCGTTAATATAAATTCCAGCTGGTGGTAAAGCTCCAGTTAGATATTCTCCTACTGCTAAAAATGGATTATCAGGATAACCTATTAGACTAGCTAATGTGATCATTTGATCTCCGTTGGTATTAAAAGTTGCTATAGCTCCATTTCCTTGACCAATACTTAGTGTTGTCAATAAGTTACCTTGATTATCATAAGATTGAAAATATCCATTATCAGCATCTCCTCCCATATATGTAGCTACATTAGTATTATCAAAGTAATTTGTTATTGCACCTACATTAGATGGTGATGCTGAAATAACAGTCATCAACTCTCCATTATCTGCAAATAATTGAATACCTCCTGCCCCTGAAGAAGGGTTAATTGTTGCTAATACTCTAGCATACCCATCCTCATTTCCAATTCCTAAATATCCCAAATTTGGATTGGAATCTGGTGGAAAACTAAATGCTCCCAGTCTCAAATTAAAATTTCCATTCGGCCCATAAAGATCTAATAGTCCATTTCCGTCTGTAGTCACACTTTGCTCAATTTTCGGGGCATTACTATTATCTACCACATTTATACTCTCTTTAACAGTTAATGTAGCTGAAGGAAGATCAATATCATCTCCTATCATAACTTGGCCTGCATCATAGTAAATATTATCAGGATTAAAAGCACTGATTTTCCATAGAGTTTGTAAAATAAGATTTACTGAATTACCTCCTATTATTGATAAGGTGTTGCCTACTAAAGATAAGGTTTGTAATTCGTTAGTGGGATCGGGATCATCATCGGCAGTTCCACTGCCTTGACAGTCTGAGGCATCATGAGCACCATCTCCATTAATGTCTTCTGAAGGGTCAGCTATACCATCGCTATTCGTATCCCAACAGTTGATGCCAGCTTGGCCATCTGCACCTGCTGGACCTTGTTCTCCTTGAGGACCTTGCGCTCCATCTATACCAGCATTACCAGCAGGACCTGGTGGACCTGGTGGACCAACTGTACCTGCACCACCACTGCCTTGACAATCTAAGGCATCATACGCACCATCGCCATTCACATCTTCTGAGGCATCAGCTATACCATCTCCATCGGTATCCCAACAGCTGGTACCTGCTTGACCATCTGCTCCCGTTGGACCTGGAGGGCCTTGTAATCCATCTACCCCATTTGTGCCATCTATTCCATCATTACCAGCAGGGCCTTGTAATCCCTGTGGACCCTGAGGACCTTGTGGGCCTGGCGGGCCTACGGTACCTCCACCACCACTGCCTTGACAATCTAAGGTATCATACGCACCATCTCCATTCACATCTTCAGAAGCATCATTAACACCATCTCCATTGCTATCCCAACAATTCATACCATTTGTGCCGTTTGCTCCTGCTGGACCTGGCGGACCTGCAATACCGTCAATCCCTGCTGGACCTGGTGGACCTACAATACCATCAACCCCTGCTGGACCCGCTGGACCTGGAGGGCCTGCAATACCATCAATCCCTGCTGGACCTTGACAATCCAAAGTATTAAACAAGCCATCGCCATTGATATCTTCTGCAGCATCATTAATGCCATTTCCATTTAAATCCCAGCAATGAATCGCTGCTGATGGCTCTCCTCCACTAGTAACAAAAAATTGAAAACAAATCCATTCTGTACCATTATATTGACAAAGGGTTTTATAGTCGGTGTCATACACTAATAATCCTAAAGCTGGATCAACTATTCCTTGTCGTTGTAAGGAATCTAATTTGGGGAATAAGACTCCTTTTTCTTGAGAATAAATTTCTAAAATAGCCGTTGGTGCTGGGTTTTCAGTCCCTATACCAACTCCTTGCTCTTGTCCAAAAAGATGGATAGAGGCTAATAAAACGGAAAATAGGATGATTGTTATTTTTTTCATGATTGCTTCTTTTGATGTTTTGATATAAATCGTTTAAGGTTTTAAATAAAATTGATGCGCGAGGGATAGTAGCGGTATGTGGCGTCGAGAGGGAGCTTACATAACTTAGGCAGACGCAGGCTGGCCCTGAAAGGGCAGACAAGTATGCCTTAGTGAAGTAGCTGCCGAACAGCCACATAAGAGCGGATAGCCCGGTCCATTATTTTTTTGGCCACTGGGCGGACACATGGTTAGCGCAGAGGGCGGACATACAGGTACCGCCCATACACGGGCAAATGAAAAAATAATAGACGCGCCCTAATTAATCTATTCCGTCTATTTCAGTAAAGTGACATTGCCTTTTTTGAAGATACTTTCTTCTCCACAGCTTCCTTCGATTAAATAGACGTAGGTGCCTAATCCTTGTTCTTCTCCTTTAAAAGTACCGTCCCAAGTTTGAGTAACATCTGAGGATTCATAAACTTTTTGCCCCCATCTATTATAAATTTGCATCAGATCTAATTCAAATTCTTCTGGAGAGAATATTCGTAATAAGTCATTGGCGCCATCATTATTGGGGCTAAACGCATTGGGTAGAGCGATCTTACATACTTCTGTATTATTTGCCAAGATGTAGGGAATGTCATCAAAATTGCTATGATCGACTAACTTCATTTCATTATCGGCTATGCTAATACTATTGGATAGATGCTCCCAATTAGTCGTTTGCCAATTGCCTATGCTTGTCCAGTTACCATCTTCTATGGGATTAAAGAGGAAGCTGATGTCCGCATTTGTAATTCCATCAAAGTGATGGATGTGGTGATAAAAAAGCTCGTTGAGTTCATTGAGAGGGGCATTAAAATTATTCGTATTATAGCCATCATCTGTGGCATTTACATTCGCTAATCGAACCGCATAAGTATTAGCGGCCGCTGCTGTCGGTTGAATCAATACAGGTCTATATCTATGGGTTATAACACTTGAGCCTACTGGATATAAATATTCATTCGTACTATTCGTTAATCTTGCCAATGCGCCATTATCTAAGCTGCTCACAAAACCACTGCTTCGTTGTATCGCAATAGGATTAGGATTATTGACATACATGATAAATTCATCGGTGGCTAATTCTCTATCGTTCAAATTGAGGATTCCCTCCACATGTGCATCTAAAGTAAGTCGCTTGATACCGTCTCCTTCCAGGCTTAAGTTATTAAAATAAGTTTCGCTATTGCCAGTAATTAATTGATCGCTTCCGTACAATATGACATGGCTATTTTCCGCCATGAACTCATTATTGTTCACCCAATTTCCTAAAACATTAAATATACCTTCTGTGTTACCTCCTTTGATAAGGGCATCATTAATGACATCTCCCTCTATAGTAAAGATGCCATCATTTTCGATTTGTCCTTGTAAATTTTGCACACCACCATTTTGGACAAAGACGATGGTGTTTTCTTTAATACTAATCACTTCGCCTGCGTTAGTCATTAGTATTTGGCTGAAAGTTGGCTGACTAATTATCCATAAACTAATCAGTATAGTGAGTGTTCTCATAAGTTTAACAAGTTTGTTTAGTAAGCATATCTCTCCAAAGAGATAAAAGGTTACTTTTTCTTAGAATTATTTTGCAAAAATGTCAGCGCTCCTCCCTATAGAGAAGGAAACGCTGACAAAAACTGGTAAAATATTTTAAATTGGGACGTGCCTCTTTTATTATTTTCATTCGCCAGTAGGGGCGCACTTGTACATGCACCCTCGCATGAAAAAAATGCGTGCGCCCACGAATGAAAATAATAAAAGAGTCGGGCTATCCGCTATTATGTGGCTATGGCTATACTACTACGCTAAGGTGAGCTTGTCTCTGCGAGCCATCGCCCTCCTAAGCTACATAAGCATTGCCATTAACGCCACATACCACTGCTATCCCTCACGCGATCATAAATTTATAATTATAAAAAAATCAAATCACATTTATGATATACTATCTGATTAAGGTAATATTACCCTTATCAAATCCTATTTTGATTTTATTACCTATTAAGTATTCAAATTCAGAATACCATACATATACTCCTGTTGGTAATATATCTCCACGAAATGTACCTCTCCAAGATTTATTCGGATCATTCGTTTCAAAAACATTTACTCCCCAACGATTATAAATAGCTAAGTAATAATTCTGAATTGGACATTGAGAAAACATCTTGAATTCATCATTCATTCCATCTTCATTCGGTGAAAAAGCTGTGGGAAACGTAAAACAGCTGTCACAATCAATCATATCTATTGTCGTTAATACAATAGAGTCACATCCTCTATAATCTATAAAAGAGCTTTCGTATACACCACTTTCATTGATAAAATCACCATTTGGCAATTCTACTATTTCACCAAAACAAACATTAGATTCTATATATTCTACGCTCTGCGCATAAAAATTAAAAGTATAGTTAACTAAGCTATCACAATTATTTTCGTCACTGAAAGTAATATTAACTTCTCTATCACTATTTATTTCTTCCCCATTTGGCAAAATATAGATATCCCCTTCACACAAATCAATTATTTCATTGATGGGATCATGCTCAATAACACTGATATTTGTGTAAATAATACTATCACAACCAAAACTTGTTTCGAATGCTGATGAAAAAATTCCATCATTACCAACAAATGTATCATTGGGCAACAATATTGAATCACCACTACAAATTATATACTCTTCATTCATTGTAAATGAAGAATTAATGAGCAAGTTAATATCAATAATACTATCACAACCGTTTGCTTTTATCAATTGATAATCATAAATGCCTTCTAAATTAAGTAAACTTCCATCTGGCGCAATATAAAATTCACCATCACAAATATTCACAAATAATATGGTATCAGATTCTGGTAAAAAAGTATAATTAGTTACAACAACACTATCACAGCCATATACTGAAGAGTAAGTGTATTCAATAGTTTCATTATTAAAAATAGTACTTCCATTAATATCGACTATAGTATCACCTTCACAACTTATCAATTCTTCAGTAAAATCATAAATCGGATTAACCATAACTACAAAATTTACTATACTATCACAACCCAACACACTTTCCTCAACAACTGGGTAATCACCTCCAATACTTACGATAGAATCATTAGGTAAGATATAACTTTCTCCCTCACATATTTCTATTGATTCTTCAGAGTATAAAGTTTCAAATACAGAAAGTGTTAAAGTTACGATACTATCACATCCATTAATAGATACAAAGTTTTCAAAATATTCACCTGATTCGTCAATTAAAGTTCCATCTGACAAGGTATAATTTTCTCCTTCACATATTTTTACTTCCTCTACAAAAGATGAGGTTTCCAAAACAGAAAGAGCCACAGTTACCGTACTATCACATCCTTCAATACTTTGAATTGTTATTGAATAATCTCCAGGCGAAGTAACATTACTCCCATCTACTAATTGATAACTTTCATTATCACAAATTGATTCTTCTATAATTGTCTCATAAGAAGGAATAATGGTTAAATTTATCTCTACAATATCTTCTAAAACATTACAACAATTATCAGTTTCTATAATAGAGGTATAAACTCCATTTTCATCTACAATCTCGCCATTTGGAAGTTCATATTCATCTCCATTACAAATACTAATATTATAAGATTCAACAAAGGTATTGATTTCCTCATTACAAGTATTTTTTTGAATAAATTGCAAATTACAAGCATCCACATTCACATCGTTTGCAGATACAGTTTTATCTGAATAGCCTATACTAGCATCAACTTCAGAAACACTTATTATTTCCATTATAGGAAGATCTGATTGATCTTCAATATCCCAACAACCTTCACTATTAAAATTAACATCAGTTTTAATAAGTAAATGATCATAATCTCCACTGCTTATACTATTAGTATACCCACTAATTATGTACTTATCATCTTGCAATGGAAAAATATCTCCATATTCATTTAAGTCAGCATCAAGTGAATAAATTTCAGATATTTCTCCATTTACGTCATTTACTTTACAAAATGAGACCGTTTGTTCTTCTCCAATATTATTAACGTCATAAAACGAAGCAATAAACTCATTATTAACTTCAGTCGGAAAAATTGAAAAAATTATATTTGTATTAGGGCCGCTTAGTGCTTTAAACCATATTATATTTCCATTTTCATTTATCTTAGATAAAAATCCAACATATGTTCCACTACTAACACCACAAGTACCTAAACCAAAACTTTTTGTTCGTCCTGCTATCAAATAACCTCCGTCACTAGTAGAAAAAATAAATTCTCCAACATCTTCACAACTAACAGATGCTGCAAATCGTTTTCCCCATTCCAAATCTAAATTCTCATCCCATTTATAAACTGGAATAGACCAACCTGCACGAAATCCCGTACCAATAAAACCACCATCTCCTGTTGGGTGAATATCTAAAATGTAATTATGACCAGAACCTGGAGAAGAAGGATATTTAGAATAAATAACATCACCGTCAGCCGTTACTCTCAAAAAATAAAATTTATTCAAATTACCTGTTTTGTAATTTCCTAAAAATAAAATGTCCCCATTTTCAAGTCTAACTGCTTTCCTTGCAAAAATGTCTTTATTAGATATACTATATGTTTTTTCTTCTAATATATTTCCATCGAAGTCTATAGTAACTGAAAGCAAATGAGTTTTGTTATTTGACAGGTCTAATGCACTCCCATACATTAAGTATTTATCATCTTCTAAAGCTATTAAACCTGTTGGTGAAATACTAAATCCTAAAATCGAAATTACTTTTGAAAATACAATAGTTCCATTTTCATCTACTTTCATAATATAAGTACAAAATGGACTTTCGTTTCCATACCGCCCTATAACAATATACCCGCAATCGTTTGTCTGTACAATACCGTTTTTACGAGGAGGGGATTGGTTTTGTTCATCACCATAAATATATTGAAAAGAGCTTTCAATTACTTCAGGACAATTAGATATTAGCTGTCCCCAAGCTACTGGGTTAATAAAGAAGAAAATAATTATTGTTACAGTTATTTTAATCATTTTTAATTAAATTCACATAGAATTAAGTAATCACTTTATTGTAAGAATTGGTATCTTTGATTTTTCTTAACAATTCTTTCTGATTATATTAGATGTATAACCAAAGTAACTTGCACAATCAAACTATAATTATTTTATAAAAATCAATATTTAGTCTTATATTTAGAAATGTTTTTTTGATGCTATTGTGCATAGCATTAGACTTAAACATCTTAATAATAAACTGGTAAAAAATTCCCATGCGATTAAAAACACTAACTGACGAAAAATTGCTTGAGCTATGGGTCAATGGAAACGAAAAAGCGGCTAATACACTCTATACTCGCCATGCTCCTAAAGCAATTGCCTTTTGTAAAAGGCATTATCAATCCTTAAGGATTGATGAATGTGAAGATTTGGTACATGATACCTTTCTTAGAATCATTAATATAATCTATGAAGGAAAACTTAAAACACCTCAAAATTTCAAACACTATCTTTATGAAGCTTTAAAAAACAACTTTAATGATTCTTACCGTACTAAAAAAAGGAGGAAAAAATTAGTTAAACAAGGAGTGATAAGAAATAAAATGGTTACTTACCAAGATGAGCAAGATGATTTTGAGTCCTTAATTAATAATATTAAAGCCTTTTTAGGAGATCAATTAAATCAAGAAATTATTGAATTGGTAATAAAAGGCTTTAGTAATAAAGAAATATCAAAAGAACATAAAATACACAGAAATACTGTCCGAAATCGTATAAAATTTATAAGAGAATATTTAGGGAGAATTTATAAGGAGAAATAGAATAATAATTACTACTATGGAGAATAATTTCAATCATTCAGAAGAGTACTCTTTTGAATATTTACTACAGTATGCTAAGAATAAACTAAGTGAAGAAGAAAATAATGCAATAGAAGCCGCTGTCGAACAAGACGAAATATTGGCAGATACAATTGAGGGTATACAATTAATGCTTTTGGAAGGTGAAAAGATTCCTTCTATTAAGCCTCTTTATGAAGAGGTAGTATTAGCTAATCCTAAAAAAGAGTATCCGCCAGCGAAAAAAGGCTCAATATGGTTGTTCCCTATGTTAGGCTTGACTATGGCTGCTGCTATTGCTTTTTTATTCTGTGCTTGGCCAGTATTATTCAACAATAATACTTATGCTAGCTTGGCAGATCAATATTTTGATCAGCCAAAGTATTTAGATCATACAAGGGGCACACCTAACACAACGCTTTCTGAAGGCTATTTGCTGTACAATAAAAAAAAGTATCACAAGGCTATTAATCTATTAGAAAACATTTGTGATACCTCTAATCCTAAAGCCTGTTTTTATTTAGGATTAGCACTGTATCAAGTAAAACCTACTCAATTAGAAGAGGCGGAAAACGCTTTTGATTTAATTAGCATTGAAGCTGACCTTCATAACAAGGGCAGATTTTACAAAAGCCTCTGTTTACTTAAAATGAATCGCATTACTGAAGCGAGAGCTATTTGGGAAAGCATAGGTAATAGTGAGTTTAAGTATCATCAAGCACAAGAATTGCTTGATGATACTTCTTCTTCTAACTAAGCTGCTTTGGTGCTATAGTATTGCTTTCCAAAATAAGCAGCGGTTCCTATTAGAATTAATATTCCTAATAGTAATAAAGGTTGATTACTTCTAGGTGGAACTGAATCTTGAAAATAGAATGGAGCATTGTCTCCAATCAAATGAATGCCTGCCCAATGAATTGGGTGGGCACTCATTTTATCATTATCTAGTCTACATTTGTTTAAATAGGCTAATTTGGCCGTTCGCATAGCTTTGGATTTAGGCTTTCCTTCTTTTAATGCCTGATAAAACTTCAAACTTATCTCACTATAAGTAACATCACTGATCTTCCAAAGTGTGTTTGAAACACATTTTGCACCAGCCGATATAAAGGCATGGGCTAAATTTAAGCGCCCTTCACTACTATTATCTTTTCCTAAATTGGAGTCACAAACATTCAAAAACACTAATGGGATATTCAAGGATAAGTTGTATATTTCCTTATCATCTAATAGACCATTATTGATCTCATCTGATGCAAAAATAATACTTCTGGTATCATTGTTATCTTTCGTAGCTTTTTTAATAGAATGTGAAGCAATATGAATAATATCCATTTGAGACGCATGATTTTTAAAATCTGTTTCTGATGCCTGGGTTTCATTAACAAAACGACCTTCAAATAGCTTCTCTAATTCGTCTAATTCTATATTAGCTTGTATCAGTTCCTGTAAATTAGCATCTTGTTTTGAATAAGTATTCAAGTGATGATTACTTACTGAAGCATATATACTTTTTACTGTTCGCTCTTTTTTATTAGTAACTTGTTCATACCATATAGGTAAAGATAATTGTACATTCGTCTCGTATTGGTCTATCAAATACTGGTGGTTATGATAATCTTCCTGCTGGCCCCCTTCTTTCATGATAAGCGCATCAAAGGGAATACCGAGTAATGGCCCTGATGTTAGAATTATTAACTCCTTTTTATCTGAGATATATTTTTCTAAAGGATCTATTAAGCTTTTATAAAAGAACTGTGATGAATTGGCAAAATCTTGTCTAAGACTATCGTTTCCTATAGTTACAATTTTTAGGTGTTGATCGTAATCTTGTCTATTGACATTAACAGATTGGTGGCTAACTTTAGATTGGGTTAAAACAATACTATGTAGCTCAACAGTATCTCTATTACCTAAAAGATGATAACGAATTAATGCTTGGTCAGTGTTTAAGTTTTGTTGAACTTCAGATATGTTAGGAATGGAGACCGTTTTAAATTGGATATATTTTTTAATTTCTTTTCTGCAATTATCTAACTCCATGCCATTTTCACCCAATGATAAGAAAATAGCTAAACTATCCTGCCTTGAAGTAGCCTTTTCGAGTTGATCTAACCATTTAGATTCATTATTAGTTAATATCCACTCTCTTTCTTTGAGTCTTTCTGGCACCCCTGTCCTTTTATTCGAGAGGAATTCGGTGTTTAGATAATTATTACTGGATAGCTCCATTAATTTAAATATCTTTTCAAAATTCTTTTCTACTTTCTTTTTACCAAGTTCAAGAATAATTAATTGGTCAATAAATTGCTTTTTAGAAGACAACTCTCTAATAGTCGCGTTCATAAAGGAATGGTTATATGCCCACTCATCAAGCAATTGAATATTATTTTCACAGAATGATTTCTTTACGATATCTAAACTGTCTTCCCATAAGTTATTTATGTAATGATATTCCAACCCTAAAATATAAGAAAGAATTCTATTGCTAATAATATGATCAGAGCTATTCACCAAGGGCAATAAAGTATCTTGATCAGTACGTTTATAGTCATATATAATAGCCTCTATAGCTTTTTTATTGAGTTCCCAAGCTTGCGCTTTAAATTTTATTATATTTTTCTTATCAAACTTTTGCGATAAATCGCTAATCCTTTTAAAACTTAATCCTTTACAATAGTAAGGTAAAGCTATGTAAGGATGTTTCTCACCAAAAACTGCTTTATTGGTTAAAACTGCCTTTTCAAAATAACTACTTCCCAATAAATATGATTCTTTTTGTTTTTTAAAATTGCTTAAACTGTCTAAATAGTTATTAGCTGTTAATTTTTTACCTGTAATAATAGTATAGATATCATTTAAATTACCTAAATTATGATAGCTTTTTCCTACACCAGAGGATACCGGATGATAGCTTTCGAAGATTGCTAAACCTTGTCGGATATTGTATTCGCTTTCTTTTCTAGTTTGTTTAAGATTTTCAATTACCGCATTTATTTTTTCTTCATTCCACCTATCTTTTAAAGCACGATAAATTAAGGTCATTCCTATACCATTATAAAACCAAGCTGTTTCCCAATGTTTAGGGCCATTATATTGAATAGATTGTTTTAGGCCCTTTCTATAGTATTTTTCAGCTAAATCAAACTCATTTGCTGAATATGTAAGGCTATTGGTATAATGAGCAAAGGCTAAGTAAGAGTAGGCTTTGATTGCAACTGTCATCTTATCTTTATGATATAGCTCAATTAATGGTATTGTTTGCCAAAGTAGATATATACTCTGCTCAACATCATAATCCCTTAATAAATAAAGCCATGCTTCTTCCCTCAATTGTTGGGCATAGAGGTAATGGTTTTTATAGTCATCAATTTCTTGAAGAAGTTCTCTCGCACTATCCAGGTAAAGCTGAGTAGAATCATAAATGGCCATATCATTATAATTCATGGCCAATTCATGAAGCGCATCTATGACGACTTCATTATCATTGGTTGTTCTCCCCTCTTCGATTAACTGTTGTAATATCGCATTGGAGGCATCATAGGCCGACTCATAGCGATACTGCAAAGCCTTATTTTTCAAGGATTCTTCAGCACTTAAACAAATAGAAGTTAATAGTAAAAATAATAGTAAATGTATAGGTATTTTGAGCATATGAAAGATAATTTCAATAAATTAAGAGGGCATTAGATGTTTTTGTACATAAAACTTCCTAAATACAGGACTAATAGTTTTATCGGAAGGCTTAAATCTTGCATAATAACAACCAGGAGCAAAATCATAGGTTGCAATATGTATTTCTATTTTCCCCTTTGACAAATACTCTCTTACTATCTCTTCTTCTTCAAATACTTCATTGCCTTCATTGTCATAAATAGTAACTTCTAAATCAAAATCTAATGCTTTATTTAGTGTTAACGGTAATCGATTTGAGTAATCGGCATCATTATAAGGTAGTTGAATAAAAGCTCCTATATGGATATCTTCTCCACTTGATCTTTTCATTGCATAGCTCACTTCTTCTATTTTCCTTTCATATTGTGGATAGTTATTGAATAAGCTTAACAATTCATCTAATGTATAACTTTGTTCATTTTCCTCAAATGGATATTTTTCATTGGGGTCAATTGATTCGTATAATGCGTCTCCAATTCTCTTGGCTATTGATTCAGCTTCTTTAAATCCTTCTAAAGATTTCTCATAATGATGCGCTTTTAAACCATTATACATAGCTTTAGCAAGTCTTAGTTCTTCCCTAAATGTAATATCACTACTTAGATAGTATTCAAATTTCGTTTTCATATCTGTATTTAATTTTTTTCTTAAGTATAAGTCAATTAATAGCTGATACTCGGCTATTTTTACTGCTTTTGATAATTCTTTATCACTTTGTAAGCATTCTCTAAATTGCTTTAATTCCTCTTTATTGAGTTGGTTAAGCAAATATTTTTCTATGTATTCTTGATTATAGTTCATTTTATAATTGTTTTAATTTTTGGAGTATTAACTTTCTTCCTTTAGCTAGTCTTTGTTTCACATTACTTTCACCTGCATCCATCTCTTCAGCAATCTCTTTCACAGTAAAACCTCTTATGTAATACAATATCAATGTCTCTTTATATGGCTCTTTCATTTCATGATCAATAAAATTCTTAGCTGCCATGATTAGTTCATCATCGAACATAGGCTCTTCTTTTTTATCTTCCATATTGTCTAATACGTTGTTAGGATAATCTTCGTCCTTTACAGGTGGCACATACTCCACTTTACTATTTTTGATTTTCTTTTTTAAATAATCAAAAGCAGTGTTTCTAATGATGCCATAAGCATATTTAGGATAATAAGTAGGTATGACCTTATCTTTATGCGAAAATTTCCAAAATTTTTCCATAACATCACTTACTACTTCTTTAACATTATACTTATTAGTAGGTCTTAAATAGGAGAATTTAGAGTTTGAATTCATAAAATTTGAAGTAATAGAATAAAATCTTTGCCTTACTGTAATAATAGTATCGGAGGGTTTACCATTATTAAAAGCATTTAATACTCTTTTATTTTCCTTTTCAACATATTCGAACCATATCTTTTCAGCAATTAGTTTAAGTTCTCTTTTACTTAAACTATTTAAATCAAGACATTTTTCTTTCAGTTCTTTTTTAACTTCATCGACTAAAAAAGTAATTTCTTGATTATTGCCATAACTGGACCTAACAATTTTTTCTGCAATTTCATTTAACATATAGTTGATTATTTGGAGTGAAACACTATTTGATAACTCTTCTACAATGTATATCTCCTCAAAAATGTGAATGGTTACTATTTTTTGATTTTTTTTATTTACCTATTAAAACATAACCTGCCCAACATATCGGATCATTAGATTTATCTTTTATTAAGTCTATTTTTGCTAATCTTAAAGATTGTTTATAGGTTTTACCACTTACAATATATTCAAATAACTTTGTAGATAATTGGGAGGATTGTTCATCATAAACCTTAAAAAGGGTAAAAATTACATTTTGTGCTCCAGCATAAAAAAAGCCTCTATTAATACCCATAATTCCTTCTCCTTTAAACAATTCTCCTAAACCTGTCTCACAACAACTCAAAACAACTAAATCAGCACTCAATTTCAAAGTATAGATATCTGAAGTATATAACAAATTACTTTCTTTATTTCTTATATAAGTAAATTCGTCTCTATTTTTATTCTTTTCTTCTTTAATAGGAGACAAAATTATTCCTGAAAGAGAAGGCCTTTCTTTATTAAAAATCGCATGGCCAGCAACTAGTATATACTTAAAATAAGGCATTCGCTCTATCACATTACTTATTGATGCTTCTTCGTCAATTAATACTTTAGATGAATAATTATTCGAATCAAAAATATTTTCTACCTTTTCAACTTCATCTATTGCATATTTTAGTGATTGATAATTTATCCCATCGACTAAAACCTTTCGGCTTCCAACATACATTACTTTTCCTTTATATAGTGGAGCAATCCCCAAAAAGTCATTAGATAACATTTCAATATGAGACTCCCTATAAATACTCTCATACCATAATGATGCAGAATAGTGATAACTAATATCATAATCAAGAATCAAATAGGGTAAATCGGTATAACTATTTCTACTTGATACTTGCTTAGAAAGTAGGGCTTCAAAAGGTAGGGTTCCTAAATAATCATCAGGAATAATTATTAATTCGGTGATTTCATTCAAAATATGTTTTATTGGTGCTAACAAATAAGAGTATAAATAATATCCGTGCTCTACATATTTTTTTCTATCTACATTGTTTAAAGTATATAAAAATTCTTCTACATGTGTTTGAAGGTCGTTTGGTATTTCAAAGCTTTCAATAAGTAAAGCTGCTTTTTTAATTACACATACATACAAAGTTTTTCCAGAAATATGGTATTCAATAATTACTTTATTATTTTTCAACTGATGTTGTAAGTTTTCAATCAGAATGCTATTTGTGTCGTATTTTTGATTAAAATAAGCTGGATATTCTTTTTCAATATGTCTAATAAATTCGTCATATTCCTTTGAAAGTAGAATAGTTTGTTTATTATATTTTCTTATCAACTCTTCATTTCGAATGGAATGCTCTTTAAGTTCCTCTTTTACTCTTTGATTAATATTAAAGGCTAACTTTCTCTTCAATTCAAATTCTTCTTCACTTAATTCTTTTGGCAAATGTAATTTAGCCTCAACTTCTTTCAAGCTAGAAAATAGTAGCATTGCCTTACTCTGTTCCATAAAATTATAAGCAGCTAATAAACAATCTTGTCTTGAAAGAAATAAGTTTAAATCGTATTTTTTGGCATTTGTTTTCCAATTATTGGGAAACTTAGCTGCCAACCTAGCTGCTTTTAAACTTAATTCGACACCTAATGTGTAAATTTGATGTGCTTTTTTAGCTAAAATTAACCTGCTTTCATTACCGTAAAGATTTTTTCTAATATAGCTAATCCAAAGCGATGCAATATGACACGTATAAAGTGCTATAGGCAGATTATGTGGATCAATTGCTTCTAAAGCTTGTATTTTATAGTAAAAAGATTCTAATAAATGAGTATACGAATAATAGCCTGATGGAGTAGGATTGTTAAAAGGGTCTGTATCTTTATAATCAAATATTCCACAAACTAAAGCATTCTGAAAATACTGTAAAGCTGCTTCAAAATCATTTAACATAAAATAAGTAATACCAACTTCATAATTACTTTCCATCCCTTTAGGATGTTTAACAAATTCTCCCTCGAAAACGAGTTTATGATACTTAATTGCTTGTTCAAAATCTCCTTTTGATCTATAATCATTGGCTAAAGAATTATTATATTCCACAATATGATATGGATTCATATTTTCAAATTTCATTAAAAGTTCTAATGCTTGTAAGTGATATTCAATAGCCTTATCATATGCACCAAGTCTATTATAACAATTTCCTATATTGCCTTTTGCTAGAATCGGAACACGAGGATTAGGAGATTCATTAGCATTGAAAACAAATAATGCTTTTTCATAATAAAACTTAGCCTTGTCATAATTCTCTCTATTTTCATAATAATTTCCTAACCCATTATAAATATTTTCAAAAATAGGATGATTTGGATTTGAATTGAAGGTTTTTTTTGCAAGATTTAATGTGTAAATAATGTAATCAAAAGCATAACCGTAATCCCCATTTTTCATGTAAAACAATCCTATATTATAAAATGTAGATATGGTTTCGTAATGCTCTTCTCCTAATTTTTCTATCCTGATTTTTAACACTTCTTTAAATACGGTATCAGCCTTATTATAATATCCTAATTCGGAGTAAATCATTCCCAAACTACCTAACATCATCGTTAAATTATATTCACTATCTTTATGTTTTTTACAAATATCTTTTCCAAATTCCATATTAAACACTGCTTCTTTGTATTTTTCACTATCAAAACAGCAAATTCCCAATAAATAATAAAGATATGCAAGATTTAAACTCTCCTCTCCTTCTATATTAATGATTATTTTTTTAGCTAATAATAATTTACTGTTTGCGCTGTCTAAACGACCTTCTATAGTATCAATATTTCCTAAAGTCATTAAGGATATAGCTATCTCTATATGCTCTTCATAGCCTAATGCTTTAGCTTTCGTATAAACTTCATTGGCCTTTTCTTTCGCTAATTTAACTTCCTGAATTTTTAGCAGACATTTAGCCCAAATATTCGTTCCTTTTAACCAAAAATCCCAACTTTCAAATTCTTTAAAAAATTGTACTACTATAGTTGTTTTTTCAATAGTTCTGTTAAAATCTCCTTTTTTAAATAACATTTCTGCTTCTATCAGATCAGCCTTGTGTTTTTCCATTTCATTCATAATCAAAGTATATTTATATTTTTTTGTTAAAACATACAAATATATAAATTATAAATGAGCTAACATTGTATTTTCAAACAAAAACTTGTACGGCTTAGGGATAGAAGCGGTATGTGGCGTGATGAGGTGGCTTACGGAACTTAGC
>JAHDDN010000515.1 GCA_020629335.1 Chitinophagales bacterium | reverse complement strand
AAATTATCTTTATTCAAAATCATGAAAGTAGATGCTTTTGCGCCCAAACCAAAGGAGGAAAGTGAAAATGGTACGAAAAATGAAGAGAGTAAAGGGAAAACAGGAAAGAATGGAAGCACTAATGACAAAAATAATGGACAAGGGAAGTTGTTTTGATTTAGTAACGAGTGAAAAATAAGTTCCCAATTTTGATTAGGGAAATTTGACCCTAGACAAGGCAAAACGTAGGCAATGCAGGGCATTGGTGAGGCTTTTTAACGCAGTATAGGGTCAAATTTATCAAGCAAAATGAGGAAATTATTTTTTGACTGTTACTTAGAATAATATATTTTCAACTTCCTTAATACTCGCTCAATATCTGCAAAAAAACAGCAATGGACTATTTAGAGACTACCCCTATTCCAGATCTTTACGTGATTAACCCCAAGATATTTGGGGATAATCGAGGATATTTTTACGAGAGTTATAATGAAAAGGTTTTTCAGAAGCATGGTTTACAATATCATTGGGTGCAAGACAACCAGGCTCGTTCTACGTATGGTGTTTTGAGAGGATTACATTATCAATTGGCTCCACATTCACAAGCCAAATTGGTACGTGTTTTACATGGTGAAGTGCTAGATGTAGTGGTTGACCTGCGTAAAAAATCACCTACTTTTGGCCATAGTTATAGTGTTATTTTATCCTTTGAAAACAAAAAACAACTCTTGATTCCTAGAGGCTTTGCTCACGGTTATGTAGTCCTTTCTGAGATCGCAGAGTTTTTCTACAAAACAGATGATTTTTATAACAAGCCTTCTGAACGAGGCATTATTTGGAATGATCCTCAACTGAATATTGATTGGCAACTGAAGGAAACGGATTTAATTTTATCAGAAAAAGATAAAGTTTTACCTACAATCACAGAAGCAGAACACAATTTTGAATAATGGTCAATCAAGACACATGATTATAATGGAGACTTGATGCAATCATTACCAAAAATTAAATCCCCTTATGAAAAACCAAGATCGTACTGGTGCTTTTCAAAGAAATCACCAGCTAGAAAACCTTTTAGGTGACATCAATAGTTTGGTGAATCCTATAGAAGAGCAAATTATTAGTGAATTTGAAGAGCCTGCCTATCCCATCCTTTTTATCGTTGGTCCACCTCGAACAGGTACAACTTTAATGACCCAATGGCTGGCGAATTTGGGACATTTTTGCTATCCTTCCAATTTCCTTTCTCGTTTTTTTGGTGTGCCTGCTTATGCTGCAAGGATTCAACAACTAATGTTTAATCCAACCTACGCTCATAAAGGGGAATTTGCAGATTTATTACAAGCTGCGGTTAATTTTCAATCAGATATAGGGAAAACAAGTGGAGCGATGGCTCCTCATGAGTTTTGGTATTTCTGGCGACGCTTTTTTTACTTCCCAGACATTCCAACAGATAAAGCAACCTTTTTGCGTACTGCCGATTTCAAACGATTCAAACAAGAATTAGCAGCCATTCAAGCAGTTTTCGGCAAGCCTTTCTTTTTTAAAGGCTTGATCATCAATGATTACATCAGCATTTTTAATCAATTTTTTCCTCAAGTACTCTTTATACATACTTATAGAGATACAGTCAGCAATACACTTTCCCTTTTAAATACAAGAGAAAAATTCTTTGGCACAATTGAGAAATGGTATTCTTTTAAAACCAAGTCTTATCCAGAATTAGAAGATAAGGATCCTTATACACAAATCTTCCGACAAATAACCGATACTAATGAAAGTATCGAAACACAGTTCAAAGATATTGCAGAAGAGCGATGTTTATCGGTGCCTTATGAGGAGTTCTGTGCTAACCCTGCTCATTTTTATGCTTTAATGCGTAGTAAATTAGCTGCTCAAGGTTTTGAATTACCAACTAATTATGAAGGACCAAAAAGCTTTGAAGTTTCACAAAAGCCAATTCCAAAAAGACATCAGGAGGGTTTTCGTTTATTGTCTGTTTAATGTTTAGTCATATAAAAAACATAAACCAAACTGGGCGTAATTGGGATTTGTCCCCTTTATATTGAAAAACGAAAAAGTATCCATTTTTTAGCTATTTTATTGAAATAGTCTCCTTAACTTGACAGGTCGCTCCGATGGAGCTAATAAGTTGACCTCATTTACTTTCTACAAACAGTCTGACTCCTACGGAGCTATCAATATTAGCTCCGTAGGAGTCAGACTGTTTGTAGAAAAAACAAAAACAATAGCTAAAAGCTCCATCGGAGCAACCTGTCAAGTTTTAAGTAATTCAATATTGTCAAAAACTTACTAGAAGACGTTTAAAAGGGGGATAAATCCCAATTACGCCCAACCAAGCTTATAAGCGAAACTAGAAGTATTTTGAATTGACCAAACCTTAAAAAACAATCCATGAACTTATTGATAACAGGTGCCAATGGGCAATTAGGCTCCGAAATCAAGCATTTATCTAATCAATATCCTAATTACCAGTTTCATTTTTGTGATCGACAGGCTTTAGACATTACTGACAAAGCGGCAATTAAGCAGATTTTAGATCAATATGCTATTGATATGGTGATTAATTGTGCCGCTTATACACAAGTAGATAAGGCAGAAACTGAAGAGGAACAGGCTTATGCGATTAATGCAACAGCGGTTGGTTACTTGGCGAGGCATTGTAAGGAAAGGGGGATTGTACTCTTGCATATTTCTACAGACTTTGTTTTTGATGGAAATAAACGAAGCCCTTATTTAGAAACAGATGAGGTGAATCCAATAGGGGTGTATGCTGCAAGTAAACTAAAGGGAGAACAAATTTTACAAGAGATTGCTCCAGCATTTTTAATTATTCGGACTTCTTGGGTCTTTTCTAGTTTCGGAAAGAATTTTGTTAAAACCATACGGCGATTGGGAGCTAGTCGGGAAGAATTGAATGTTGTAGATGACCAACAGGGGCGCCCTACTTATGCTAGAGATTTAGCTCAAACCTTATTGACTATTATTGGTCAATTGGAAACCAAACACTATGGACAAATCTATCACTTCGCTAATGAAGGGGGGACAACTTGGTTTGGTTTTGCCAAAGCGATTATGCAACAAAGCAACTTAGCTTGTGTGGTGCAGCCAATTCCAACAAGTGGGTATCCAACACCTGCTAAACGACCTGCGTATAGTGTATTGGATACCCAAAAGGTTAGCTCTACTTTTGCTTTGTCTATTCCTCACTGGGAGGATGCTTTGGAAAGAGTGATTACAGCTTTAGAAGATTGAGGTACATTAATTTATTGGTCATAAGATACACACTCTATTTATTCTCCAATACATTTTTCACAAAATCTACATCCACATTAAAGAATGCTGCTAACTCATTTATGTCAGTCATTTTTTTACTATAATAATGGTGCATAATTTTTATAGCTTTATCTTTTTCTTGCAAGGCTTCATCTTTTTCTTGCAAGGCTTCATCTTTTTCTTGCAAGGCTTCATCTTTCTCCTGTAATGCTTTAGTTTGTTCTTGTAATGCTTTAGTTTGCGCTTCCATTTTTTGCATCTGTTCTTCTAAATCTATACCCATAATAAATTTAGTTAACTCATTGATCAGCATTCGATTATTATCTGATAATACTAGTTGTTCTTCCATAATAGAATTATTTATTCTCCAATACATTTTTCACAAAATCTACATCCACATTAAAGAATGCTGCTAACTCATTTATGTCAGTCATTTTTTTACTATAATAATGGTGCATAATTTGTATAGCTTTGTCTTTTTCTTGCAACGCTTCATCTTTCTCCTGTAATGCTTCATCTTTCTCCTGTAATGCCTTACCTTGTT
>JAHDDN010000514.1 GCA_020629335.1 Chitinophagales bacterium | reverse complement strand
TCGCAGCATATACGCCCCATACCGTTTCTATCCCTTGTGCAAAAAAAAGAGAATGTTGCCTTCACAACATTCTCCCAAAATGACTTATCTAAATCACCTTTAACCTTTTTCTTAGGGTTAAAAGGACATTTCTACCCCGATATAGTTTTCGATTTTCTAATCAAAACACTTAGGCTTTTTGATTAATCATACTGCAATGATAAAACTGTTTTCAAAATTCCACAAGGAAAACTAAAGCACATTTTTACAATCAAAATTTATTTTTTATATAGTTGTTAGCAAAAGAAAAGCACACACAAACAACTATCTCCTAATCAATTAAAGCAATCCAAACCAATAATTATTATGCTTTAAATTTCACTCATAAATAGCATCAAATTTCCTATAATTTGTTTTAAATTCCTAGTTCTTCAAGGAGTGTATAGTTTCTCATAAGCAAATTCAAATTTCATCCCCTCAACTATATAAACCCTGTCGTTTAAACTTTTTTAACGTTATATTTTTCAGATTTGCCAGTAATTTTCAAGCATTCATTTCCAAGTTCAAAAAAACCGCACAAGCAACTCGTAATCAAAGCATTAAATCCATATTATATTACCAAACGAAGGTATCAAATACTCCTTTTCAATTCATTTTCATTCGTAAAAATGGCCATTAGCTTTCCTTGTGTACTTTTTCAAACTGCCTTATAATTGCACTGTCAGACGAAATGATGCATCTTAAAAATGACACAGTCTTTAACCCTAAAACATAAGAGTGCGATAATATCATTCTTATCAGTTTTAACCTTTAACCTTTAACCGTAAGTAGAATAAACCTTCTACTTTCAATTTCAAAATTTAATTAACCCAAAGAATGATACAAATTCATTCTTTATTTTATAACCATATAAATTATTTATCATGAAAAATTTAAAATTTTTATTCGCAACTGTATTAACAGTATGCATGAGTTCAGGATTGTTTGCGCAGATTGACATGGACGTTCCTGGTGGTCACATGAGTTTTAATACTGCATTAGATTCTGATATCGGATTAAAAATATTTGAGAATTCAAGTACGCCTACTGCTTTATGTATTGATGGCAACAATGCTTCTGCTCCTAGTATATTAATCAAAAAAAGTGGAAATAATAAAGTTAACCTCCGCTATTTGGAAACTGGTAGCACTAAAGAGTGGCAAACTCAAATTAAGCCTAATAGTGGTGGTTTAAGATCTGTATTGAGAATAAACCGAGACGAACAAGTAATGATTGGCCATGAGACTAAAGTACCTATTAATAAAGATTTCATTTTAGCCGTTGGGGGGAAATTAGTTGCTGAAGAAATTAAGGTTGCATTACAACTTGGTGATTGGCCTGATTATGTATTCACTCCTGAATACCAACTAACTCCTTTAGCCGAATTAGAAGCACAAATTAAAGAATTAGGCCACTTACCTAATATTCCTTCAGCGGAAGAAGTAGAAGCTAATGGTTTCTTATTAGGAGAAATGGATGCCATGTTATTAGAAAAAATTGAAGAATTGACTATACACTTAATTGATTTAAACAAAGAAGTACAAGCGGTCAAAGCTGAGAACGCTCAATTGAAAGCTAACAAATAATCCACTAAGTAAATATATGTTTAGAGTGGGAGGAGATTAGAACTAGTATTTATTGATTAAAATCAATTCTTATTGGGCGATCCTTGTGGTCGCCCATACATTGGCTATCTTAAGTTTGGTAGTTAAATTAACATGAATCAATGTACCTCTAAAATTCTTCTCTTACTTGACCTTATTACAACTTAGTTAATCTTTAACGTTTAAATTAATTAATTATGAAAAAAAGAAAATTAATCAATAAAAGCTTATCACTAATAGTAATTATGCTATTGATGGCTTTTACCAATACAATGGCACAAAACTTTGTGCCTAATGAAATTTACTTCAAGTTAAATCAAGATGTACGATTTGAGTTCAACAAAGACTCTCGGGCTATGAAGTTAGAACGATTTGATCAGATCATAAGTAAGGATTTTTTTAATAAATATGGAGTAACAGGTATTGATGCTGAATTTTATTTTTCAAAATCTGATGTATTAAGACGTACTTTCAGAATGAAATTCAAAGACACAAATGTACGAAGTCGTCTCATTAAAGAGCTAGGTACTAACCCAGCTATAGAATATGCTGAACCAATGCTCCTTAATAGAAAATCATTCACTCCAAATGATTTAGGAGACGATTCATCTGATGGACAATGGGCATTACATACAATTAATGCGATAGACGCTTGGGACTTGGAGACTGGAGAAGCAGAAATAGTAGTCGCAGTAATTGATGATGCTGTTCATACATATCATGAAGATTTACTAGGTAAATGTTTAACGGGAAAGGATATTGCAGATAATAATGACAATCCAAATCCCTTACCTGAATCTTATGACTGTTATAGCCATGGAACGCATGTGGCTGGTATTATTGGTGCAAAAACTCATAATAATACTGGTGTGGCATCAATAGGCTATAATATTAGCATCTTACCAGTCAAATGCAATGAAGATGATCCAGACGATATATATGATGAAAATGGAAACCTAATTAGTCCTTGTGGAATTGTACAGTTTGGCTATGCTGGGGTTACATGGGCTGCTGAAAATGAGGCTGATATCATCAATATGTCATGGGGGGGGCATTATCCAAATACTCCTGAATATGCTAGTACACTAATAACACTTCAGAATGTAATGACTGCAGCTTGGAATGAAGGAGCTATATTAGTAGCTTCTGCTGGTAATAGTGGCAATAATTTACTCAACTATCCAGCTGCATTTGACAATGTCATCAGTGTGGCCAATACCAATATTGACGATGAGATATTTCACGGATTCCCTCCATTTGATACCGTATTCCCTCCATTTGGTGGCGGTGCATCTAGCTATGGCTATTGGGTAGATGTATCTGCACCTGGAACTGAAATTATTTCTACAAGATCTGGAGGTGGTTATGAAAAACGTTGGGGTACATCTATGGCTGCTCCATTAGTTGCTGGATTATTAGGCTTAGTATGGTCAGTAGACCCCAATATAGATCGACAAGAGATCATTGATTGTGTTTTAAATACTGCTGATGATATTGACGGCTTAAATTCTGGCTTTGAAGGACAATTAGGTTCAGGTCGTATTAATGCTCATGAAGCTGTAAAATGTGCTTTTGCTAAAGCTTGTCCAGAGGATTTAGTTATATCCACTACTTATGGGCTTTTTTCAGAAGTAGTGGAGAGTGCTTCTAATACAATTACTGGTGCTAATAATAATCTAATTGGTTATGCCGCAACTGTTACTTATAAAGCTGGTAATGCCGTAATATTAGAACCTGGATTTCGTGCGTCATGGGGAAGTAGTTTTTATGCCAAAATAGAAGATTGCACCTATAATCTTAAGGGATATGATAGCCCAACTCCTAATGATATCAAATCAATTGATTATAATCTAACTGCTTACCCCAACCCACTAAGCGATCAAGCATTAATTACTTATACTTTAGAAGAGGCTGCTACAGTCAGCCTAAGTGTAAGAGATTTAGCAGGGAAAGTTGTAGTAGAGTTAGCTAATGGAATCAAGCAAGAATCTGGCAGTTATCAACATAGCTTAGATGCTTCCCAGCTTTCTTCAGGTATGTATATCTATACCTTACAAGTAGATGGAGAAATTAATTCTAAAAAATTAATGATCGCCAGATAGTAAAATTTAATACGATAATATTAAAGTGTTATACAGAATCATTCACTATGGTTCTATTGAATAGGTTAGCAGTTGGGACTAAGTCTCAACTGCTTTTTTTGA
>JAHDDN010000513.1 GCA_020629335.1 Chitinophagales bacterium | reverse complement strand
TTGTCATGATAAAGCCCAAAAAGAAAATCGCTATTTTCATCTCAGGCCGAGGAAGTAATATGCTTAAAATCATTTCACAAATTGAAAATGGAATTTTAAGCGATTGCTGCACCCTCGAACTCGTATTCTCTAATAAGGCTGAAGCCGCAGGACTAGTAAGCGCCAAAGAAAAAGGATATAAGACAGGCTACATAACATCCAAAGGTCTAAAAAGAGAAACATTTGACCAAAAAGTAGTCGATTACTTAACTAAATACGAATTGGATTATATCATTTTAGCGGGCTATATGCGCATCCTCTCACCAATTATGGTGAAAGCATACAAACAAAAGATCATCAACATTCACCCCGCTGATACAGCCCTTTTCAAAGGTATAGGCGCCTATGAATGGGCCTTCAAAAATCAATTAGAAGAAACAACAATAAGCGTTCATTACGTAGATGAAGGAGTCGATACTGGCCCCATCATCGCACAAAAAAAAGTCAAGCTAAAAGGAGCCAACACATTAGAAGAAGTCGAACAAAGAGGACTCCAAGTAGAACATCAATTCTATAGCGAAGCATTGGCCCACGTTTTTAAAAATTAGGGTGCATCCAATGTCGTGGAAATAAAAATTTACAAAAAAATCACCTGGGCGTAGTCTCTGACTACGCCTCTTTAGTTGAGCAATTTAAGGTCATAGTCTGAGACTATGACCAAAGTGTTAGTTGGTTTTTCTAATTTCCATGACATTGAGAGCGTAACCCATTACGTAACAGGATACTTAACAGCAACAAACAACAATTATGTGTGGAATTCTTGGTATTGTCAGCGAAAATGAAAAAGTAGTTTACGATCTTGTCTCAGGTCTAACTGCTCTCCAACATAGAGGGCAAGACGCCGCAGGTATCACCACCTTCGACGAAAGCTTCCGAACGAAAAAAGGCTTAGGGCTAGTCAATGGAGTATTTGAACAAAAACACATGCAAAGGCTCAATGGTAATATTGGTCTAGCTCATAATCGCTATACCACTCAAGGCTCGAACGAATTAATCAATGCCCAACCATTCGACGCCAATTACCCCTTTGGTATCTCAATGGTACACAATGGAAATCTAATTAACTTCCACGAACTAAGAAAAAACCTCTACGAAGAATTTCACATCCTTCCAAATACCTCTAATGATCTCGAGCTCATGCTCTATTCATTCGCTACCCGATTAGCAGAAAGTAATGATCTGAAAAACCTAACCGTAGATGATATATTTGATGCCGTTGAAGATACACAAGCTAAAGTAAAAGGCTCCTACTCTACCATCTCTATCATAGCAGGATACGGACTACTAGCATTCACTGATCCAAACGGCATTCGCCCGATGCTTTTAGGAGAAAAGAAAGTAGATGGAAAGTCTGTTGCCTACGGCATTGCATCAGAATCCACTTGCTTTGATTATATTGGATATGAAACCATAGAAAATATTGGCCCAGGACAAGCCATTTTCATCAATATGAATGGGGAGATATTCACCAGAGATTGCCGAAAAGAGAAACAACACTTTTGCGTGTTCGAATATATCTACTTTGCCAGAGAAGATTCTAAATTCCACAATAAATTAGTCGCCAGCGAAAGAGTAAAAATGGGTAAACTACTCGCCCGTAAAGTGAAAGAGTCAGGAATCCAGCCAGACATCGTAGTAGATGTACCTTCCTCTGCTTACTTCTTCGCCTCCGCAATGGCTGAAGAATTAGACGTTCCATATCGAAGAGGATTGGTCAAAAACAATCATGTAGGGCGTAGTTTCATCGCTCCTACCCAGGAACTAAGAGAAAAATTAGTCCGCCAAAAACTCAATCCTATTAAAGATGTTGTCGAAGGGAAAAAAGTCGCTGTAGTGGATGATTCAATAGTTAGAGGAACCACCTCTAAACGCATCGTTCAAATATTACGTAATGCTGGCGCTAAAGAAGTCTACTTTATCTCTGCCGCTCCACCAATTAAACATCCTTGTGTTTATGGTATAGACATGGCTATTAGCACTGAACTAATCGCCAGCAACAAAACCAATGAGGAAATTTGTGCGTTTATAGGGGCAGACGCTTTAATCTACCAAGATTTAGAAGATCTTCAAGAGCTTTATAAAGAATTTGGACTTTGCTATGCCTGCTTCTCTGGTTCTTACCCTATAGAGGGCTCCAAACAATATTTATCAATTATAGAAGAAGAAAGATTGATCGCAAAAGAATAAAATGCAGCAACGATCAGATGAGATGGGAGTTAAGCCTATTTCCACCCTTTTAATGCAACAGGCAATTCCCGCATCTATCGGAATTTTAGTATTATCCATTTATGGTATAATAGACACTATATTTATAGGCAGATGGGTAGGTGCTATGGGCATTGCCGCTACTACTATTGTCATTCCTATTAATTTTTTGATGGCTTCTATTGGAATGGCTATTGGAGTTGGTGGGGCCTCCATTATATCCAGAGCACTTGGTGCAGATAATCCTACAAAAGCCTATCTGACTTTTGGCAATCAAATTATTCTTACCTTATTATTCTCTATCAGCTTTGTCATTTTAGGCTTTGTGTTTAATGACGAAATACTCAGTATATTTGGAGCTAAAGGGGAAATATTAGCTCCAGCTACTACCTATTTTGAAATCATATTGATTGGTATTCCTTTCTTAGCATTTGCCATGATGAGCAATAATGTCATGCGAGCGGAAGGCGCACCCAAAATGGCGATGATGACTATGCTCATACCAGCAGTTGTCAACCTAATTCTCGATCCAATACTAATCGCTGGTTTTAATATGGGAATGGCTGGAGCCGCTTGGGCAACCTCTATCTCCTATATTGGCAGTGCTGCCTATGGCGTATATTGGTTTTTCTTCTCCAAGAAATCTGATATGCAATTAAGTTGGGCTAAACTACAACTCAAATGGGAGATTGTTCAGGAAATTTTCTCTATTGGTATTGTCACACTGGCACGTCAAGGTAGTGTTAGTCTTTTAGCGATTGTTCTCAATAATTCGCTCTTTGTTTATGGGGGCGAGATGGGCGTAGCCGTATACGGCATCATCAGCCGATTAATGATGTTTGCTAATTTCCCTGTCTTGGGAATTACTCAGGGTTTCGTGCCTATTGCAGGCTATAACTATGGGGCTAAACTTTGGCCCAGAGTACAAGAAGTCATCGTGAAAGCCATAAAATACGGCACTTTCTTAGCTTTTTTCATCTTTGCAGGCATATTACTATTCTCCCAACAAATCGCCAGTGCCTTCACCACTGATGCTGATCTCATTAGCCAGAGCGCACCAGCTCTCATGATGGTATTTGCTGCTACTCCCCTCATCGCTATCCAACTGATAGGGGCTGCTTATTATCAAGCCATTGGAAAAGCACTACCTGCTCTCCTACTGACACTAACAAAGCAAGGATTCTGCTTAATTCCACTGGTTTTAATTCTCCCTCAATTCTTAGGTGTTACAGGGATTTGGATTTCCTTTCCTATTGCTGATACACTTTCAGCACTCATCTCCTACATTTTCCTTAAAAAAGGGATGAAGCAAATCAATGCTTAACTATTGCTTCTTCTTTCTAGTAATCAACTCATTTCTTTCCACTATCAGCTTAGGCAGTTTATCTTTTAAAAAAGCATGGAAATCTTTTTTTCCTATTGCCTGTAAAATTGCTTCTCCTAATTGATAAACTTTCGTTTCTTTAAATTGAGGCATAAAA
Source organism: Chitinophagales bacterium (assembly GCA_020629335.1). The sequence goes on along the minus strand of JAHDDN010000513.1, from coordinate 101 downwards.
TGATTCGAATTACTATCTATTCTCTTATTCCTCTAAATGAGGAATAAATTTATAAGGATGATAGCCTCCTTTTACCAACGTTGTTAATTCTCCTTTAAAAT
>JAHDDN010000512.1 GCA_020629335.1 Chitinophagales bacterium | reverse complement strand
ATTATATTGAGAGGTGTAAAATAAGCATGAAAATAATGTGCTGCTCATGTTCGTATTTCAAACATAAAATAATGTATAAAATAATTACTACTTTCTTCTTTTTCGCTTATCAGATGGCTGCTTTTTCTCAAGAAGTTCCAGTTCAGTTTATTTCAAGTGAAATTGAGTCAATTACGGTGTTTTTGAATAATGCTGAAATTCAAAGACAAGCGCTAGTAGAAATTCCTATGGGTAAATCGGAGGTGATATTTGAAAACATATCTTCAAGAATTTTAGACAAGGGAATTAAAGTTGCTTTGTCAGGTGGAGCGAAAGTATATGCAGTATCTATAGAAAAAGAAATAAATGATTTTAAAGAAAGCCCTCAATATCAAGCCTTGGAAGATAGTTTGAACCTTATTGAGGATAAGCAATTTAGGAGTGAAATTTTACTAGAAACTTATGAAAAAGAAATACACTTTTTAGAGTCGAACATGCAAGTGCATAATACAGCAGATATTAGTTTTTCAAAAATAGATGAAGCGCAAGCCTATTTCTCAAAAAAAGTGATGGCAATTCAAGAGAAAATCATTGAGGAGGAAAAAGCTTATGAAAAATTAGAAGATGAATTTGATGAATTCGAGGAGGCAATAGCAGAACAACAAGTAAAATATTTGCAAACCAATGCCAGAATCAAAGTGACTGTTTTGAGTGAGAAAGCGACAAACTGTAGTATACAATTGAGATATTTAGTTTCTAATGCCGTATGGAAACCACTTTATTCTATCAGAGCCAAGGAGGGGAATGATAAAATAGGGATAGAATATCAAGCACAAATTTATAATGATACTGGAAATGATTGGAATAATAAACCAATTACCTTAGCTATTTTGGATTCTTCTGAAGATATTGACAAACCAGAATTAGCTATTTGGACATTGGATGATGATCGCAATGAGTACTATAATAAAAGGAGATATAGAGCAAATAGAAATAAGCAAAAAGAAGAGGAAGTTATACTAGGAAAAGAAGAGGAAGTTGATATTTTAGAAGTGGATGATTTAAGTACTCGATTTGAGTTAGAAGAAATACACTTTATTCCTGCTGATGCCAGTCCACATCTAATCGACCTAGTGAGTTACGAAAAAGAGGTAGACTTCTATAACTTGTCGATCCCAAAGGTCAAGGAAGGAGCTTTTTTAATTGCGAGAATCACCGATTGGCAAAATTTAGGATTAATTGATGGACGAGCGAATCTGTATTATAACAACACTTATCAAGGACATTCTAATTTATCGACTCAACAGATCAATGATACATTAGATATATCTCTTGGTAAAGAAAATTCATTTACCATATCAAGAAAAAAAGTAAGTGGCAAAAGTAAACGGAATCTAATTGGTTTTAATATTAAGGAAGAAATGACTTATGAAATTATTGTAAGGAATAATAGGAAAACAGTAGAAACTATTCAAATCAAAGATCAGTTACCAATCGCAAAAGATAAAGATATAGAGATAAAGGCGCTTAATATTAGTAAAGGAAAAGTCGATCCTTTGACAGGTGAAATAAAGTGGGATATGAGCCTGCAAGCAGAAGAGGTAAAGAAAATTATCTTAAGCTATGCGATCAAATATCCTAAGAGTATGAGAAATGCTATTATCTATAATGAGAATGCGATTATTAGCCCAAGGTACTTTTAGATATTATCTCTAATCAGTGGTCCATTTGATAGATAAATAATAGCACTTTTGTAGAATTTAAAAGAAATTAGTATATTTATGTTGCCTGCTTAGGAATATTGAAATAATAAATTGAACCACTATTTATTGTTTTAGTATTCCTTAAGTACTCTTAAGCCTACTCTTATGAAACAACTTTATTTTCTTTGCTTATTTAGCCTATTACTAAATACTCAATTATTCGCCCAAGGAGGTTGCGAGCCTCCTTACCCTGACTGTGATGATGAAGACTGTAACACTTATGATGAGTTTGATATTGATATTTGTGAATGCGTCTATACCCTTTTTGAACCACTTAATTGCGATGATAATGATTGTTTGACGGAGGATTCATATAATACAGTTACTTGTGAGTGCGATAATTTCTCAATCCCCATGCCTGATTGTGATGATGATGATTGTAATACAGATGATGTATTTGATTTGGTCATTTGTGAATGTGTACATACACAGATACCTCCTTCCGATTGTGACGACTATGATTGTACCACTGAGAATACCTATAATTATTTGATTTGTGAGTGTGAATATATTCCTATTCCACCACCAGACTGCGATGATGAGGACTGCATCACTCAAGATCTATTTGATCCAGTTACTTGTGATTGCATTAATATGCCAATGGCTCCACCAGATTGTAATGATGATGATTGTAGTACATTGGATTCTTATGATCCAGATATTTGCGAGTGTTACAATGAACCAGTTGTTTGCGATGATGACAATTGCGAAACAATTGATTCTTTTAATATGGATAATTGTGAGTGCGATCACATTTTAGGGGAACCAATGTCAATAATGGCCACTTATAATTGCATCACAGGATTTACTTATCAAATAGAAGGGAACAGCAGTGATTATGAAGTAAGTATACCATATGGAATGCAATTAGAAGATGGTGACTACACTATTACAGTCACAGACGATGATGGGTGTACTGTTGAAGAAACATTTACCGTCAACTGTGAAGAAGTCGCTATCGAACAAGCTCATAAGGGAGCAATAAAAGTATATCCCAACCCAAGTGATACTTACTGCCAAATAAATAGTAACGACTTAGTGGAGGTCAAAATCTACAACAACTTAGGCCAATTAGTCAATCAATATAAAAAAATCAATAATCAAAAAATAGACGTATCCGATTATAAAAGCGGTCTATACTGGCTACAATTTTACAAGCAAGACCAAATCATCCAAAGCACAAAATTAATCGTTCTATAATTTGGGGCTTCCCCTTTCTTATTTTTCATTCGTCCGTAGGGGCGCTACCTATGTGTGCGCCCACGAATGAAAAATAAGAAAGGGTCGGGCTGTCCGTTCTTATGTGGCTATGTCAATGCTATTTCGCTAAGGCACACTTGTCTGCCCTTGCAGGGCCAGCCTGCGTCTGCCTAAGCTCCATTAGCATTGCCATGTACGCCACATACCACTACCATCCCTAAGCCGAACCTTTAACTGATTAACGTTTTAACTTTGAGTCTGCTCTAAAAAGTAAAAATAGTGAATAGTTTATTAAAATTGTCTATCATTGCTTAAATTATAAAAACCATAGCGCCTTGTTTAATTTAAGTAATACTCAAGAAAGCCCTGTTTCAGTATATAATACAACAAATACGATGAAACGAAGATTAGAAGATCATCTGGAAGATATCAATGCTTGGTACAATGTTTTCTATATGGAAGTGGTTCGTCAAATAGATGAGTCTATTTATTCTGTATTGTTTTCATCGGATCAAGGCCGTCCGAATGCGCCTATTCGTGTATTAATAGGTATGCGTATTCTCAAAGAAGGTCATGGTCTGACAGATCGTCAATTATTTGAGCATTGTACCTATCACTTGTTATTTCGCCAAGCCTTGGACTTGCCTTTATCAGAGTCTGTGCCTAGCCCAGCCACTTACTATAACTTCTTTAAAGCTTGTTATGATTATGAACGTGAAACAGGGATTGATTTATTAGGGCAAACATTTAGATCAGTTACACAAGGTCAAGCCTTTCGATTTAAAGTTAATGGTCAATCTGTTCGTATGGATTCCAAGCTGATTCACTCCAATATAGCTCGAATGAATCGCTTACAATTGTTTTTGGATGTACTGATTAATTTTT
>JAHDDN010000511.1 GCA_020629335.1 Chitinophagales bacterium | reverse complement strand
CAATGATCAGAATATCGCCTAAAGCATTCGGCATGGGAAGAAGAATGCCGATAGTAGCGAAGTATTTGTCGTAAAATGTTGGTGAGTTGGACGTTGCAGTGCAAGGTCCCTACGAGATTGGTTAAAATTTGGGGCTTCCGCCTGCGCTTGTAGGGCGAAGTGCGCAGCACGAGCCAAAATATTATGCATTCATCATTATGCATTACGCATTACAAGCGAAGCGCAGCCGTCGGGCTATCCGCTCTTATGTGGCTGTTCGGCGGCTACTGCGCTAAGGCACCCTTGTCTCTGCGAGCCTGCGGCTGCCTAAGCTCCGTAAGCCAACTCACAGACGCCACATACCGCTTCTATCCCTAAGCCAGTTTTTATACATTAGTAAAAGTTTCCGTCTAAATTTCAATGATTTTATCATTTACTAATTCGACGGAAACATAATATTATTGATTCTAAAAAGAAAAGGACAATAGCCTGTTCATATAAGGGTATCCACCTCTTTATTTGAGCTATGGGCAAGGCGAAAGCCGTTATTGTTGTTACGATTATCAGGATTGTTGTTGTTGCGATTAGCAATACGACAGTTCCTTGCGTTATTGTTCCAGCTACCGCCACGCAAAACACGTTTAGAGCCTACGGCTATTCCCCTATTTTACTTAATATCGCTTTCCTTAAAGAAAAACTCTCTGCATGGTTTGTAAATTCAATTAGTGGAATCACATGATTTCTATACTCATTTTGAGTCCATTCTCCATTCATTAGTTTGTCATAATAGGCTATCATTTTTTTCTTAAAACGTTTCTTACTCCTTAGGTTTAGCTTCTTATAATTCCTAAATACCCTATAACCAAGAAAAGACACTCCATGATCTACTTTATTGATAAACGATATTTTAAGCCTTAATCGAAGTTTTGTCTCTAAATAGTTACTAATATCCTCTTTAATTACCTTTAGTTTCTCTTTATTATCATGCCATATAATCATATCATCCATATAACGCACATAATAATTTACTTTTAATTTTTCTTTAATGTATATATCCAAAAAAGCTAAATAAAAATTAGCAAAATACTGACTTGTTAAATTTCCAATTGGTAATCCTCTCCCTGCTGCACATTCATAAGATTGAATTATATCTATGAATATTTTTTTCAAATTCCTTTCCTTAAATCTACGATCTAATAGATTACTCAATATATCATGATCTATTGAGTCAAAGTACTTTCTAATATCTAACTTTAAATACCAATTACTTTTTCTACTAAATGTTGAAGCCCTTTCCAAAGCAGCATAAGTACCTTTACCAGCTCTTGTTGCGTAGCTATCATAAATTTGAAAATCTTCAAAAGCTTTATGGGCGATGTTCATTATCGCATGATGCAATACTCTTTCCTTAAATGATGCTGCACATATTATACGTTCTTTAGGATCATAAATAGTAAAATAATGATAATCACCAACCTCCACTTCAGCATTTCGAATTTCACTTTGAAGAGTTAAAAGGTTAGGCATTAAGTGCTTCCTATATTCAATGATCTCTTGCTTATAAGATTTACCTCTTTGAGCCTTCCAAAAGGCGTATAATAAATTTTTAATATCAACTATTTGGGGTAGAAGATTCTTCGCTCTTTTCATTTTTTTCCTCCTTAAAATACATTTGTATTATCATCTTACCATATTTTTCTACTCGTTTTTTCCCTATGCCTTTAATTTCTATAAGATTGGAATAGGCTAACTGATTTAATTGGGCAATTGAAGCCAATTCAGCATCTGTAAATACTGCGAATGCAGGAATAGCATCATTTTGAGCAATTATTTTTCGACAAGCTCTTAAGCTAGAAAACACTTCAAAAGTCTTGGCATCTAATACTGATTTATAGTCTATTTTTTGTTTTTTTGTAGACGATACTTTATTCATTGCTGTAGTATTTAGATCTAAATACTGAATACAAAAAGTCCAATAACTATTTCCATTGGTATTAGAAACAAACTCTTCTCTTATATTTAATATACGGCGGCTTCTAAGAAATTTATTCATTTCATCTAAAGCAGCACCACTATCGAACAAATTTATATTAAATATTTTTATCTGCATTAATTCTAAAATTAAAATCGACCGCCAAAGGCGGTAAAACAACCCAATCTTGCAAGCTCCGTTACGCAGTCTTTGATCGCTGATGCTGCTCCGCTTAGCATCTACTCACAAAGACCACTCCACTACGCTAACTCAAATAAAGAGGCGGAAAACCCCTATTGACTATGGGCAAGGCGAAAGCCGTAATCGCTGCCACGATCATCAGGATTGCTGCTGCCGCGATTAGCAATACGACAGCGCCTTGCGAAATTGTTCCAGCTACCGCCACGCAAAACACGTAAAGAGCCACTTCCTTTAGGATTCGTCACGGCAGCACTTGTATAAGTTCTTTTTCCATCACTACACCACTCCCAAACATTGCCACTCATATCATACAAACCCAGATCATTATCACTCTTTGTACCTACTTCATGTGTTTTACTGCCACTATTATCATTAAACCAAGCAACATCATTTATCGTACTGCTCCCTGAATACAAATAAGAGTTATTAGCAGTTCCCTCTCTTGCAGCATACTCCCACTCTGCTTCTGTTGGCAACCGAAAGGATTTCCCTGTCTTTTCGTTTAATTTTTTGATAAATTTCTGTACATCATCCCAACTTACACTCTCTACTGGGCATTTCGGACAATCTTTAAAGTGAGAAGGGTTATTCCCCATCACTGCTTCCCACTGAGCTTGTGTTACCTCGTACTTGGATATTTGATAAGTAGAAAGCGTCACTTGATGAGTAGGTGTCTCATCATCATCACAATTACTTTGCTCTTTGGTACAACCCATAGTAAAAGTACCGCCTTGCACTGTTACCATGTTATTGATAATGTCTTGGATGGGGCTATTATTTTGACTATCACTTGGTCGATAAATTTTTTTTTCAAGATTTTCAATTGATTGAGGATTTGATGGTTGATACCGTTTTGGTGATTTGTTTGGCTCTTGGGGTGGCTTATAAGATGCTGTATTTCTTTGTTTTGGTCGATAAATTTTTTTTTCAAGATTTTCAATTGATTGAGGATTTGACGGTTGATACCGTTTTGGTGATTTGTTTGGCTCTTGGGGTGGCTTATAAGATGCTGTATTTCTCTGTTTAGAATGCCTAATTCCTATCCTTGCCAATGCGATGGTATGATCACAGTTCAGTGCAATATTGTAGTTATACTTAGCTTTGTCAAAATCATTACTTTGGAGGGCTATATCTGCCTTATTTAAAGCTTCGTCACAAGCCCTTTTTGCTTTTACATTACATTCTTCCATTTTTTGACCCGCTTCAAATGCGGTTTCTTCACAAGCTATGGCGTTTTTATAATGGGCTTTAGCGTCCCAATAGTTTCCTTGTTGGACTTTTCTATTCCCTTTTCTCATTTGGCTTTCACACTTTTCTATTTCAGTTTGAGGAAAAAAAATAGTATAAAGACCGATACTAACACTTATAATTCCTACTAATAAGCTAATTTTCTTAAATGAGCTAATATTTTCTGACATGCTTTGGTGGGTTTTCTACACTTTTGTTTTTGATCTTTGTAAATATAACAGTTTTTGTGCTTTTAAAATTCATGGTAATGGTAAAAAAAGAGACAATTGATTACTTAATAAAAGAATGTTAGTCCTGATCACATACATTACACCCTAAGCCGCAGCAAACTCAGTATCTTCTCTTCTAAAAGGAGCATAGAAGACCAAAACAAGAGCGGTATGATATTAATGGTAAAAACGATTATTGCTAAATAAGTTTAGCCTCCCA
>JAHDDN010000510.1 GCA_020629335.1 Chitinophagales bacterium | reverse complement strand
ATACTGGAACACTTGGGCCAGGTAATACTGGAACACTTGGGCCAGGTAATACTGGATAGCCCCATCCTCCTTCAGTAGTAGCGGCTAAATCACTGTCAACTTCATAATTTTTGAATTGATCTAAATTTTTCATTTTAATTAAATTTTAAAAAAGTTAAGTAATATACTTAATGATTAGAAGGTAGAATATAAGTTGTGAAAATAATGTAATATTTGTTTGATATACTTCGCAGTTTCAAATTAGTCACATGATTATGTTTTTTAATGATTATGTAACTCTTCAGGCTATTTACTAAAATATCTGATGTTAAGTTTAGGGTTGTAACCCTAAACCTAATGAGTTATGCCTGAACATAAATTTATACTACACAAATACATCAATTAATGATTAAATTAATTTAATGACAGGCACAAATATAAGCTAAAAACAATAGAGAATTCAATATAAATTATCTCCAAAATAATCAGAAACATTGTTTCTAATATAGTGTGTTTTACTAAAATGCTTTCTTTTTCAATTAATTATATCAAATGAAATATGGTTTTTGAAAAGAAAAACTCACTTCAAAAAGATCCTTTTTTAGTTACTGAAGGATTTACAATTTGAGATATTTCATTTACTTTTGTTTTCAGCAATTGATTTATAGATCAAACATTTACTGTTTACAAAATAAAAACAAATGCAAAGTTCTTAGAATCAATTAATGTGCTAAAGAAATTGATTTCAAAAATTTGAGGTTTACAATTAAGTAGAACTACAAACCCCAATAATGTAAGATAATAATTTTTCCCACCACCATTTTATTAAGACTGCTTTACCATTTCTTTTAAAACCTACTATTGATTTAAGTACCTGAATGAAAATAATCGACACTTCTCTGATGAGATTAATTTTATGCTGAACAAGGCACTTTTTTGACGGAATAGCAGCGCTATTACTAAAAAAAGTAACGCAGTACAGCGCAAAATTAAGCCATCAAAAGTGATGATTATTTATGTTTAGGTACTTATCATACTCATAGTACTTTTAACATAAGGATAATAAGAAAGGATAATTTCGCCTTCGCTTTTTTTACTTTAAAGTACGTTGAAAGTTTAGATACTCACACTTAGTTTGTAAACACACACAATTAAACACATGAATAACTATTTAATCAGATTTTATAAGAGACTATTCTTTACTAGAATATTAATAGCCCTTTTTTTTATTACTGATAGCCTTGTTGTTGAGGGACAAAATAAGGAAGAGTATTTTAAAACAATTCCATTACTAACAGATGATACTCCTGACTGGGCTATATTGATGTATAGTGATGATCCCAAGGTTTATGAAGTATATGATGCTTATAATAATTACTATAAGGATATTGAATTTGAAAAAACCACACATACGCAAAACTTCAAATATTGGATCCGAAAAGTAGAGTCTCATATTGACATTGAGGGCTATATACGCCCACAAAAAGAAAAGAAAAAACGTAAAAAAGAGGAATCGACTAATCTCAGAGGTTTAACTAATAAATGGGAAGCTATAGGCCCTTTTGAAACGTATCGGGATGGCATTCCTGTCTCATGGCAAGCGTATGTTAGTAGCATAGATGTTTGTGAAAGTAACCCAAGTATCGCTTATGCTGGGTCTTTTGGACTCTATAAGACAACTGATAAAGGAGATACTTGGTTTCCGATAACTTATGATTTAGATTTTAGAGCTGTTGAAAGAGTAGCTGTCGCTCCTAGTAATCCTGATATCGTTTATTTTGCAAGTCAATCAGGATTATGGAAAAGTACGGACGGAAATACCTTTACAAAAATACTGACCTCTATTTCAGCTTGCAACAAAATAGAAATTCATCCTACCAATCCCGATATACTAATGATTGCTTCAAACGAAGGACTGCAACGTTCGGATAATGGTGGTCTTAGTTGGGAAACTATCAAACCAGAAATATGTTGGGATATCGACTTTCATCCTACTGATCCTACTATTGTATATGCCACATTTAATAACCCAATTGCAATAAAATCAGAATTCTGGAAATCTATTAATACTGGTAACAACTTTAGCTTACAGCATAGTGGTTGGTATGATAGTACGGACCCGGACCGATCAGATGGAGGAAGTAGAATCGCTGTAACTGCTGCTGATCCAGACAAGGTGTATGTTGGCCTATTAGGTAACTCAAAAGCAGGAGATAACAATTGGATAGGCGTATACCGTAGTGATGATATCGGAGAATCCTGGATTAACCCTTCTGGACAAGATGGAAGCCCATATTACTGGCTTAATAGTCTCTCATGGAATGTGGCTGCCTATGGAGGAGATCAAGGAGTTCAACAAGGCTTCTATAATTTTGATATTGCTGCCTCTAATACAGATCCAGATAAAATTTGGATTGGAACTATACGATTGGCAGAATCTTCAGATGGGGGAGAATCTTTTTTTAGCATTGGCGGAGACGGAACTATTCGACTTTCTCATATTCATGCAGATGTACAAGAAATTGTAGTAGTAGAAGATGAAATCTGGGTGGCATCAGATGGAGGAGTTAACTTTTCTAATGATGAATTGCAATCTCACTCCTCAAAAAAATATGGCATAAATGGAGCGGACTATTGGGGATATAGTAGCGGGAAAGACCTAGATATAATGGTAGGGGGGACCTATCATAATGGTAATAATGCTAGACACCCTGATTATGGGGATAAAAACTTCCAATACATCGGTGGTTCAGAATCTCCTACAGGATATGTAGATGGTGCCGACAATACACGCCTACATTGCTCCGACATCTGGTCCTGTTTAATTTCTACTAATGAAAATGTTAATGAATCTACCTTATACTCTATTTTAAATAAATATCCCAACGAATCATACGTGAAGTCCCAATCTAGCGAAATTGTTTATGATATCAATACACCTGCTACTTGTTATTTGGGAAATGGTGCGGATTTTTATAAATCAACTAATAGTGGAGCTAATTTTAATAGCTTATATAATTTCGGTAACGGAAAAGTATATGAAATTGAACAATCTCAACAAAATGTGAATAAGTTTTATCTGATTTTTCACAATAATGATAATACTTACACTGAAAGAGGAGAAATATATAAAACAACTAATGGAGGGAATTCTTGGTCAAAAGTAATGGATATTCCCTCAACGAATCATCATTTATTGGAAATTAGTATCAACCCTAATAATGATGAAGAATTATGGGTAGCTAATACTGTTGGGGGGATAGGTGAAAAAATATACAGAACAATTGATGGAGGAAACTCATGGACAAATGAAACGACAAGCCTGATAGAAAACGTTATCCTCAATGATATTATTTACATATCAGCTACCGCTTCTAATAGTCAAGATAGGGTATACATACTTTCTGATAAAGAAGTACATTTTAAAAATGTAGCAGATGATAATTGGCAAGATATTACTGATGGCCTACCACTAGCTTTTTTACCTAATCGCTTTGCTTATTTTCCAAGTGAGCAATTATTACGTATAGCTACAAGGGGACATGGAATTTGGGAACTAGACATTACATATCCATGTAATTTACAAGCCTCCATGGAAATGTACAGAACATGCTCTACTAATCAAACTTATATTGGAGTAGAAGTAGATGGTGTAAGCGATTACGATTTTCTTTGGTCAGATGGTGTAGAATCAACTTGTAATACAGTCCTCACTCAAGGAGCTGAACTAATGGCCAATGAAGGTCAACAGTTAATAACCGATTTTTGTCAAACAGAAGGTATACATTATGTAGACTTAGAGCTTTTTACCGACTGCAGTAATCAAGAAGCCAGCTTTAAAGCTATTGTTAATACC
>JAHDDN010000509.1 GCA_020629335.1 Chitinophagales bacterium | reverse complement strand
CAAACGCGAATCATGCAAAAGCAATCTCAAGCAGCAGTTTGGCCCAGATTAGGAAGCGGTGCCAGTTGGGGATCTGATTATTTTGACTTTACAGTAGTCAATCAAGGAGTAGGACCTGCCATTATTGATGATATTGAGTATAAGTATAAAGGTTTGAAATTCGATTATATTACAAATATGATAAATCACATTTCAAAAATCGAAAAAGAAAAGACAGGTAAGCCAGTAAGCATAAAATTTGGTTATTCAGATATTGTGGAAGGAAGGGTTATAAAACCATCTGAAGTAATAGAAATTTATACAGCAAGTGACACAGCGGCAGTAAACATGGCTAAAAAATATTTTAAAGATGTAAATGTGAAGATTGATTACTGTTCTATTTACGAGAGCTGTTGGAGAATGACAGATGATGAGGTAAAAGAATTATAGTCCACCACGACAGGATTTGTGAAAATTTGACGAAGCTATTTTTTTGACTCGCAAGGCGAAAAACGAAGGCAACGCATAGCGTTGGTGAGGCTTTTCAACGTAGCGAGGCGGGAAAATGGCACATCAAAATTCACAAATTTCGATGTGGTGGACTATAAACTAAACGCGTAAGGGATAGCAGCGGTATGTGGCGTTCATGGCACGACTTACGGCGCTTAGTGATGCGCAGGCTCCAATAAGAGACAAGCAGCACTTAGCAGAGTAGGAGGGACATAGCCACATAAGAGCGAATAGCCCGACCTTGCGCCTTCGGCGAATGATTAATGCGTAATGCTTAATGTATAATTGATTCGTGAAATATCCTTCCTTTTATGAGCGCAAGGTTACGCCCTAAAAAATAAATTTGTTTGCAAAATCGCTTTAATATTTTTACCTTGATTTATCCGACATTGATACAGACATCATTCAGTTAAAACAAATTATGGATCAAGCGAACTCTAAAGTATTAGGCTTGATGGCTTATTGCGATTAATAAACATGAAAACACAAAACTTACAACAAATAATGGAAGTTATCCCATCAGAAGAATGGATGATTTTGGATGTCTTAAGAGGAATCATTAAAGATCGACTGCCTGATTATTGCAAAGAGAAAATCTCTTATAATGTTCCTTACTTTTATGGGAATAAAGGTATATGTATCGTATGGCCAGCCTCCATTCCAAGAGGAGGGATTAAAGAAGGCGTATTATTAGGATTTTGGCAAGGAAATAAATTAAAAGATGAAGATAATTATCTGATACACGGCACCAATAAAAAAATATTTTATCAAATTTATAAAAGCATTGAAGAAATTAATGTACCAGCAATAGAGAAATTATTAGACGAAGCAATCATCATAGATCAAGGATAATGGAAGCAATCATATTCATAGGTATTCAAGCAAGCGGGAAATCTACTTTTTATAAAGAAAACTTCTTTAACTCTCATCTAAGGATTAGTATGGACTTATTAAATACCAGAAATAAAGAAAATCAATTTTTAGAAAAGTGCATTGAATTACACCAAAAATTAGTCATTGATAATACCAACCCAACGATAGAAGAACGAGCGAAATATATCCAAAAATTAAAAGACGCTAAGTATAAAATAATTGCCTATTACTTCCAGTCAAAACTGAAAGAATCACTTTATCGCAATCAACAAAGAATTGGAAAAGAGCAAATTCCAGACGTTGGAGTAGTTGCGACTTATAATAAAATGGAACTTCCATCTAAAAAAGAAGGTTATGATGAAATATATTATGTTCAAATGAACGAAGGTGCATTTATTATAAAAGACTGGCAAGATGAAGTTTGATGACTTAGATAAAAAAATGAGAGTTTATGAGACCTCTCATGACTATTGTGTTCCTGATGGAATTTATATGGTAGCGAGAATAGATGGCAGAAGCTTTACAAGACTCACTAAAGAAGTACATCCATTTGAAGCCCCCTTTGACATTCGATTTAGAGATTTAATGGTAGAGACTACGAAGCATTTGATGAACTGTGGTTTCAATGTCATTTATGGATATACAGAAAGCGATGAGATTTCTTTATTATTCTCCATCAATGAACAAGCATTTGGTAGAAAAACCAGAAAATACAATTCTATCTTGGCAGGTGAAGCAAGTGCTAAATTTTCAGTCTTATTAAAAGATGTAGCAGCTTTTGATTCAAGAATATCAGAATTGCCTTCTAAAAATGAAGTGATAGATTATTTTAGGTGGAGGAATGAAGATGCATTTAGAAATGCATTGAATGCCCACTGTTATTGGAAATTACGAAAAAATGGTATGACAGCGAGAGAAGCCAGTCAAAAAATTGAAGGAGTATCCATTGCAGATAAACATGAATTATTAAGTCAAAATCACATTGATTTTAAAGCCTTACCTAATTGGCAAAAAAGAGGCGTCGGTTTGTATTGGGAGAATTATCAAAAGGAAGGAAAAAATCTAAAGACAGGAGAAGTTGTTAGTACCATTAGAAGAAGGATAAAGATAGATTATGATCTACCTTTAAAGCAGGAATACAGCCATTTTATTGAGAAAATGCTGAATCAAGAAGAATAAAATATAGCTAATGGGCTTTGGATTTAACTTCGCTATTATATTTTTGATTTTACCTTTGAGCGTACTGCTTGTACTAATATGGGGTTTTTCGAGAAAATCTATCTTTGGAAAACTGCTGATGGGATTATGGGGAGGAATTGTTTTGTTTGTTTTATTCATTCTTACATTTGAGTATCTTACTAGTAAAATTGTGTTGGAGAAAAAGGACTATTATGGCGAATATATTATAGATCGAAATTACTTCAAGGGAGAACAAGCTGACTGGCAGTATAATTCCTTTAGATTTGAAATTACTCCTAATGATTCCATTTACTTTTATGTAACTGATCAAAGAAGGATCATAAAAACCTACAAGGGAGTTATAGAAACAGTAAGTCCTTATGGTTCTGAAAGATTAGTAGTGAAGATGGATGAACCTAATCATCATGTGCTAACTTCTAGCCCTACCGTTTATAGAAAAAGTTGGAGTTTCTTTTTAGTATTTAATTCTCCAAAATATTACAATATGTTTTTCAGAAAAGGAAAATGGAAGAAAATTAAAAACAAATGAAATTCCTCCAACAAATAAAAGAATTAAGAGAAGCCCTACCCATAGGCTTAAAAGAAGCTAAATTACTCTTAGAAGAAAACGATGGCAATATAGCATTAGCCAGTAAAAAATTCAAAAGTGATTTAACAAATAGACTGATAGAAGAATCAGGTATTGATAAAGAAAGAGCTAAACAATTCCTAGTAGAATCCAATTTTGATATCAATGCTGCCAAGGAGAAGGTATATGAATGTCAATATTCAGAAACAGAAAGAATCCTAAAGAGAAATGCTACAAACGAGCAGAAAATCACGCACATTTATAGAGCCATCCTAAATAAGCAAAATTTTGAAGCTGATTATTATAAAAATGAAGATTGCTTAAATCAATTTAATAAGAGCCAGAAACTATTGTTGATTGTAATAGAATGCTTGGAGTATGAAGATTATGAAGGCTTCACTTATTTAGTTTATTTTGAACTGTATGATGAATTTATAGAACTCATAGAGATTGATCTAAACTTAGCACAATTAGCAAGAGACTTAAAAGAAGCCAAAGCTATTAAATCAGAAATAGAAGAAATATTCCATCCAATTGAAGATAACTTAAGAGCGTTCAGGGATAACTATCATAATGATAAGCGACTCTTATGTATTAGTGAGTTATTAGAAGATACAAAAGATGAAATTTATGATCAATTGATATTATATGTAGAAAGAACCATTACGGATTACCCTTAGACTAATTATAAAAATGTAGGGGCGACT
>JAHDDN010000508.1 GCA_020629335.1 Chitinophagales bacterium | reverse complement strand
ACTGGTTCTTTTTTACTTATGCTGCGTTAAATTTTCCTTAAATAGCACGGCTATGCTCGTCAAATTTGCCTTGCCTAAGTAAAAAAGCCCTACAGTCAAAAGACTATTTAATTTTGTCCATCTACTTACTTATATTGTGATGAGCGTATAGTGTCTATCTTTTTTACTTTTCGTTACTTGCTATACGGTCATCTCTGAAATGCGGCCCCGATAGAAGTGGTATGTGGCGTATATGTGATGGCTCGTGAAGCAAGGAGGGACGCAGGCTTGCCACGCAGTGGAAGACAAGTACCGACTATGCTGAACAGACAGCGCATAGCCACATAAGAACGGATAGCGGGAAAAGCCGCCCTAATAAATTGAATTAAAATAAAAACTTACCTTCTCTTGGAGCGACTTTTGGGGGTAAATCTTTTTCTCCTAAGACTTCTTTAAGATTTATTTCTACGATTCTGGATAAGGAATCCATGGGTGTGTCAGCTGGATGATTTTCAAAAGGGTTTTCGATTTGTCTTCCTAAATATTCTAGCAATATAAAAATATAACCTACTGACATAGATATAGGGAATGACCAATACCCGAATTGCTGGACGATGCTAAATGGGAGTATTATTAAAAAGATCCAAAGCGCGTATTGCATATACCAATTATACTGCATTGGGAATACTGTATTCTTAATCCGTTCTGCCTTTCCTAAGGCATTACTAAAATGCTCCATGATGCTTATTAGACTGACGTGTTTATAATCACTAAAATAATTTTCATCAAATAAGGTATTTAGATCTTTAGTTTGATTGGTCAATAGTGCATAGGGAATATGTTGTTTGGTTTTTAATTCTTCTAATTCTTTCTCTTGTATAAAAGGGGCAATCGTGTCTTCCCATTCAATTTTTCTGAGATGCTTATTAATAGACCAAATAATGGCCATTTGTCGATAAAGGAGCCGCTTATGGATTTTATGATTTTGATCATCTTTATTTATAAAACTGATTACTTTGAGGCCAAAATATCGGCTATGATTTACAAGCTCCCCCCATATTTTTCGTGCTTCCCACCATCTCTCATAGGCTTTATTATTACGAAAGCCTATGAGAAATGCTAATGCAGTACCAATAATTCCTGCGGGAAGTGAAAGAGATTTGAAAAATGAAATATCAACAATAAAGGTCGATAGTATTGCTAAGAGGCATGTCATGACAAGGAACCAACCATTCTTTTTAGTATATAGGTAAAGTCTTCTTACCTCAATTCTTTTTGTGAGTATCATTTTTCAGTTTATCGGTTAAAAAATATGCTAATTAAATTATCTTATCCTAAGCCAGCATATTTTATTCCTGTCAATTCAGCCATGTCTTTCTTCCAAGTAGTGATGTCTTTTTGATTAAATAAATTTAAGTGATTATGACCACACGCTCTCGCCATTACTTGCATTAATTCTGTTGAGGCTGAAAAGAAATTAAATAGCTGTAAGGCGGATTTATTAATATTTAATCGTTTTCTAAGTTCTGGCTTTTGTGTCGCAACGCCTGAAGGACAATTATTTGTATGGCACATTCGGGCTGCTACACATCCTATTGATTGTATGGCCGAATTAGCGATGGCAATACCGTCAGCACCAAGCGCCATTGCTTTTATAAAGTCGGCTGGAATTCGTAAGCCACCCGTAATAATAAGCGTGACATCCTTTCTGCCTACTTTATCTAAATAGTGTCGAGCTCTTGCTAATGCAGGGATAGTCGGCACGGAAATATTATTTCTAAAAATCAAAGGAGCGGCACCTGTTCCTCCACCTCTTCCATCTAAAATAATATAGTCTGCCGACGCATCTAATGCAAATTGTATATCCTCTTCTATATGGTTAGCAGAAAGTTTAAATCCGATAGGAATACCTCCCGAAATTTCTCGTACTTTATCTGCAAAATTCTTGAAATCTTCTGGGCTATGCAAATCATCAAAAGTTGCTGGAGAAACGGCAGGAGTTCCTTCTGGCAAGTTTCGGACTTTCGCTATATCACCGACGACTTTATTGCCTGATAAATGTCCGCCAGTTCCAGTTTTAGCTCCTTGTCCACCTTTAAAATGAAAAGCTTGTACTCTTTTCAATTTATCCCATTCGAAACCAAATTTAGCCGAAGCATACTCGTAGAAATATTTTGTATTTGCTTCTTGTTCTTCCGCTAACATTCCACCTTCTCCTGAGCATATTCCTGTACCAGCTAATTCGGCTCCTTTTGATAAAGCAATCTTTGCTTCTTTTGAAAGTGCGCCAAAACTCATATCAGAAACAAAAAGCGGAATATCTAATTTCAATGGTTTTTTAGCATTAGGTCCTATGATTAACTCTGACCCAACAGCTACATCATCCATCAGAGGTTTCGTTGCCATTTGGGCTGCCAATATCTGAATATCTTTCCATCGAGGCAATTCAGGAATTGGGACACCCATTGCTCCCATTTCTCCGTGATGCCCAGTTTTACTCAAACCGTCCCTTGCTAATGCTTTAATATAAGCCAAAGTCGGTTCTTCTTTGGTTGATGTCGTAGACGAAGCATTAGTAGTTTCATTACTTTCTGATGTTTCACTTAAGGTCGCATGTGTGCCATCGCAATAAGGTGGATTCTTGGTTTGTTTACACATACATAAAGCAGCATCACCCGTTTCTTCAGCCACAAATTTTAGGGGTGTAATATCGGTTGTACGGTGTGAGCCATCGCAATATGGCTGATTACTGCTTAGTCCACAAGCACACCAATATTTTTCTTCTCCTTTTTCTAATTTTACCATGATAGGTTTCCTATCAGCAATTTTTGGTTTTGACATAAGTATTGTTATTTAATTTTTATTTCTTTGCAATTTTATAGACCGTAACAAATGCTAATATTTCAATAGTTACAATCACAACTTTTATTATTTCAGCTTATAAAAAATCCTTAAAAAGAAACAAAAGTAGATAGATTATAAAATTTTCTATTGGTAAAAAAGAGCATTTTTAGGGTAAAAATGAGAAAAACAACCTATTACTTCTCTATATTTGTCCAAAATTTAAGGCTATAGAAAAAACAAGCCAAATTAATCACTTTATGAATTTAAGTTTCGAAAATTTCCTTTTAGAAGCTACTAATGCTACAGACTGCAAAGAGATAGAAGTCATCCAATCTTTGTGGAGTGCTTATGGGAAAATTTCTCGTTATCAGTTGGAGGGTTCATCCATTAATACGGTGGTAGTTAAGTGTATTTCTCTGAGTCAAGCGAATCAGCATCCAAGAGGTTGGAATACCGATATCTCCCATAATCGAAAGGTGAAGTCTTATCTAATTGAAACCTATTGGTATGAAAAATGGAGTCAATTCTGTACGAATGATTACAGGATTCCTCAATTTTTGGGTTCCTATTCTGAAGCTCAAGACACATGGATTATTATGGAAGATTTGAATGATCATTTCCCCTTACGCAAATATCAACTTAATCTATCAGAGATTAAAGTTTGTTTGAAATGGCTGGCTAATTTTCATGCTACTTTCTTAAATAAAGCGCCTAAGGGTTTGTGGGAAGTGGGCACTTATTGGCATTTGGAAACTCGACCAGATGAGTTTGAAAAAATGCAACATACAGCATTAAAATCAAAGGCCCACTTGATTGATAAAGCATTAAACGAATGTCAATATCAAACGATTGTTCATGGCGATGCGAAGTTGGCCAATTTTTGCTTTTCTGAAAACGGGCAAGAAGTAGCTGCTGTAGACTTTCAATATGTGGGTGGTGGCTGTGGCATGAAAGATGTGGCTTATTTTCTGGGAAGTTGTTTGTCCAGTTCCGAATGTGAGTTATATGAAAAAGA
>JAHDDN010000027.1 GCA_020629335.1 Chitinophagales bacterium | reverse complement strand
CTGCTTGTCTGCTAAAGCCAGCCATCGCATCACTAAGCGCCGTAAGTCACAGTATGGACGCCACATACCGCTTCCATCCTTTGCGCATTTTATAGTTTATTGGTATGTTGGTAATTAGTCTATTAGTAGAGTTTGCTCTTCAATATCAATCACTAAATCCAACAAATATTTAAAGTTGAATTCAACTTGCTTGATTAGCGATTCTAAATGATCAGATGCGTTCATTCGTCAAGCTATTTTAGTAGTTAAGTAGCTAAAGTTAATTATTTCGGCAGTTCTGATGGCCTCTTTTTAGCTTATCCTGCGTTGCTTTTCTTAGCAATAGCCCTGCTATTACTGGCGAAAACCGCCTTGCCTAAGCTAAAAATAAGCTCATCAAGAATGCACGAATAATTACCTTCAACTACTTAATTAGTTAGAGTAGATTTAAATATCTTTAAACATAAAATATCGCTCATGTCCTTTCGGGAAATCTTTGAGGGTACCAAAGATTTTATAGCCCTGCTTTAAGTAGAAATCTTTTGCTTGGAAACTGAAAGTATCTAACTGTGCTTTCCAAGCCCCTAATTTCTTTCCCTCTTTTTCCATTCGTTCCAGCAACTGTCCTCCAAGTCCCTTCTCTCGATAATCTTCATGTACCCAAAGGATATTAATCTCCAAACCGCCCCAGCCTCCTACTCCACCCAATATGCCACCCACTAATTCCTCTTGCTCATTATAAATTCCAAGGTTAATATTTTTCCAATGAAAGTCTAAAACAGCAGGAACGGTAGCAGCATTATATTTTCCGAGAGAAGAATTAATCGTTTGTGCATCTTCTTTGCTCGCTTTGTTAATTGTAAATTTCATAAGCTGTACTTTTTCGTTCAATATAAATACATTAAGCAAGTTTTACAAAAAAATAATTTGGGCAAGTTTAAGGAAATTTAAATAAATAGAATTAATTTACCACTAATAAACGATCAAATCATGAAAAAGCCTCTCTTTCTACTTAGCCTACTATTTTGTGTCGCCTGCGAAAACTTCGATCCCTTTGATGCCATCATTGAGTCAGAAGAGGAGCCTGTGACATTCTATGAAGCAAGCAGCAAAAGTGATCAAAGCTCCCCATCCGACTCCTTAACAGTTGGCAGTTGGAATATTAAGTTTGCGGGTGGGCGATTAGATTTCTTTTTTGATTGTTATGGGGATCGCTCATTGATGGAAATAACTGAGGTTGAAACACATTTGGAAGGATTAGCCACTAAGATCAATCAGATGAATTTAGATATTCTCTATTTGCAAGAGATAGATATAAATGCCAAAAGGTCTGGCTATATTGATCAACTACAATACTTACTGGATAATTCCGAATTTAATTATGCCGTTTATGCCTCCCAATGGAAAAACAATTATGTCCCAAGTGATGGCATTGGGCGTATTAATTCTGGGAATGCTATCTTATCCCGTTACCCGCTCAATAATGCCGAACGAACTGCCTTGCCATTAATTGAGGAACAAAGCGGCTTCGTACAGTATTTTTATCTCCGCCGAAACATCTTAAAGGCTGAAATCAAGGATGCACAAGGACAAACAATTACATTGCTAAACACCCATACTTCTGCATTTGCGAAAGATGGCACCAAAGACAAACAATTAGCCGAAATCAAATCAGCAGCAGATGAATTGCAGGCTAATGGAGCAACTTTCATTTTGGGTGGTGATTTTAATTCACTTCCCCCCTCTTCAGACCAAGTAGATAATTTCTCAGATGATGTCTGCCCAAAAGACTCCGAATTTAGTGCCAATGACTTCAGCGCTGAAACAGCAATCATGCTGCCATTCTATGATTATCAGCCTTTGATTTCATTAGAAGATTATGCAGCCAATAATGCCGACTACTTTAGCTTCACCGCCAATAAGGAGGGCTTCTGGAATCGGAAGTTAGACTTTATGTTTACGAATGCTAACTTTAAAGATGGCCTCGTACATCTTGACGAAGCTCGTGGTGGGATGGCTACCATGCCGCTCTCCGATCACGCACCACTTAGTGGCACAGTATTCAATTGGTAAGCCTATATCTTTTATTCCTAATTCCGCTCGATATGAAAAATTCAATCTCCCTAATCATCCTATTGCTCCTAATGAGCTTTTCTCAACAAAGGACTTTTGCTCAAGGAAACGTGGTTGATACCGTAATAATAATCCAACATAAAATTTGGCCTGACCGAACGACCAATACTTTAGTAAAAGGCCGTAAAGTATGGCCGCTTTTAGGCGTAAAAAAACGAGGCGCAGGCAATAATATGGAATGGCAAATACAACCCTTATTCTTTTTCGTTTCTCCAAATTTGGGTTTAAAAAAACAGTGGCTCAACCATCAAAAAGGATGGAGTTTTGCAAGCTTACACAAGATCAATTATCCAAGCATTTATCTAAACCTAATCGCCAGAGAAGGTGCTGGAGGTGTTCTACCTAAAGAAAGCCAAATCCCTGCAATGATCAGTCTAAGAAATGAATTTCTCCTGGGCTTCAATACGCAGGCTAACTTCTTCACTCTTCGCTTAGGTATTGCCACCACCTTTCAATTGGGCAGCGCCGAAAAGAACTTCCCAGATATTGACATCCCCTTTTTATATAACAGAACTTTATCTCTCAACAATACGCCCAATATCTATTTTGGAATCAATTTCAATCGAGACCTCCACCCCAGACTAAATCTGGAAGCCGATTTCTCCGCCTACAAAGTAGACTTCGACAGCAATGATTTCGTCTACGAAAGCCAGCTCCTTTTCCTCTGGAGAAAGTCCAGCAAATTTGGGATCAAATTTGGAGCAGCAGCGGCGCATGGCCGCTATCCTTATGGCTCTGAGTTTATGGTCATTCCTGTGGTGGATTTCTTGTTTGGGTTTGGTAGAATGTAAAATCAAACTCCAAAATTGAAGATATAAGCTGCAACAATTTCTAAATAAGTAGTTAAGTGTATTATACTCTATTCTTGACTACATAAACTTTCGTTTCTGGATCTTTTTTCATTCCTAAGTTTTCATCAATGCACTCTTTGAATACATTGGCTATTTTTTCGTAGCATTTAGACTTAAGATGTAATTCATCGAACCAGTCTTCTTCATTAGCAAACCCTCGGCAATCTATGTGAAATACATTTTTCAGCTTATCGAATTTAGCTAACTGAATGAGCATTTCGTTGAACTCATAGATCATGGTATAAATGATTGCTGCTTGATCATCAGGATTGGTAATTCCTTTTAGGCTTAAGGGTTCAAAAAGCCAGTTTCCAGTATCGGTCATATTGTTCACAAATCGGTGAAAGCTTGGCCATTTTCCTCTTGCTTTATTATAAGGAATTGCATAGTCATATCCTTGAGTGATAATGAGCATATTTCGATACTTTTCATGGTTGGCAATATTATAAAGGAAAACGAAATATTGAATGAAGTATAAATTAAGTAATTTAAAAAATTCTTCAGAAATAAAGCTTAATCCTCTTTTATATTTATTCATTTCTAAATCGGCACTTTTTTCTCTTAACTTCATCAATTGTTCACAAACTCGATTACTTTTCAAATCTACTTTTCCTTCTAATTTGGTGTTGACCACCATAATTGCTAATCTATTATTGCCAATTAAGTCATTTCCTCCTCCACTGATCAAAAATACATCTGGACTTAGTTTGGGTAATTCTTCAATGTATTCTCCTGCATAAAATATATTGGATAGCCAATCTCCACCAGCCGCTAAACTTTTGATGGCATATCTTTTATCCTCGATTAACCAGTCAATGATATCAGTTACAGGATCAATACAAGCTTTTGGGAATTGAAACCAAGAGTCTCCTTCTGCAAGCATAACTATATTATTTGGATCTGTTCGAAATCCATGTCTGATTCTTCCCTTAAATTCTTTATTTCTCCCTTTGCGATTAAGTAGGTTAAGCACTCCCATTAAGCCTTTATTCGACTCCGATTTATTGGAGATCTCATTACTTTTAAATAAAGACTTCAAGACGCTAGTCAGCATTTGAGGATTGGCATCTATCAGAGTAAAAATGATTTTAACGACTTCTTTCAATTCAACTGTTCCACAAAAAGTGTATTTACCAAAGCCATTACTTTCTATATTGTTAAAGAACTTAGCTATCGCTTCTTCAATAACATAAACTTCATCTCCATTTATGATGGCATTTAAATCGATATCGAAATAATTCCATTTTAGATTTTCAATATCATTTAGTAAGAGTTCCTTGATTTTGCTTAAAAATTCAGGATCATTGAAGTTTAATTTGGGAGCTTTGAGCTTAGGGCTTGTTGATTGATTTTTTGCTGTCATGATAAAATTTTTACGGTTGATAATTAGGATTCAGTTGATTGGGTTCCTTCATCTTAATGATGGTGCCTTTTTTAGTGGAGTACTTTTCTAATATTCCTTTAGCCTCTAAATCTTTTAATGTCTTAGCTGCATTTGGATTTTTTAGAATAAGATCTTTTTGATAGATTACATTTTGGTGTATAATCTCTGTAGCTATTTTCTTTTCTTCATCATCTAAGCTAAAATCGGTGGATAGCTGGTCAATTTTATTATTTGCTTCCTGTGTATTTATTTCCATTTTTCCAATATTTTCTACTTCTGTGTCTAAAGCGAAGTCAGCATTTTTCTTTGCTTCTTTGGCCACTGAGTCTACGTTCTCAACTTTGTTTTCTACCTTTTCATATTTCTTCTCTACCTTCTCTACTTTGTCCTTTAATTGACTAAAGGTTGAGTAGTAGGCACGTTCTAAAAAGCTTTCTGAATATAATGATGCGATGAGACATAAGCTAGCAAAAATCAGTAGTTTCTTAGGCCTCAAATCATTGTCATCAAAATTTAGCAAATCACTAGAAATGATATTTAAGAACAAGGGAATTACTCCTGATGCGATAATTCCTAAAATCAAGCATTTAAATAAAAAGGAGTCTATTAAGGCAACGGATTCTTGGGAATCATTATCAGTCTGCATACCAAGTTTCGCTTCTTGGGTCGTAATTTCTAAATGACTTGCATCTGGAATTTTTGAACAGTAACGTCCTATACCACCGACAAAACCTGTCAGTAAAATGATGCTTATAATTACTGTTATGTTTTTATACTTATTCATGGTGAACAATTTTGATGATTTTTAAGGGAGGTTCAAACTACCACTTATCCTTTTTATATTGAAAGAATAAACCTTTCATTGATTCATAGGATAAAGGCAGCTTGAACCTAAATGCTACTTAGGGATCGATTGGGGAACACTGGAACCTGTTTGAATAGTTTCTATTAATGCTTATTCTATTTAGCTCTAATTTTAAAGAGACACCTCTTGTATACGGGATACTAAATATTATCCAACAATACTTGCAATAGATCCCATTATTGACTCTTTTCTTCTTAAGAGTAGAAATGGGTCAAAATGAGGATTCTGATTTATATATGATTCGTTATCAGAAAGGAGCATTTGAAGTAAGGTTCCTGCTACAATACTTCCTCCTACTAATCCTAATTTGCCATTATTGAGTTCGCCTTCAGCAAGAATATAGAACCAAAGTGGAGTTGAGTTTAAGCCTAAGTCCTTAATAGCTTTGTGTTTTGGAATGGGGGTTACTCCAAATACATCTTGCGCAATTCTTTCCCCACTCAACAGCCCAAATGTTAGTTGTCCTCTGATTAAATTTCTGGCTGCTAAGTTGGCTTGCCCTGCTCTTATAAATGGAAGATTAAAGAGTTCGAACGCCAATTTAGTATTGATTGGTCTACATTTTAGGTAACTACTACCATCAATATTAAAGAAGTATTTCCAATCTATATTATTGGTTTCAGGAACCGCTTCGAAACTTGAGAAGTCAAATAGCTTTCCTGATTCAGTATCATTAAGTTGATAATCTTGTCTTATATGTGAATGACCAAACCTAAAAGCCGCAGCTGAAAACTCAATTGGCATAACAATATTAGAAGACCAAGGAATTGGCCCTGGTAATTGTCCATTTTTGAAAGCTGCTACATAAGGATTCAAGATATTTTCGCTGATAATTTCAGGAAGAAATTCTTCTACTACAATTTTTTGATACGTCCATCGTACAAATTCACGTGCTTCTTCAAAAGTTTTACCTTGATCTACTACCCAATTATGGAATCTAATAAAGAGACTTTGCATTTGGCTAATAAATAAATTTTCATCATTTCGTGGATCACCAATTATCGCTGTGCCTAATCTATTTCTTTGCACATCAAGTGGATTGTTATCAGTCCCTAAAATTAATTTATCTTCACTGTAAAGATAGGGACTTGCTTCAGGGCCATTACCATAAATAGAATCTAAGTCTAACTTCGGAGTTCTTAAATTCTCCAATTTAGAAGGGTCTCCAGCCACTTCTCCCAAGGAGGTAACCACGTCAAGGGTAATATCATGATCTATAAACTGACCGAAAAAGGCAAAGCCAATGGGGGTATCTAAATCAGGCTCTGGATGAGTCGGATGCTCAGACATTCTTAGAGATAAATCTATCAGCTCTTGTTCCGTATATTCACTTACACTTCCTTGCTGAAATAGGTATCCAAAAAAATTGCTAAATCGTAGATTACAAATATGACCAGGTGTGCAACTCATTTTGATAAGGTTCCACATATCTTTTCTCATTCCATGATTTTTACTCATCATTTTATATTTATAAGGTTAGAAAATAGTTGTTCATTATATTGAACTTTGTTTTGCATAGTCAGTTATGTAAAAGTGGTTCAAACTACCTAAAGCTCTTTATCTAACATAGAAGAAATAAGCTTTTCAAAAATGGAGTAATTACGATAGGTAGATTGAACACACTTATGTCATAGAAACATTGAGGATGAACCTATCTTACATTTTCTTAGCATTACTCTTTAATTGTTCTAATACTTTAGTTGCCACGCCCCTTTCTTCAAATTTTGCAATCATTTTCATCACATTTTCTTTCGCTGCTTTTTTAGAACGATTGGCAATCATTGCATTGGTCATTACATTGATTTGTTTTTCTGATTGAATATGTCCATAACTATCCATAAACTTATCCAAATTCTCCGTTGCTTGGGACAAATATTGAATCGCTAATTTATTATTTACCTTATCAGTTTTAATAGCTTTGGATTTTGCTACTTGTTCTTCTTCTTTCGTTTCTTTTTCATCAGTAAAAGCTAGTGTTTTGTACTTTTTAGTATGAGGAGTAGCTAAAGCAACCGCAGCATGCATAGCCACCTTGGCTTCTGGAATGGCTTCTAATACATTGGCAAGTGTCTCATTAGCATCACTCAATACTTTACTACCATTAAAGTATAGTACTCTGGCTACTTCATCAGTAAAATATTGTGAACTTAAAGCTGCTTGTCTTTCCGATTTGGGATTTAATACATTAATCTCAAAGCTATTTGATTGATACACTTTGCCATCTTCATATAAACTTGCTTTAATAGTGTAAGTCCCACTATCACGAATATACCACTCATCTATACCTGCGGATATGAAGAAGCTATTATACATTGAATCTCCTGCTTCTAGCTGTCCTTCTTCTTGTTTGAATAAGTGCTTTACAAATGCCTTACAATTGACTAACTGACCATTTGGCTTTTGTATTTCTATTGCTAGATGATGCAAATCAGCTATGACATTTTTATCAATTGAGATCTTTTCATTTGTAGTATTAGTTAGTTTAATTTCGATATAAACTGGCTCCATATACTCAACAATATTATTAGGTTTATTTAACCTAACTTCTACCGCTAAATCTTCGCTCAATTCATGTTCATCATCCGATAAGCCATGTTGCTCAAACCATGCATTATTACCCATTTGAACAAATTGTTCTGGTGCATGTCTAATAAATAACAATTCCGAATCACTGAAGCGATAATTAAAATCAGCAAAAAAGGCATTGACTCCTCCTCTAACACGTGCAGGATAATTCATAAAACTTCTCGCTTCCGGCTCATCCTGAAGAGGAATCCAAGGAGTCCCTAAAGATTTTTGCCAAGAATGAGCTAAGTTGAATGCATGGCCCATTTCATGAATAGCAGTCCAAAACTTCATTCTTCGCCTGTAAGCAGTTGGATTTGGATCATCCGATGGTACTCTACTAATAAATGAATCATTAAAAATAGCAGTACCTTGTCGATGATTGCCTCCGATAGAATCAAACATGATACCCCCGAGTCCTTCCCCCCTGTCATGTTGATTGGCGAAGAAAGTCCATAAAGCCCATTGTGGAGCATTTCTATATCTTGACCAATATCTTTGCATCGCATCATGCATTTCCATATCGCTCCAAGTCCCATTACTTCCTGTTATTCTTGAAGGAACAATACTATCTTCTGCTCTGCTAGTTTCAAACCCTGCTCTTCGAAAAACAGCATCTAAAGATAGATTGATATTTGGCATACTACTTGAACGATTTGGATGTTCATGTGTATTGATATTCATTATAGGAGTAACTCCCTCTTCACAATCATACTCAAAGTTCACACCTCTAAAGTAGCGCGATTTATAATCATAAGTTGAGGTTTTCTTAATTCCTCCTGGTCCATAAAACTTAACAGTAACTTTTTTGGAACTAGGAGAAAATCTATTCCTTACTTCCACCTTGATCTTTGTATAAGGGAAAGACGCCACATTTCCATACTTATACCAAATTTTTCCAAAATAAATATTGGACGTTTTTTTTGTCAGCTTTGCTATATAGTTTACCCCTGGAAATTTCAAAAATCCACTTGCCATCATTTGAGGATATAAGCCATCTACGTCCAATCTAAACTCTTCATATAATAAGAATGGCTTAATCTGTAGGCCATCTCTTTCCTCATTCCTTAATTGATCTAAATTGATGGATACTTGATTTTCAGCATTACCAATTCTAGGTAACTTCGGATGTTTAGGCTTAAAAGGAAAGGGGGGTCTAAAAAGATTACTTTTAGTATATAAACCGCTTTGTCTAAATAAGAATCCAAATGATTCTTCAGTTAACTCGCTTGATTGATAGTTTACTTCTTGAATAAATCTATCACTTACAGGCCTTGACTTCATCGTTAAAAATTTAGATTAAAAAATAAATTGGTTTTGTAATTAACTACAATTCAAATTTAATCTAAGAATTACTATGTTTTATGGATGAAATGATGAGTGGTAGCTTTGAGATGACGAATGATTATTTTTACTATTTTATCAAATTAATTATATAACTAAAAGTGTTTCGGGGCTATTAGCAAGTGAGCAAAAGGATCTATTCTGGCGCAAATAACTTAACTGACACCTTGGTGCCTTTCGGTTTCCCATTATTATCTACCAAATCAATGATACGAATCTCGTTTTCAGGATGCAATAATTCCGTTCTTTTTTGGGTGATGCCGATACCCATTGATTGATGGTTTTTCTTTTTGGGTGTAGATCCGTTCTTTCTCCCAACACCATTATCCTCAATTTCTAAAATAACAAAGTCTCCTTCTCCATAAATATTGATATTCAATTTATTGCTACCACTCTCTTTTGGTAGGAGTCCATGCCAGATAGCATTCTCAACAAATGGCTGTAAAACGAGTGGTGGTATTCTGGTAAAACTGGTATCTATATTCTTATCAATCTGAATCTGGTAATTAAAGTCTTTAGTGAATCTTAATGACTCTAATTCTATATATAGTTTAAGGGCTTCTATTTCCTTGTCCAGTCGTATTTTCTTTTTTTCTGAATTGGATAATATACTGCGTAATAAGGCAGAAAACTTAGTTAAGTACTCGGCAGCCTTGACTTCATTTTTTTGACTGATTAAGCCCTTAATGGAGTTCATAGAATTAAATAAAAAGTGTGGATTCATTTGCGCACGTAGAGCTTTCATCTCTACTTCTAAGAGTTGAGTTTTAAGTTTTTCTAAGGCTCTTTTCTTTTCTTCCTCTTGCAGAATTTGTCTTAATCTATATTGATAGACGCCATAGATAATTAAGGCAATGGCTAGTGTACATAAAGCGTAAAACCACCATGTCTGCCAGAATGGTGGTTGGATATTAATTTGTAACTTTTTGATCTCGCTCGTATTGCCATTGACATCAAGGGCTTGGACCTCAAAAGTATATTTACCTGGAGGTATTTTGGTATAGCGGATTCTTTGTTGACTATTGACTTGGAGCCATTCTTGCTCGTAACCTTTTAGGCGGTATTTGATTTGGTTTTGATCTGCCTTATAGAGATTAATGGCTAATACATCAAAGTTGAGTGTATTATTTTCGTAAGTCAGATTTAGAGTATCCTTCTCTCCTATACCTTTTACTAAATCTGTATCATTAATGAGTAGCTCATCTATATACACTTTGGGGGGTATGGGATAGGGCTTGATTTCATTGGGATTGAACTTCACTAATCCTTTGTTGGTGCCCATCCAAACATCTCCATTAGGAGCTAGATAGCCACAGTTATAAAGCGAGAATAAATCGCTTGCCAGACCATCTATCTCATTATATTGGGTAAGTTGATTGCCTTCTGCTTCTTCATCGTATTTGTATAATCCTTGATTAGTTCCTACCCATAAACATCCATTCAAATCTTCTACTACACTATAAGTGTTGATATTGCTAAGTATAGCATCTTCAGGCATTACTTTTTCTACTATGGTGTCATTGATGATTTTCATGAGTCCCTTGGAAGATCCTGCCCATACAGTGTTGGGATGTTTTTTGCTTTCGAAGAAATTATAAAACTCTATATCACAGAGTATTTCCTTAAGTATTTCTACTCCATCAAAACTCACATCATAAATCCATAGTTCATTATAATAATAGGGTACATATAATTTTCCTTTGGAGGTTTGAAAAAATTGTAAAAGGGCAATTTCATCATATTCAGGAAAGTCTGAACAATCTTCAAACCTATACATTCCTTCTTCATTTTTTATCAATTCAACGATCTTTTTATCCGTTGAAACAACCATTCGATTGGGATAAAACTGTGAAATAAATCTATAAGTAAGACCTTCTTCATATTTTAGAATTTGTTTCACATTTTTGGAATTGGCATCCAATATATAAATCGCTTTAGAAGTTGTACAAATCACTTCTCCGATTTCATTGGTAATGGCGTGCCATATCTCTGTCGCATCATTGTCATTGAGAGGAAATTGATAATGTTGAAGTATTTCTCCATGTTGCGATAGTTGGTAAATACCATCATAATTAGTAGCAACTAATAGGCTTTTATTTTGCCCATCGTTTATACTCGTTATCTCTACATTTGGAGAAAGGATATTCGCTATAGGCTTAGCAAATTCATTGTTATAAAGATAGCTATAATTTACCCCATTATTTGTATGATACAACCAAAGATGATCGCTTAGAAGATGTAAATCTTTAGGATTATTGGTAGCAAGTGAATATTGATTACCAGCTTGGTGCTTCCACTCTTTAATATATTCCTCTGTCCGCCAATTATAAAGCCAAAGACCATTAAATGCAGTCGAAATTATTAAATAATCTTCCTTATATAAGGATACTTCCCAAAAGGAAAAGCCTTTTGGATTTTTCAAATAGCGAATTTTATTTGGATGTTGTTCATCAAATAGTACGATATTTCTACTATTAAAAAAAAGCCATAATGAATCTGATAAGATCACAGATTTTCTTAGAGACTGAAACTCGGAAAGGTGTTTTCGGTGATAGAGCAAAAGGCTATCTTCAATATATAGAATATCAATTCCACTACCCAGCCACGGGCTAGCAATAATTTTAGTTGGACTACTTCTATGATCTGTTACTACTTGAAAATCGTAGGCATTAATAGTGGTTGGTAATGAAAAATAGTTAGTAGGCTGTAGAATATCGACCCCAAATATTTGTTGATCTGCTCTTAACCAGAGTCGTTTTTTGAAGGTATCTAAATAGAATACTTTATACTCATTTGATATGATATTCCCCAAAGTATCTTTAACTTGGTAGGTCAATATGGAGTCTAATTTTCTATGATAACAATTGACGGATTTGTAAGTGCTGAACCAAATATTTTCTTCACCATCCTCGTAAAAATCACTTTGGATATTTTTATCCTTCATACCTGATTCAAAACGATAATTTTTGATCTGATGACCATCAAAGCGATTCACCCCATCAATTGAACTTATCCATACAAAGCCCTTAGAGTCCTGATAGATAAAAGGTACTTCTCTATCATCTCCCAAACCATCTTCATAACTTAACTGCTGAAAATTAAGCTTAGGAAGTTGGTTTTGACTGAGTAATAAAAATGGAATGGCCAACTCCAAAATACTAATGAATACTATTTTAAAATTGACCATTTTAAAAATTATTGAAATAAAACGATAGTTATACTACTTAATCAACCAATTATTTACCTCTGCTATTAGACAGCTTTGCACCTAATTCGTTTTCATCAAAGTAAATATCAATAGATTTAGATATTTTATTGACACTAATAAGTTTTAATAAACTAGATAAATTTTTTGATAGCTTAGGTTTTGATTTTGAAAATTTGCGCATCCACTTTTTAATTTTATCAATATCAGCTAAATATGTCATATAAGATTTGGATATTTCCCGGCCTCCCCATAAAGTTGGACAAGGTGCCCCAATAGCAATATTAGGAACATATTTGTTAGTTACACTATTCCTTGGTAGTTTTCCAGGTATATCAGTGTTAGAATATTCTCCCTCAGCTTTTAGAGTATGGTAAGAATACATTTCCACAAAGTCACTTGGAGAATAAGCTATACTCTTAAAATGTGCCATCAAATCTTCTTCTGTAGTTAAACCGTGAGTTCTCATTACATTATCTCTAATCACATCCAAAGCCCCCAATTTATACTCTATTTTCGATCTTGAGAAAATCAATTTTCTTGCATTAAGCAAAAGTAGAAATAAATCAACCGCAGAGAAAAAGACTAAATTAATATGAGCTTGATCTTTCCAGAATGTATCACTATACAAACTTTCTGCATCATTTGCATGAATAGCATTTTCCCTTCTTCTAAGATTATTATAATTCCACTCAAATGTCATATAAGATGGATTAGGTGACACACTGAAATTCTTCTCAAATATTTCATATGTATTATTATTTATGTCTTCCTTATAATAAAGCTTTTTAAACTCCAATTTATTCGAATTCAGGTTTCTATTTCGTGCAATATCATCTTTAAATGCAGTAGTTTTCACAATTACTCCTAAAAGTAATTGGATAGTATGAGTGTTCGCTCTCACATCCTTTTTCTCAATGATCCATTTGTTTAGATTATTAATAAATGTAAAATCCCTTGCTTCATAAGAAATACATAATCCGGTGTTTACAATATTTTGAATGCCTGTCATAAAGAGTATGTTTTAAGTGTTAGTAAATGGTAGTAATCATAAAAACCCCTCCAAAAATCCAAGAAAATTTGCTCGTTTTCTCGGGAGATGGGGATTTCGTTTTTTGATTCGTTTCACCTATATGCGACGGATTGAAAATCCGACGCTACCATATCTATCACCGCCTAAAGGCGGTTATTTCAGAATGAATATATAGCTTCAGCTATATTATGATATGGTAAACCACGAATTTTATTCGTGGGCGTAATCGAATGATAGTTCCCCCCTATAAAAACTCCTCCAAAAAACCAAGAAAATCTTCTCGTTTGCCTCTGGAGATGGGGATTTCATTTTTGTTGGTCATGATGATGAAACCACCATCAGATTTGTCATACTCCTTGATGTGATAGCCATTGATTAAATGGCTTTTGTGTGGTCTAAAGAAGAAGTTTTCTGGTAAACGTTCTTCTAAGGACCTTAGGGAGTAGGAACTGTATATTTTTCCGCCATCTGATAGGTGGACA
Source organism: Chitinophagales bacterium (assembly GCA_020629335.1). The sequence goes on along the minus strand of JAHDDN010000027.1, from coordinate 9,522 downwards.
TAAGTGAAGTTGCCATCTGAAATGCAATGGCTGATTTCAGCTAATTTGACAAACTTGATCTTATTCCCTTCTTTGATGCCGAAAGGGGTTAGTTGACTGACTTCAAAATTTAGTTTGAATAATTCGAGTGCTTTGAGCACTTGTTCTTTGATGATATTGCCTTGCGGCTTTGCTTTGTTGACTGCATTGACCAATTCCGTTTCGTCGATTGGCTTTTTGAGGTAATCTAAGGCATTCATGCGGAATGCTTCTAAGATATACTCATCATGAGCAGTCGTAAAAATGGCATTATAAGGCCTAGATTCTACTAGTAGTTCTAATAATTCCAAACCATTAATGTTGGGCATTTTGATGTCCAAAAAAAGCAAATCGGGATTCGCCTTTTTGATATTCTTCAGCGCTTCTACACTCGACTGATATTTTTGAATCACTTCTACATTAGGACAATACTGCTTTAGCATAAAATCTAAAGCATTAATGCCTTCTATTTCGTCATCTACTATGATTGCTTTTATTACTTTCATGCCTTTAAATCTTAGTCCAAATTTAAGCGAACTTTGCTAAAATGCTTAATTCAAATGACGAACGGTAGAAATTAGCTGATAAAGGATCACTTTCAATGGATAAAAGAAATAACATACTATTTTCCTTCATCTAAAAATATATATTTATCCTATCATGTCAAAATATTTTATATTCTTTTTGTAGTAATTTGCTAAGGAAATACAATTATTTAACCTTTGGTTTTTTCATCGCAAAATTAAATCTGTACAAATGAAGCTCAGAGTGAAGCTTTGCTTTCTTCTATTATTGGATAAATATTCAATGTTTTTATGGAGAAGTAGTCACAAGCGAGACGCTTGCGACAGAAAGAACTACTAGCACATAGCGTGTAATATTTTTACTCATCGCTCATCACTATGCACTCATCACTAGTTTCGGCTTAGGGATGGAAGTGGTATGTGGCGGCCATGCTGCGACTTACGGAGCTTAGGTACGCGCAGGCTCCAATAAGAGACAAGCGGACCTTAGCGAAGTAGGAGCAGCATAGCCACATAAGAACGGACAGCCCGACGGCTGCGCTTCGCTTGCAATGAGGAATGCATAATGATGAATGATGAATATTTTGGCTTGTGCTGCGCACTTCGCTATTACGAGCGCAGCAGGAAGCCCCAAATTATTACATCATGTTTAATGATAAAGCTGTCACAAGCAAGGTGCTTGCAACAGAAGGAATCAATGTAGAGACACATTGCAATGTGTCTTCTACAGAACTGCGCAGACACCAAGAATTTTAGATAATTTTACACGCCCCATTCTCGACATCTTTCATGACCTTTTTATACTTGACGTCTTTTTTGATCGTGCCATCATTATACTCTACTGTCACTTTTTCATTTCGACCTATTTTGGGGCCTACTCGTGCTTCTACAAATCGGACTGTTCTATTGTCTTTATTATTACTCTTAGCTGGCTTTATTATAGGTCTTCTGTCATTATCAAAATTCATAAAGATCGGCTTATGTTTGGCTTGTTCTTCTTTAGTGAGCCTAAAGAAACCTGGCTCTATCTCTTCTCTCAGGGATTTAAATGATTCACTTTCACATCGCTTAAAACTTGCTTTTTCTGCTGCCCATTCTTCATCAGACAACATATTAGGCTGCGGCCATTGATGGACAAAGTTGTATTTCCATAAGTAAGGGAGGTTTTCCTGAATAAAGGCTGTTTTAAGAGACTGTATAATCTCTTTCGTTTTGTCGTAGGATTCTTGAGTTATTAAGTTAGATTCGAGTAGGAAGTCATAAATATAAGCAGCTCCATACAAAATGCTCACAGATTGAAATCTGTAGTCTATAATCATTCCTGTTTTGGATAGTATATATTTTTTAAAACTAGCTTGCTCCAAGCTAAAGTACTTTTCGTACTTATACTTTTTATTTTCTTCACTCCAATAACTATTCAAGCCCCAAAAAAAACTTTGACTAATTATAAAAGGAACCCCTTTTTCCTTTAAATAAACATAAAAACACTTGCTTAGAAATTTAAGCCCATTTTCTTTATTCGTATATTCCGTTTTAAAATTTTGACTTAGGCTTTCTAATGAGCTGGCAAAGGCTTTTTCATATCCCTCTATAATCTCTTGCTCTAATGTAAGATCATAAGCTTTCAATTGATCCGTATATCCTTCCCATTCAATAGGCTGGTTATTTTTAAAGTTTGTATAAGCTTCCTCTAACAGATTCATAAATTTGATCAGTGCAAAAAAGTATCCATCACTCCAAACCTTATCTGAGTCCCTCACTAATTTAAAGCTTTTAGTGGCGATCTCATCTATCCACTCTGTATACCCATAACGAAGTAGCAACTTTACAGCACGAAACGTCATGTCGACATCCGCTAAAGGATCGTCTTTAAAATCTTGTACAGGTATTGCTAAGCTTTCAGAATCGTTTTTAGCACAATGATATTCAATTAAATGATCATTATAAATGGTCCTTTGCTTTTTATAATAGCTAAAGTTATGTGTTCTAAATAAGGAAAATAACTCGATCAATTCCTCATTCCGACTCTTATCAATGAAAGCACAATAAACTTCAAAAAAAATATCACTTACTAAATCAAGATCAGCATCTTGAGCAGATAAATCTTTTTTAAAAACTTCACAGATTAAATCAAAATCCAAAAAGTATTTTTCGTCTGTTTCTATTAATTGGAGGTATTCCTTAAAATTCATTATTCTAATTTGAATGATTTGATACCGCAAAGTTACAATAAATTTCAGAGCTATTATTAATCATTACGCATTAATCATTACACATTAATCATTACACATTAATCATTACACATTAATCATTACACATTAAACATTAAACATTAAACATTACTAAGCATTCTTCAAACTCGCATTCCCATTAATCTCATTGATAATACTGATGATCTTTACGGCTTCCGCATCTTCAAATACACCTAACACTCCTTCCTCATGCTGATCATTAAAGGGCGACTCAAACAACACACGCTTTTCTATCGTACCATTCTTGGTCAAGTAGGTGATGATGTTATCAATGAAGGTCATCTGATCAGCTCGCAAATTTCCTGCTTGCAAAAAGTCGGCAAAGGCGGCCCTGGCTGCTTCTACCTCTAAACCCAATATACTTCTGATGAAGGTCCCCAAAGGCTGATCGCCATATTCTTGAATGTAGGTCTCTTTAGTGCCCCTCTCCTCTCCATCAAATAACATATTTTCTAAGGCCACTAATTCAGCCGCAGTGATCGGCTGATTATGCCTCAATTTGGAGATTGTAATGTGATTGGCATTGTCTCGGATGAATTTTTCTACCCGTGTTTTATAGGCAATATAATTATGGGCAGAGATGGATTTCCCTTCGCCAATACTGACAGGTGAATCTTCAAAATTGGTAAAATAGGGCTGTTGTTTGCTTCTTTCGATATACTTCATCAATTCCCTGATCTCATCTGCTATCTCTTGGATTCTTCTTTGAGTAAGCGTAGTATAAAAGTCAGGATCACGCAATTGCTCAATCAAAGTTCTGGAGTTGGCTATTTCCGAAATATTGTAAGAATTACTCAATGCATCAGCCGTGCTCATCATTCTATCGTGAAATTTTCGCTCCGAACTTAAGGCCAATAATTCTGCCATCCGCCACTTCAAACTCATCAAGTCAAATCGCCTCACTATCTCCTTATCAGAGGAAGGTGGCGGCAAGGCGGAAAGATCATTGATAAGCATTTGTACATCTTCTGTACTGAGATTATTCCAACGCTCTCGTTTAGAAAATTCATCAACCGATTTTCGATGCATATTCACCTGAAAACGATTATCATCTAATAGCTGAATTTGCTTATGTAATTGATCTCGCAAGTCGGCTGCTAAGGATTGATTTTCGTCTCCTCCAGATTCTATTAATAACTGACTGAGTTGTACCTTAGATTGGAATATCTGCTGAGTAATCGTCCCCTTATTACTGTTTTCTTTCCCATCTTTATGAACGGCAAAAAACTCAAAATTCTGACAAACATCAAAAATTAAGAAATGTGTTTTAGGCATAGCTGGACCATACACATCTGGACAAAGCCTTGTACCCCGACCAATCATTTGCCAAAATTTAGAGGGCGATCTGACTACTTTGAAAAACAATAAGTTCAATACCCTCGGCGCATCTATCCCTGTATCCATCATATCAACGGATACCGCTATTTGTGGCATCCGCTCTTCATGCTGATTACAAAACTCATCAATCAAGCTTTGCTTATGAGAAACACCTCCATGTATCATAGCGATAAAGTCGGAAGCCTTCTCTGGATATCGCTTCTTAAAACATTTCACAATAAATTCAGCGTGAGATTGATTAACAGCAAAAATTATCGTCCGACCTAATTGATCACCTCCTTCTATCTTCAAGCCTTCTTCCATCAATGTATCCAACACCTTATATACAGTATCCTCATTAAATAACCACTTATTCATAGCATTGGCCTTGATCTCTTCGGGAAACAAACCGCCCGCTTCACTAAATTTATTTTCGTACTCCTCCTTTTCTTCATCGCTCAAATCATTATACTTGATCCCCTCTCGCAAAAATTGTGTACTGATATCATAATTTTTATAAGGAGTCAAATATTTAGGCACCGCCTCTTCTAAACTATAATTAAAAGTAGGATCTTCATCCCCACAACCAAATAAGCTAAAAGTATTTCGATCAATATACTTATTCGGCGTAGCAGTCAATCCAATAATCATGGCATCAAAATACTCAAAGATAGCCCCATAACGATTATAAATAGAACGGTGAGATTCATCCAAAATAATCAAATCAAAATGCCCGACACCAAAAGTTCTTTTCTCTCCATCCCAAGCCTTATCAATCTGATTAATCATCGTCTGATAAGTACTAAAAACTATCCTTGCCGAACTGCTATCTTTTTCTTCGCCTAAATTAACACTCGAATAACTTTTCAAATGCTCCCCAAAATTCTTCTTGGCTTGTCTGACTAAGGCATTTCTATCTGCCAAAAACAAAATGCGCTTAGCCCAAAAATGCTCGTATAATATCTTCACCAAAGCGGCTGCGGTACGCGTCTTACCCGTCCCCGTTGCCATCACTAATAAAGCCCTTCTTTTATTGGCTTTTAATTGCCCCTCAGTGCCTGTCACCACAAAGGCTTCCGCGACTCTTTGTATGGCCATTATCTGATAATCTCTTCCCGCAATATCCTTATCAACCTTAGACAAGCGAATATCTGTACGCATCTTTCTTTGCTGTACTAAAAACTGCAATTCCTCCTTGGTATAAAAACCATAGACCTCCCTCGGCTGACTATCAAAAGTATCATCCAACAAATAATTCGTAAAGCCATTGGTATAAAAAATCACTGGTCTCTGCCCCTTCATTTGCTCCAAGCAATCCGCATATAATTTTGCTTGATACGCCCCCTTTTTCGGGTCTGCACTGGCCCGCTTAGCTTCTACTACCGCCAGCGGCAATCCATTATCATCCCACAATACATAATCTACATAACCATTGCCATTTGGATTGTCGCCCGTAATCGGCATGCCCTGCACTGGAAATTCCAAATCATATCCTTCCTTCAAATTCCTCCAACCTGCTTGCTTTAAAGCCAAATCAATCAAATGATTGCGAGTCTCTGCTTCCGTAAATTCTGAACTAATGGGAATAGACTGATTGCTAATTTTTCGCTCTTCTAAAGCCGCTTTCTGATGAGCCATTTTTTCTTGATAGGCAGCCATCGCTTCTTCACTCTCTAATGCTTTTGCCTTAGCCGCATTGCTCTCTTCCACTGCCTTATCAAACATCTCCTTCATAGCCGCCATATCAGCTTTCATGGACGCCATCTCCGCTTTATGAGTTTGCTTCAACTCAAATATCTTCCGTCCTTGACCACCAACCTTTGGAATAAAACTTTCATCAAAGGACTTAGTATAAAATTCATCTCCATAAGAACTTGCAAACCACTTCAAAAAATCAAATAAATACTTAATACTAATAAGTGCCTCATTTCTATTAACCTCATCCCCAATATGAGAAGCATTGTTCCCTATTTCTCGAACATATTTTAAGGTATTCCTAAACTCGGATCGAATTACACGCTCCTTAAATAAATGATAAACATCATTGCTAAGATTACTATTAATTGGCAACTCTAAACGATCTATCCTATAAATCTCATAAATCGCCCCCTCCAACATCAATCGCCCATAAGCTGCTGATGAAATAGGCTCCGTATGCACCCGCTCCTCCGCCTTTTTGGCATATTGATAAATACGAGGCCACTGCTCCTCCAAAAACTGAAAATTAGACATATTGAACACTCTTTGCTGAAATCATTTATTGATAAGCGCAATATAATAAATATATTTTAAAGCATAAGTCGGCAAATAAACTGAATAACTGATAAACTGAATAACTGGCAAACTGATAAACTGAATAACTGATAAACTGAATAACTGATAAACTGAATAACTGGCAAACTGAATAACTGGTAAACTGAATAAGGTTGAAACGTTTTAACATCATTACATCAAGGGAGCAACTAAAAGGTAGAGCGACGACAGGTATTCATTGTTCATAATTCATAATTCATTGTTCATAGTTAATTCGGGGCTTCCTGCTGCGCTCGTTAACGAAGCGCATAGCACATCAAAATTCATAGTTCATCATTGCAAGCGAAGCGCGCAGCAGTCGGGCTGTCCGCTCTTATGTGGCTATGCCGCTCCTACTCCACTAAGGCATACTTGTCTGCCCTTTCAGGGCCAGCCTGCGTCTGCCTAAGTTCCGTAAGTCGCCGCATTACGCCACATACCGCTTCCATCCCTAAGCCGAAACTAGTGATGAGCGCATAGTGATGAGCAATGAGTAAAAAACTACACGCTCATCGCTATGCGCTATGCACTAGCAAAAACTGTCTTCCCGAGCGCCGCAGGCGCACAGGGATCTATCACCCCAAACAACAGGAATACATAAACGTACACACGAAGCACAAAGCTTTCCCACTACTTAGAAAAACAGCGCTTGACCCAATCAATAAACCCAGGAATATCATTAGGGGCAACACTGATATTATTTAGTTGGAAGAGCACATCATCTGCATCAATGACCTCTATGCTGGTCTCGCTGACCTCAAGGGATTGATCCGTTTGATGGAGGAATATAGGCAGTTGATGATCAGAGAATATACACTCCCCATCAAACTCAAAAATATTAGACTGCTTGAACTTGAAAGATTGCAATAAAAAAAAGCAGCCCACCAAAAAAGACCAAAAAATGATACTCCTTATGTCTGAATGGGTATTAAATAATATTAAATAAGGAGCAAGAATGAGACCCAACTTCATCTTAAACCAAACTATATGGTAATCCATCAACAAAGCAAAGCCAAACAATAATAACAAAAAGCCGACTATCATATAACCCGTTAGTACACTGATGATAAATACTACCGCTAAAGCAAGCAGATACAAGAGGGTTTTTAACTCATTATTTTTATAATCTTTAGTAGCTAATAAATAAAAATTAGAAGATTGATACAAAAAGTATAAATAGACCTGATAGCCCAAATAAGCAGCAAACAAAACCATGGCTTCCCCAATCACAGGAAACACATATTTATATAATCCAGTCACATAATAAATCGCCAAAAAACAAACACCAAACAAAATTAAAACCAGTGTATTTTTAAGCTTTCTTTTTTTTCTCATAGACTTTATCATTCTTTAAATTTAGGGTACACGAAATCAACAAAAGAACAAGAATCATTAGTTCCCTTCCAAACGTTCCAAACGTTCTCAACGTTAAAACGTTAATCAGTTTACCAGTTTTTCAGTTATCCAGTTAGTCAGTTAAGAAAGCTCGCCTTTAAATGCCTTTTGCAACAAACAATTAAACAAATCCTCCGCCTTCGCTAAACTCGCCTGCGCCTGCGACTTCTGAGATTCTATGGCTTGGATAGCAGAAACAAACTTTTTCTGATTTTCATTTGAGGGAATAATTATATTCAAGTCATAAAACTGCCCATGATTAAGATCTGGTATAGTTGTCGTAGAAGCTCTTTTTAATAGTTCTTGCTTTATTTTAAAATGAGATAAAAAAGCAACAAAATACTCTTTTTCAATTATTGACCTGTCCCAATCTACTTTAAAAAAATTATTATGAAATACTCCTTCTACATTATGTACAACCTGTCCCGTATTTCCAGTTCTTGTCATAAGAACATCATCTTTATCACACACGACTGATAGTCTTGGATTTTCTATGTATTGTGCATCTTTTCTTCCATTAAGATATGCAACGGTTAAATAAGTATATCTGTTAGGGCCAGGTTCAGCAAACCTATTTTTAATTGCAATTTGCATTCCTTGAGAAACCTTACATACTTCTTTTAATTTTGGAAATGGCATATCCTTCGGATTAGTAACAGGGTCCCCAAACATATCCAAAAAGAGGCTTTGGGTCAACTCTTCATATTTGGCGATGAGGGCTTTGGTTTTTTGGCGGTAGTCATCGGCTGCATCCAAGATGGCGGCGATCTTTTTTTGTTGGGTGAGTGGGGGGAGGGGGATTTTTAAAGCCTTTATCTGATTCGTGTTTAAATTCTTATAAATAGCTCCTACCGCTTGCGATTGACTTTTTAGCTTATTATACTTAAAATACCTGTACAGATAAGGAGTAAATACTAAAGACTGATCCAAATTCCTAAGCCCTACAAAACCATCATGAATACATGCATCTATATTAAGAATTGTAGGTTCTCCAGGATTTCCACTCACAGCAATTACTAAGTCACCTTTTAGCATAGGTCTACTTTTTTTGGCACCTTCTTCTGTAAGAAAATCAATCTTTGGAGTAACATACATTCCATCTCTTGATACATCCGAAACCATCAATCTTGGAACTTTACCTCCATAATATCTTGGATCACCTTTAGGTCTGGGTGAAGAACCCCTAACTACAGTACACAACTCTTTAATAGTTAAACTTTTCATCCCAACATTTATTTTAAAGCAAAGATTGCTTTTGTTTATTAATTTATATCGGCTAGCAAAAGCCGAATACATAGGTGTGCGCAAACGCAAAAATCACGCTCTGCCTTCTTCGGCTGAAGCCTCAGAATAGAATTGCCATCCGCCACTTGTGGTCGATGCTTATTGCCCGACTTGCATAGACTTTCACACTAATTGAAGGATGCCCTATCAAGGGATTCTTTCACTTCGTTCAGAATGACAGCTCCTTTCTTTTTTTGTCCTAAAAAACACAGGCTACCACACTCCAACACTCCAACACTCCAACGTTCCAACGTTCCAATATTTTTTTTAAAGCAAAGATTGCTTTTGTTTATTAATTTATATCGGCTAGCAAAAGCTGAGTGCCTTGTGTGCGCAAAGGCAAAAAAATTGGCTCCGCCTTCTTCGGCTGAAGCCTCTGAATAGTATTGCCATCCGCCACTTGTGGTCGATGCTTATTGCCCGACTTGCATAGACTTTCA
>JAHDDN010000507.1 GCA_020629335.1 Chitinophagales bacterium | reverse complement strand
CATAGCCACATAAGAACGGACAGCCCGACCTGCGCCTTCGGCGAATGATTAATGCAGCAGGATGAATGATAAATTCGGTATTGGTGTACCATTTGTATTAGGAGCGCATGGGCACGCCCAAAACATAAAATATTTACCCCAATTAAAAAATCAAAAATTATGGCAGAGAAGAAAAAGGCCCTTGTGATATTAACTGGTGCTGGTATCAGTGCAGAGAGTGGCATTCAGACATTTAGGGATTCTGGTGGACTTTGGGAAGGACATGATGTGATGCAAGTGGCGACGCCTGAAGGTTGGCAGGAAAATCCTGAATTAGTGCAGAAATTTTATAGCTTGAGGAGGAAGGACGCGGCTAAGGCTCAACCGAATGCAGCGCATTTGGGGTTGAAAAAACTGGAAGAAAAATTTGCGGTTTATGTGATTACACAGAATGTGGATGACTTGCATGAACGGGCTGGATCTACAAATGTGATGCACCTACATGGGATGCTTAGAGAGGTACGAAGTACTAAAGATCCTAACTTAATATATGATGTTGAGGATCAGGAAGTAATGATGGGTGACCTATGTGAATTAGGATCTCAATTAAGACCGAATGTAGTTTGGTTTGGAGAGCCTGTTCCGATGATTGAAAAGGCAAATATACTGGCAGAAGCGGCTGATATTTTTGTAGTAATTGGGACTTCTTTAGTGGTTTATCCAGCAGCTGGATTGATTCATTTTGTGGGGCGTGAGGTGCCTAAGTATATTATTGATCCGAATACGCCTGACGCAGGTGGAGCAGTTCAAAACTTGACTTATATTCCTGAGAATGCGACGGTTGGAATTGAGATTTTATTAGAAAAATTAATGGCGGAAGATGTTTAGTTATTGGGAAAAGACGCAGTTTTTCGACTATGACTTTGTGGTGATTGGCAGTGGCATAGTCGGCTTATCTACAGCCATTGCTATCAAGGAAAGACGGCCTAATGCGAGTGTGGCCATCTTAGAAAGAGGACTGCTGCCTACGGGGGCAAGTACTAAGAATGCAGGATTTGCATGTATTGGTAGCTTAACAGAACTCTTGGATGATCTAAAGACAATGTCTGAGTCAGAGATGATTTCGCTGATGGAGAAGAGGCGAGATGGATTGGCGCTTTTGAGAAAACGCTTGGGCGATGAAAACATTGAATATTTAGAGGAGGGTAGCTATGAGCTTTTGAGTGAGGAACATGTAAAAGCTTTAGATCATTTTGATCAAATCAATGACTTATTGAGGGATAGTTTTGGGCAAGATGTATTTTATCGAGCAGATGAAAAGATTGCGGAATTTGATTTTAATGCTGGCTATGTTAAAGCTATTATAGGGAATCATTTTGAGGGGCAAATTAATACGGGCCTAATGATGAAATCATTGATTCGATTAGCTGGTGAGAAGGGTATTATGATTTTTAATCAATGCGAAGTACAATCTTTTGAAGAAAATAACAATAAGGTTTCCATTCAGGCTATTTATGGAGTAGCTTCTAAAGAAGTGCATTTCAAAGCGAATCAATTAGCCATTTGCACGAATGCGTTTACCAAGCAATTATTGCCTGATGTAAAATTAGCACCTGGTCGTGGGCAAGTAATCGTGACTAAGCCCATTGAAGGACTTAAATTTAAGGGGGTTTTCCATTATGATGAGGGATATTTCTATTTTAGAAATCACGGTAATCGGGTGATATTTGGTGGAGGAAGAAAACACTTTAAAGAGGAAGAAGAAAGTACGAAATTTGAGATCAATACCAAGATCATTGAATTATTAAATAAGCATCTCCAAACAATTATTTTACCGAATACTCCTTTTGAAGTAGAGGATCAATGGACGGGTATTATGGGATTTGGAGAAGATAAACGCCCGATTTTAAAAACGATTAGTCCTCATATTTTTTCTGGCGTAAGGCTTGGAGGAATGGGTGTAGCTATTGGTAGTATTTTAGGGACAGATTTGGCAGATATGATCTTGAAGGCATAAAAAAAGAGGGAAGCAGATTGCTTTCCCTCTTATACTCTTACTTTTGGCTAAGGAATATACCTCAACCGAATAATAATTGTGACTATTTTAACATTACTTTTTTACGGATTACTTCTTCACCTATTGTGATTTCGAGTACATACATTCCGCTGTGTAAATCGCCTCTTGGAATACTGAAATCGCTTCCTGAAAGGCCCGTCAAATTAATAGCTTCTCTCCCATCTAAATCAAGGATACGTAGATCAAAATTATCTACAGGATCCATAGACACATTGATGTGTGATTTCACAGGATTCGGGTAAACGATCACTGGGCGGAAATTAAAGTTTTCAATATCTACCCCTCCTTCTGATGGCTCTGAACATAATTCACTTAACTCATCTATCCAAGACTTTGCTAAAGGAATAGAAACACCACCACATTCTGGATGACTCAAGAAAGTTGAAAATGGTGGTTCAACAAAAGTTACCTCGGCAGCATCAGGCAAACTATTGAAATATTCGTTGGCTACGATTGAATTTTGAAAATCTACCTGCTCATCTGCTATACAATGGTATAATCTCATAGGTGTTTCTGGTACCCAATCTAATAGATCATTATCCTTCAAAGCTAACCAAAACGGATGATTTTCATCTGCCATAAACGCCTCCATATAAGAAGGCTGTACAATATCTAAAACCGTAGCAGGTAAAATGGCATCCGCTTGACCTAAACCTGTTTCCATATCAAATAAAGGCGGCAAAAGTGAATCATAAGGCTCTATCAAAACTTCTGATAAATCATCATAAAGATCATACACATGATCAAATGAGAAGAAAATAAATGGCAAGTAAGCAGGATTCGCATAAGCCTGCCCACTCAATAACATGTCTGTTTGAGCACCTGATAAATCATAAGGCCCTGCCATAGGAACAGAACCAGTTACTTGTAACTCACTCGGATCATAGTTTTGCTGAATATAACGGTGAGTGGCCATCGTTGCATGACCGCCCTGTGAGTAGCCCATAAAAAACAACTGATTATTCAAAGGGATATCATTATTTGCACACCACTCTTTTACTGCTAATGCCATATCTGTACTGGCGGTCGCCTCTGAATCAGCATGAATATAATAATGGAATTCAGAGGTTCCTTCCCCTAAGCCTAAATAATCAGGCGCCATTCCTACATAACCGCTGGTTGCACCTGCCAATCCGACTAAACTCTCTGCTCCTCCATTAAATTGGGAAGGCGCATCCTGTTTTTTTGACATCGTACCATGCAAATAAGAAACCATAGGCGAAGCGCAATTTTCTCCTTCCTTAATTGGAATATACATCGCTCCAGAAGCCAAAACTGGTGTGGTACCATCAGCATCAACTGTATTATAGATGATCTTATAAGCAGCTACTTCATAAGTAATTGGCGCAACTCCTTCTAAGGTCTCTGCAAAGCCAGAATCATCATAAACCTGCTGTATGTCAGCGATCGTATAATACTGCACGAGCTCCTCAGATTCAATGATTTGTGCGTCTGCACTTAAATAGGCAAAACACAATAATAATATCAAGTAAAAGTTCTTATTCATAGCTTATTTTTGTTTATTTAGTTTTAGTTTACTTTACATTCTTGAATCTTAAAAATAAGAAAAATAGGTCAATATGCCTAAATCTATGGCAACAATTTAAGTCATACGATTACGAATCATTGATAATTATCTTATGTTAACTGGGCGCGTCCCATTTTTTTGGCCATTGGGCACGTCCCATTTTTTTGGCCATTGGGCGCACACATAGGTAGCGCCCCTACAATATGGCCAAAAAAAAATGGGTCGGGCTGTACGCTCTTATGTGGCTATGCTGCTCCTACTCTGCTAAGTGCTGCTTGTCTGCTAAA
>JAHDDN010000506.1 GCA_020629335.1 Chitinophagales bacterium | reverse complement strand
CCTCCTCTTCTGTGATTTCAATTTTGGTGTTGTCTTCGCCTGTATTCCAAACGCCAGCTAATGATTGCGCATTCATGCTAATTGTAGCAAAAAGCACTGCGATAAGAATTAATAAGTTTTTCATGATTTAATGTTTTTGATTTAAAAATTATATCCTACTGAAACCGCATATCGAAAAGTCCAAGTCCAAAAACTGAGTTCAGCAGAAGACTCATTTAGTTCTAAGGCTGTATTATTTCCTCCTATGCCGAAGTTCTCGCTCAAAGCATCCGATAAATCGGCCAATGCATCATTGCTCAATTCACTACTTGAGTTGAAGTTGATCCAATTAGGTGAATAGCCTAAGCCCCCAAATTCAAAATCGACTATCCAATTATTGTAATTGATTTGATAACCAAACAAGGCTCCAAAATTCATTGACTTCAAGTTTAGATTGATGTCAAAATCAAGGTTAGTATTTCCATTTTCAAAATGAGGGGTTGCTGTATAATCCAATTGATTATAACGTGCAAAACCTCCTATATAAAACCCATGAGGTGCTGAACAATTTCCATCGCAAAAATCAATATAGCGACGTAGTTCTCCTATGACATAAAGGTTTTGTATATCTCGGTTAAGAAATTCCAAGTCGGAATCCGAATCGAGTTGAAAATCTGATTGATCGGCTCTCCAATTTGTACCAAAACCTAAAACTGCTCCTAATTTGGGTTTTACAATGCGCTCATAAGATACCTCCCCAGTTGAACTTAATATAGGGGGTAAGATGTTTATTTTGACCACATTTTTTCTTTGTGACTCTGCTTGTGCAAAAACATCAGCCATAGCAAACGATAAGCAGATTAATAAAAGAAGGAAATATTTGTTCATCGTATTTTGAATTGTTTTTTATGAGAATTATTCACTACTGTTTCATAAGCTCTTTCATATTAGCTTGTCGTTCTTTAGCACGTGCTTTATAAACCTTATACTGATCAGTACTCAATAATTCTTTTGCTCTACTATCTCTACCTTTGATGAGTGCTTTGACAACTTTTTTATTAGTTTTCATCGGAAAATCTGTAGCTCTTACGGCAGCTAAGCCAACGAAAAAATCACTAACAATTTCTCTAAAAGCAGGTTTGTCTCTTTCTGATAGATTTAGGTTGTGAATGAAGTCGCTTACATTTTCTGCAACTTGTTCTTGTTGTTCAGCAGATAAGATGTCTTGTGCAGTAGCTGAAGAAATCATTCCTATAGATAGTACTGCAATAAGCATTAGTTTCTTTACGATTTTCATTTTTTTAAAATTTAATAATTAATATGATTATGTATTGCAAAGAAACGGATAGCTAAGAAATGTCTTTTCTTTTTTATGTATGAAGCGGACAAAAAAGGGGGTGAGGCAGACAAAAAGAAAGGGGAAATTGTTTTTACATAAATCGTTCTCAAGAATAAAAAATCAGACCTCAAAGTAGATACTTATTTATATATTATCCCTTAATCTATTTTGGGGCAGTCTCATACTTTCTTTTGTCTGCTTCGCTATAATTAAGTATTCTTTATTTAAAGAAACTATCTAAGTTTGCGCTTGAAGTAAGAAAAAATAAGTTTGTCATCTCGACTAATTTGTTTTCTCACTAATATTTTTTTCAACTCAAATTTTATAATTATGAAAAAATCATCTATTTTTTTAAGCTTAATGTTCTCTGCATTTCTTTTTACATCTTGTCAAAAATGTGTGACTTGTGAAAATGAAACAACTGGAGATCTTGAACAACTTTGTAGAGGAGCTGGAATATTTGGTCAAGGAAAAGAATACCAGCAAAGTATTGATGACTTTGAAGACAAAGGATATGTTTGTGAGAACAATTAATAATTTGCTAAGTAAGTGGATAAAATTAAATTACTTTTATGACTCAGCTTATTTTTTACTTATGCAAGACAAGTTTGACGAGCATAGCCATGCTATTTAAGGAAAACTTAACGCAGCATAAGTGAAAAAGAAGCAGTCATAAAGGAAGAGCAATTCTGTCCACTTACTTACTATGATTCTTTGTTGAAGTAGATTTATAGTATTATTTAGGGACGAAACATAAATAATTGTTCGTTTTGATTTCATCTTATCGTGCTCTTATTTATACATAATTCCTTAGCTGAGTGCCAATTTATTTTGGTGCTCAGCTTTTTTTATATAGGAATTGGTTTTTAACTTTGAGCTAACCAATCGAGAAATGCGGGAGCTTTTTCTTTGCTAATAATTATTTTTTCATCAAAAGGAATATCGAGATGCAATACTAATCTTCGATTAAAATACTTGGCTGCATTTTTAATGGCTTTTTGGTGAACAAGGTATTGTCGATTGGCTCGAAAGAAATCGGAATGATTTATTTTAGCTAGCTCTTCTAATGTTTCAGAAACGACAAACACTTGATTATCAAAAGTATGGAGTTTGACTATGCCATTCTCTAAATATATCAATGCAATATCGTTAAAAGGAACGGGGATAATTTTTTCACCTTGATAAACTAAAATAGTAGGGCTTGCTTTGGGATTATTAGATTGCTCCATATATTGAAGCAACTTCGTTAATTTATTGTCTTTTTGTTGGGTCAAGTTTTCAAATTTCTCAATCGCAATTTTAATTGCTTCTGTCGTAAAGGGTTTGAGTAGATAGGCGATACCATTAACATCAAAAGCATTCAGAGCATATTCGTCATAAGCCGTACAAAAAATGATTGGAGCCTCAATTTCTATGGCTTTAAAAATCTCAAAACTCAGGCCATCTGTGAGTTGAATATCAGAGAAAATCAAATCAATTGCAGGCTTTTTTTTCAAATAATTAATCGCCGATTTGACAGAGGTCAATATTTTGATAACTGTAAAGTTGGGGCGTACTTCTTTGATGCTAAATGCCAAGTCATTGGCAGTCAATTTTTCATCTTCAATGATCAGGATTCTCATGATTCGATTAATTTTACTTGGACAGAAAAGTGTTGCCCATCATTCTCAATTTTAATTTCGGTATTAGAAAGCATTTTACTTCTTTGATTTAAATTGGATAAACCTGTATGAGTTGACACCACCCCATTTTTAGCTGTCAAATTATTTTTCACCATTACAAAATCGCCCATTATTGTTATAAAAATATTTAAAGGAACTTCTTCTGTAAATGAATTATGCTTAAAGGCATTTTCAACCAAGGTTATCAAGGCATAAAAAGGTAGTTTTTTGTCCAGATACATCTCCTCTATATCAACGCTATAAGTAAAAGCATTTTCAAATCGCATTTTTTGCAAATATACATATTGTTGGCAATGAGCCAATTCTTTTTCTAGTAATATTGATTTTTGTTGATTATTCAATGAATTCCTCAAGAATTCGGATAGTCCAATAATATACTTTTCGGCATCATTAGGTTTAGTTTTGATTAATGACTTAGAAATATTCAAAGCATTAAATAAAAAGTGAGGGTTGATTTGAGCCTTTAATAATTTGTATTCGTTTTCTAAATTAGAAAATTGAAGTGCTGCATTTTCTTCAATCAGTTGAATTCTTTTTTCCTGTGTGTATATCAAATCTATAATCAAATAAATCATCAGACTGATAGCAGAAACTAAAGAAAATCGCAACAACAAAATACTAACTGAAGAAGATGACTTATAGAATTCATTTGATTCAGAAACAAGTGGCATGGTGCCAAATAAAAACACAATAATGAACATCATGAAAAAGACTAAATATTGCCAATTGGCATAGCCTCTTTTTTTAAAAAAAGAAAAAATAAAGCTTTGTAATCCCCAAGAACCCAAAGTAGCCAAGGTCAAAATAAACCAAAATTTAAAAAACGTCATTTGGGGGTTCGTTCTAACCATATATATAGGTGAGCATACCAAT
>JAHDDN010000026.1 GCA_020629335.1 Chitinophagales bacterium | reverse complement strand
TATGACAACACGGTTTGTTACTATTTTTATATGAAGTGCGTTGGGGGTGAAACCCCTAAAAAAATATTGATTAAGTTGATAATTTAATTTATTTTTGTTAGATACAAATGAAATTTATTACTAAAATATTAGCCTTTTATATGCTTGCGCTTTCTATCATTCCTTGCGGTGATGGTGGTAATGGTATTATAGATTTGACTAATCATTTTTTTGATATAGAGCATCAACACGTTTCAGACCATACGCAACATTCACAGGGCTGTGGTGACGACACTTGTTCCCCTTTCTGTGTTTGTACCTGCTGTTCTATTTCTGTAAATGTTCCTACCAATATAGACTTCCATGATAAGCACATCATGTTGGTTTCTAAAAAACTTCCTTTCGATAAATCCAATTTTTATCCTTCGGGCTTTCTTACCTCCATTTGGCAACCGCCAAGATTTAGCTAAACCATTTTTAGTGGGATACCTATGTCCACATCACTTGTACTTTTCGGTTTAACTAAATTTTTAATTTCAATATGTTTGATAAGATTATCGCTTATTCTATTGAGAATAAGTTTGTAATAGGGCTATTGACGCTTGCATTGATTGTGTGGGGTGCTTTTTCCCTACGTCAATTGCCCATAGATGCCGTACCTGATATTACCAATAATCAGATACAGGTTATTACCATTTCGCCCACTTTGGCAACGTTGGAAGTGGAGCAATTCATTACCACACCCGTTGAGTTGGCATTACAGAATATTCAACAACTGGTTGAGATACGTTCTATTTCCCGTTTTGGACTGTCGGTTGTGACGGTCGTTTTTGAGGAAGATATGGACGTTTATCTCGCTCGGCAATTGGTGGGGGAATACCTCAAAGAAGCCGAAGATGATATTCCTACTGGCTTGGGAACACCTGAAATGGCTCCGATTTCTACGGGTTTGGGAGAGATTTATCAATATGTAGTCCGACCTGCTGAAGGTTATGAAGATAAATATCCTCCAATGGAACTAAGGAGCATTCAGGATTGGATTGTCAAACGCCAATTGTCAGGCATTGAGGGAGTTGTTGAGGTTAATACAATGGGCGGCTTTCTCAAACAATATGAGGTAGCAGTCAATCCCAATTTGCTCAAATCAGTAGGTATCAGTATTACCGATATTCTAACCGCTTTAGAAAACAGCAATGAGAATACAGGCGGTGCATATATCGAGAAAAATCCAAATACCTACTATATCCGCACCGATGGCATTGCCCATTCATTGGCTGACTTGGAAAATATTGTCGTGGATGTCCGCAATGGCAGACCCATTTTAGTTAAGGATGTCGCTACCGTCCAGTTTGGCAAAGCCCCTCGATATGGTGCATTGGTACGGGATGGAGAGGAAGCCGTAGGCGGTCGGGTGATGATGCTAAAAGGCGCAAATTCTGCTGCTGTAACTGAACGGGTAAAAGAACGGGTAGAACAAATCAAAAAATCATTGCCCGAAGGTGTGATTATTGAACCTTACTTGGTCAGGGATAAATTGGTTTCTACTGCAATCGGAACAGTTAAAACCAACCTGCTTGAAGGGGGCTTGATTGTTATTTTCATTTTGGTGATGATGCTCGGAAATTGGAGAGCAGGGCTTATAGTGGCTTCGGTCATTCCACTTTCGATGTTGTTTGCCGTTTCCATGATGAATATGCTCGGCATATCCGCCAATCTAATGAGTTTGGGAGCAATTGATTTTGGTCTAATCGTAGATGGGGCGGTCATTATCGTAGAAGCCATAGTTCACCGCTTACAGGTCAATTTTGCAGGTCAAAAACTGACGGCTACTCAAATGAATAATGAGGTCAAAACGGCTGCTCAAAAAATCAGAAGTTCCGCAGCTTTTGGGGAAATAATAATCCTGATGGTTTACATTCCTATTCTTGCTTTGGTCGGTATTGAGGGCAAAATGTTCAAACCAATGGCGCAAACGGTCATGCTGGCAATCGGTGGGGCTTTAATCCTTTCCCTTACCTATGTACCCATGATGACCGCCCTGTTTCTCAATAAAAATATTACTGATAAGAAAACCATTGCTGACCGTATCATTGCTTTTTTCCAAAGACTTTATACGCCCGTTTTGAATTTGGCTTTACGCTTCAAAGCCGTTTTCGTATTAGCTACGGTTGTTTTATTTGCTGTTAGCTTGCTCGTATTCAGCCGAATGGGGGGCGAATTTATCCCCACTTTGGAAGAAGGTGATTTAGCCATGCAGCAAATTTTACCTGCGGGTACTTCGCTTTCCCAAAGTGTTGAAATGGCATCTATTATTCAAAAGAAACTACTTAAAGATTTTCCTGAAATTGAGGATGTGGTGGTCAATATCGGTGCAGCCGAGATACCAACTGACCCCATGCCTGTTGAGATTGGCGATTATGTTTTAGTGATGAAACCTAAAAGTGAATGGACATCCGCCAGTAACCGAAAAGAGATGTTTGAAAAGATTGAAAAATCGTTGAGTGTTATTCCTGGGGTCGGCTATGAATTTTCCCAACCTATCCAGTTGCGGTTCAATGAGTTAATGACGGGTTCAAAAGCAGACATTGCTATTAAGCTGTACGGTCAGGACTTGGATTTGCTCTACAACAAAGCCAAAGAAGCCGAAAGTATCATTACTAAAATTGACGGGGTAGGAACGGTCAATGTGGAGCAGACTATCGGGATGCCGCAAATCATCATCAATTTCAAATATGATAAAATGGCACAATATGGTTTGCAGGTCAAAGAGGTCAATCAAGTGGTCAGAAGTGCTTTTGCAGGTGAAAAAGCAGGAGTAATTTATGAAGGTGAAAAGCGGTTTGATTTGGTGGTTCGATTAGATGAAAAATACCGCAACGGAATTGCAGATGTACAAAACCTCTACATCACTTTGGATAATGGAACGCAAGTACCCTTGCAAGCTGTCGCCAATGTGGAATTGATAGATGCACCCATGCAAATTTCCAGAGAAAACACCAACCGCAGAATTGTAATTGGGGTCAATGTAGGTGATACGGATGTAGAAACATTGGTCGGAAAAATCCAAAAAGAATTAGATGCAAAAGTGGAAATCCCTGCTGGCTATTATTTCACTTATGGCGGTCAGTTTGAAAACCTGCAAGCTGCCAATGCCCGTTTGATGGTAGCCGTACCGATTGCCCTTGCCCTGATATTTATTATGCTCTACTTCACCTTTGGCAGTATCTCACAGGCACTTTTGATTTTTACAGCTATTCCACTTTCTGCCATTGGTGGTATCTGGGCTTTGGAGCTTCGAGGGATGCCGTTTAGCATTTCGGCAGGTATTGGTTTTATAGCCCTTTTTGGTGTGGCAGTTCTGAATGGAATTGTCCTGATTGGTTATCTCAATCAGTTGAAAAAGGAAGGCGTTACCAATATCAGGGAGCGGATTATCAAAGGTACAAGTGTTCGCTTGCGCCCTGTTTTACTGACCGCTTCGGTCGCTTCATTAGGCTTTTTGCCGATGGCTCTTTCCACCTCTGGCGGTGCGGAAGTACAACGACCTTTGGCAACGGTTGTAATTGGCGGATTGATAACCGCTACCTTTTTAACCTTAGTCGTCCTACCCATTTTATATAGCTGGCTGGCTAAATGGCAGGAGCGAAAAGGTGGAGGTTCACCAACTGTAAGCGCAGCTCTAATTATGTTGCCAATCCTGTTTTTTAGCTTATCTGCCGAAGCACAGCAACGCCCCGTAACTATGGAGGAAGCCGTAGAAATGGCTGTCCAAAATCACCCTGTTATTCGTGCAGCAGATTTGCAAATTCAACAAAGTGAAAGTTTAAAAGACTTGCCATACTCACTTGGAGATACGGAAATCAGCTATCAAGGTGATGGATTGTTTAGAGAAAACGGGCAACGGGTGAACCAAATCGGAGTAGTACAAAACATTCCCAACCCTGCATCTGTAAAGGCTCAAAATGCTTTGCAAAATGAAGTCGTCAAGCAAAGTTATTTAGGTAAGGAACTGACGAAGAGTGAATTGATTTTGGAGGTCAAACAAACCTATCTCGAATTGCAACAACGTAAGGAATTACAGCAACTCTACGAGCAATTGATACAGACTTACGAGCAGTATTTTCAAATGGCAACGGTACGGGTGGATGTTGGCGCAGCTAATAATATTGAAAAGCTGACCATTCAATCCGCTTTGAATGAATATCGCTTATTGCTCAATCAATCCATTTTGGAAATTGGAAATCTGGAAAAGCAATTAGCCAATCTTTTGAATACTGACCAGTCCGTTACTTCAACAGATAATCTGGCAATGATGGCTTTTAGTTCAAAAGACAGCCTCAACAATTTACAGATACAAATTGCCAATCAGGATATTCTAATTGAACAGGCAAATGTTGAACTGATGAAAACGGATTTAAAGCCTGATTTTAATATTGGTTATGCGACACAACGATTTACAGAAGATGGTTGGCTGCATGGATTACAAGCAGGAATAAGTATTCCGATATTTAATAGCCATATCAAGAGAAAAATAAGCGCACAGGAATTGCAGGTCGAGGTTCAAAGAACCAAACTCGATGTCAAAATGCAACAAGTCAATCAAGAACTATTGGCTATCGAAAATGCCATACAATTGTATGAAGCTGGCGCAAACTACTATCAGGAACAATTGGAAATCATCAATCCTGAACTCGTGCGAATTTCCGACCTCAACTATGAAGCTGGAGAAATATCCTACCTCGAATTGCTCAATACCTTAAATATTTCTGCCAAAAATCAGATAAGTTTTTGGGAACAGGTATTGGCACACAATAAGGCGGTGGTGTTTCATCAATTTTTTACTAACTAACAATCAGTCATAAAATGAAAAATAATAAATCATATATCATCCTATTTTTTAGCCTTGCGTTAATCCTCACCTTTTTTGCTTGTGGTCATAGCCACGCCGATGGTGACGGACACGACCACGCATCTGAACAACATAGCGAAGATGATGGACATGAACACGGCGAAAAACACGCAGAAGGAGAAATTCATCTGACCAAAGAGCAGATTGAAACCATGAACATTCAGTTCGGTGATTTCTCACAAGTCAAAATCAATGACTTCATTAAGGCAACTGGAACGCTTGACCTGCCTCCCAATGCTTATGCTGCGGTAAGTGGCAGAGCAGACGGATTTATCAGAGGTTTTAAAAAATATGTGGAAGGCAGTTATATCAAAAAAGGGACAGTTATTGGCTATTTGGAAAATCCTGAATTTATCCAAAAACAACAGACTTACCTTGAAGTGCAATCGGAGCTAACTTTCTTAAATCAGGAACTGGCTCGGCAGCAAAAATTAGTAACTGCCAATGCAGGGATAGAAAAAAAGCTGCAACAACTTCAATCAAAGGTAAACGCTAAAACTGCGACCATTAAAGGCATTGCCAAACAGTTAGCTTATCTCGGCTTCAATACCGCTAACCTGACACCTGATAATATCACCGAACGCATTGCCATAATTTCCCCTATGTCTGGTTATATTACTTCGGTAAATATGCACAATGGAATGTATGTAACTCCACAAGTGGAATTATTGGAAATTGTAGATGAGAACCATTTGCATTTGGAACTGGATGTTTTTGAAAAAGATATAACCAATGTAAATGTAGGGCAGACAATCAGTTACACCGTTCCTGCATTGGGGAATGAAGTGTTTGATGCAGAAGTCTATATAATTGGCAAAGAGTTCAATACACAAACCAAAACGGTACGCATTCACGGACATTTGAAAAAGAAACGTCCTAAGTTCATCAAGGAATTATTTGTAGAAGCTAAAATATGGCTGAATGACCAAACCGTTCAGGCATTGCCCGAAAAGGCAATCATCAAGGATGGTAATTTTTCCTACATCTATGTTGCCAATGACAATGCCGATGATGAAATAAAATTTGAACAAATAAAAGTGCTTCCAAGTAATACCGACAATGGTTTTACAGCCGTCAAACTGATTGACCAAATACCCGATGGAATGAAAATCGTAACCAATGGAGCTTATTATGTTTTTGCTCAATCAAAAGCTGGGGAGTTATCACATGAGCATTGATTTGAAATTAAATGATGGAAACGATGAAAAAATCTGTATTCAAAATAGCACAAATGGACTGTCCTTCGGAAGAAAACCTAATTCGTATGAAGTTAGATGGAATAGCAAATATTAAACATCTTGATTTTGACATTCCTAATCGTACCTTATCTGTTTTTCACACATACGAAGTAAAACCTATTGAGGCAGCACTTACCGACTTGAATTTAGGAGCAAATCACCTGACAACTGAAAAGACTACCGAAACTACATTTGACGAAAACAGCAATCAAAAAAGATTACTTTGGATAGTACTGTTAATCAATTTTCTCTTTTTTATAGTAGAAATGACAACAGGATTGATTTCCAAGTCAATGGGATTAGTGGCAGATAGCTTAGATATGTTAGCCGATGCTTTTGTCTATGGCATTAGTTTATTTGCAGTCGGTGGAACGGTTTTAAGAAAGAAGAAAGTAGCAAAAGTTGCAGGTTATTTTCAAATTGCACTTGCTGCTTTTGGTTTCATAGAAGTATTGAGGCGTTTTTTGGGAGCAGAGCAAATGCCCGACTTTCAGACCATGATAATCGTTTCGATTTTTGCCTTAATCGCCAACGGTATATGTTTGTATTTACTACAACAATCTAAAAATAAGGAAGAAGCTCACATGAAGGCAAGTTCCATTTTCACCTCTAATGATATT
This sequence comes from Chitinophagales bacterium, assembly GCA_020629335.1. The sequence goes on along the minus strand of JAHDDN010000026.1, from coordinate 16,760 downwards.
ATCATAAATCTTGGTGTCATTGCCGCTGCTATTTTAGTGAACTGGTTTAATTCCGCTATTCCTGATTTGATTATTGGAATTATTGTTTTTGTAATCGTGATACAAGGTGCGCTGCGTATTTTAAAATTATCAAAATAATGGAGCAAGCACATAAAATTTTAGCAGAAAAAGCTGTCCGCATCACACCGATGCGACAGCTCCTATTAGAATATTTTTTACAACATGACAAAACTTTTGGTTTAATAGAACTGGAAAACGCCTTTCCAAAATCCGATAGAATTACTATTTACCGCACCCTCAAAACTTTTGAGGAAAAAGGAATTATACACGGCATCAATAACGGAACGGGAGAAGTGAAATATGCGCTATGTGATGAACATTGCACAACCAATCACCACATTGACCAGCATCCACACTTTCAATGTGAGCAATGCAAACAGATAAGTTGTTTTGATAGTTTGGTCATTCCCAAAATGGAACTTCCGAAAGGTTATATTCAAAAAGAAATGACCATGATGATAAAAGGCATTTGTCCTGATTGTCAGGAATAAGTTTGCAATTTCATTGCATTGATAATCTTGATAATTTTGTAGAAAAAACTAATGAGAATAGAAGTGTACTTATTCCTCTTTTTATTGGTCTATTTCTTCTTTGTCTTTTTCCTGCGGTCTTATCTGCTTTGGAAAAGAACAGGGGTAAACCCTTTGACCTTTAACAAAACGGATGATGCACATGGGTATAATGGAAAGGTATTTACCTTCATTTCCCTCTTGGAATTTGCGGTCGTATTTATTTATGCCTTTAAAAATGAATGGTATCAATATCTTTTGCCTTTTTGGTACTTGGAACACAGTTATTTGGAATTTATCGGCTGGGGTTTATTGGTATTGTCGCTGATTTTGGTTTGGGTCGCTCAATCTCAAATGGCAAATTCTTGGCGCATTGGTATTGATGAAAACAACAAAACCGAACTCGTAACCACAGGCTTATTCTCCTTTTCCAGAAACCCTATTTTTTTGGGTATTATGATTGCCAATGTCGGTCTGCTTTTAGTCATTCCAAATGCCTTTACCTTGCTGATTGTCTCGCTCTCAACCATTAGTATTAATACACAAATTAGATTGGAAGAAACCTTTTTAATAAATGCACATGGGAAAACCTACACCAATTATTGTCAAAAGGTAAGAAGATGGATTTAGTGACAAAGAGTATTTAACAGTTAACCATTTTTAATAAATGAAAAAAGAAAAACACATACATACTTACGATGAAAACGGCAATATAACCTGCTGTTCATTAGAAGAAAAAATAGATGCAAAAACACCTCCATCGATTGCAAAAGAAAAAGACTTGCATCATGAAGGTGATGGTCACGACCATTCGCACGACCACAGCCATGAAGGAAGTTTAGGTTGGAAAGCCTATCTGCCTGCCCTCATTAGTTTGGTCTTATTACTTTCGGGATTGGCAGTTGAGCATTTACTGGAAGCCTCCTTTTTTAAAGATTGGGTGAAAATCGGCTGGTACACATTGGCGTATATTCCAGTTGGTTTTCCAGTTATCAAAGAAGCGTGGGAAGCCTTGCGGAAAGGCGAAGTATTTACCGAGTTTTTTCTGATGTCTATTGCCACTATTGGCGCATTTGCCATTGGAGAATATCCCGAAGGTGTAGCGGTAATGTTGTTCTATGCCATTGGAGAATTATTCCAAACGGCTGCGGTCAAAAGAGCCAAAAACAATATCAAAGCCTTGTTGGATGTCAGACCCAATACAGCCAATGTTTTGCGAAGTGGAAACTACGTAACCGTTGACCCCGAAACGGTAGCAATTGGTGAAGCAATACAGGTTAAAGTCGGTGAAAAAATCCCCTTAGACGGCGTTCTCCTTTCAGAAAAAGCAGCCCTTAACACCGCAGCCCTTACGGGGGAAAGTAAGCCACAAAACGCCCTACAAGGCGAAAAAGTAATGGCTGGTTCTATCAATCTGGATGGCGTGATTGAACTGAAAGTGGAGAAATTATTTAATGATAGTTCCATTGCCCGTATTCTTGATTTGGTACAAAATGCCACTTCCCGTAAATCCAAAACGGAATTATTAATCAGAAGATTAGCTAAAATCTATACGCCGATTGTGGTCTATTTGGCAATTGCTATTTGTGTCCTACCATACTTTTTCGTTTCGGATTATATGTTTACAGATTGGCTTTATAGAGCCTTAATCTTCTTAGTGATTTCCTGCCCCTGTGCCTTAGTGATTTCTATTCCATTGGGCTATTTTGGTGGTTTGGGTGCAGCTTCCAGAAACGGGCTATTGTTAAAAGGAGCTACCTATCTTGACCAACTGACCAAAGTAAATACATTGGTGATGGACAAAACGGGAACAGTCACCAAAGGCGTTTTCAAAATTAAAGATATAGTCGTCAAGGGAGATTTTAGCGAAGCTGAATTTATGAAGCTACTGATGGCAATGGAAGCTAAATCCACCCACCCAATTGCCAAAGCCATTTTGGAGTATAATACAGAAGGTAACCTCCCCGAAGCTATAAACATTCAGGAAATTGCAGGAAAAGGTTTGAAAGGTGAAGTAGCTGGCAAAATGATGGTAATAGGTAATAAAAAGCTGATAGAGCAATTCAACATTCCCCTACCCGCCGAAACCGAAAGTATTGTAGAGAGTATTGTCATGGTTGGTATTGATGGAGAATTTGCAGGATATGTTACCATTGCTGATGAGTTAAAAGCAGATGCCAAAGACAGCATTCAACAACTTCGCAAAGCAGGGATAAAGACCTTAATGATGCTATCGGGTGACAAAAATTCTATCACCCAAAAAGTAGCTGCAGACTTAGGCATTGAAAATGCCAAAGGGGGCTTACTCCCCGAAGATAAACTAAGCGAAGTTGAAAGAATAAAACAAGACCCTGACAAAATTGTGGCTTTTGTTGGTGATGGTATCAATGATGCGCCTGTACTGGCTGCAAGTGATGTCGGTATTGCAATGGGCAGTTTAGGAAGTGATGTGGCTATTGAAACGGCAGATGTAATTATTCAAACTGACCAACCTTCCAAAATTGCGACAGGTATAAAAATTGGAAAATCAACACAGCGCATTATTTGGCAAAATATCGCTTTGGCATTTGGTGTAAAAATCATCGTGCTTATTCTTGGAGCAGGGGGCTTGGCTACGATGTGGGAGGCTGTTTTTGCAGATGTGGGCGTGGCTTTGTTAGCAATATTAAATGCGGTACAATTACAGCGAATGAGTTGGTCTTAACTAATGAAGAATTCTTATATTAAATGGATAGTGTCTGAACTAAATAAGTTTGGGTCAAAAGTTTAGGGTAAGGGTTTTATCCCCTACCCTACTAAGAAGTTAGCTAGTGGCAGCAGCTAAATCTTCTTCACTTGGTTGATTAAAATTACCAAACTCAACTTTTCGGATAAAGTTACCAATTACAGATGCTTGGTGTTTAGTATAACCATTCTCGTCTTTAAATGGACGGTATGACAAAGAACCAATAATTTCTACTCTTTCACCTTTTTTAAGCTCTTGTGCAACTGTTACAGCATTTGGATTGAAAACCAATACATCATGCCATAGAGTTGTATTGCTATTTACCCATACGGTGTTTTCACCTTCTGTTTTAGGGTAACTATCTGTTGTTGCAACTCTCAAAGCAACGAAGCTCTTACCATCTTTTTCGATGATTTTAGCGTCCTCACCAAGATTTCCGTTAAGTTCAATTTTACAATTATAAGCCATTTTTGTTCTCCTTATTTGAGGTTAAATTATGTGTTCTAAAAAGCCAGATTGAAAAGCATTGTCAAAAGCAGGAATTAGCATTTTTTCAGTTGAAAAAATGCAATTCTTTTAACCATCCTGCGGATGGCTGCGTCATTGACCATGATTTGAATGATGGCAGAACACAGCTTAATTTAACCGCTTCAATTAAGGGGAATTAGTGGTTTAGTAAAGTTTAAATTAAAATTCGGACAGTCTAGTACGTCTAAATCTTAATGAGGAAAAACGTCAGAGGTTAGCATAAAATGAATATGCAATAACAGATATATTCACAAAAAACAAAAAGGACACTAACCCCTTATTACTGTAATATCACTCTCATTCAATGGCATCAACCCGATTTTAAAAAGCCCATAAGAATAAATCTTATGAGCTTAATATTTTGATAGGTAATACCCTATTCTAAATAGCATCGGATTGATTAAAGTTCAGAATATAATCAGCAGCTTTTTGGGCTTTAGCACTTGCTGTAAAAATGAATTTAGCATCTTGTTTCAAGCAAGAAAGCCAACTTTGAAGATAAGCTGCATTATTAGAAATAGTTTTAGAAAAACCCAGAGAGGCACAAAGATAAGCACTACATAGTTCCGCTATTAATTCTTCTTTAGCATATTCCTTAGAACCAAAAGGGTTAGCAAGTTTACGGTCTAAGCGGTTTTCATGTCCAGTCCAATGTCCTAATTCATGTAAGGCTGTTCCGTAAAATGGTTGGGTACTTTTGAATTGCTCACGCAATGGAAGCGTAATGGAATCTGTACCGCTATGGTAAAAAGCTCTATTTGATTCTTTAATCTCTATTTTAGCATCAGTAGAAAATATTAATTCTTCGGCTTTTTCATCCCGTTCAAACTCATTTAACTGTGGTTTATCTTCGATGGTATAAAAACTCTCTGGTAAATCTTTAGTTTGGGAGAGATTAAAAACATTATACTGCTTTAGAACTGGTATTTTCTTGATTTTAGCCTGTCTATCCGATGAAAAATTTGAGTATTCCTCTTGTGAGTATTTCTTTTTAACATCATCAATAAAGAGCGTCTTGTAAAAATAAATGGGTACGGATTTGCTGCCTTTCTCGATAGAACCGCCAAGCTCTTTGCATTGCTTGAATGTAAGCCAACCATTGCTAACATATTCTCTATCCATCGAAATAAGGCTTAGTAAAAATTGATTAATTCCTGAATAAACCCTTTGGCTATCTGCGTTGTGGGAGGGTTTTCCATCGTTACCAAGACTAATCCAGCTTTTATCATATTTAAGCTGATGGTTTTCTATCAACCCAATAATTTTTTTGGTAACATCTTCGTAGATTTTTTTTGTATTCATGTCAGTACCTAATTTGATTAATTAAAAATTGTACTGCTGCGACAAATAGGAGGGAGAACTCTTTGCAAGTAGGAATCCGTAGGAGCATTGCTTGCAAAGAGTTAAACCGAGTATTAGCTTGCTGTTCAATTTTATTAATCGGGGTACTGACCTACAAAAAAGCTGATGTTACTATTAAAAAGAATTGATAGGAAACTGAACGTAGCCTAATAGATAGCCTAATTAATGGTTAAGATAAAACCACCAACTAAAACTAACAAGCATGAGAGGGTTATCGGGTGCAAAGTAAATTTGATAAGGCAACAAGATATTTTGATGACATATTAGAAAAGAGGGGCTTCAATTCAGAACAATTTGAGCTTATGTATTATCATCTTTTAAAGGCAGCAGAAGAAAGTAATTTATCCGAAGATGTTGTAGATGGTTATGTAAAAGACAAGCTACCAGAAGAAATCAGAGCATTGGGCAGGGTAAAAAAAGAAATCAAACAAGTATCAGAAGCTAGTAATATGTGGCAAAACAAACTAGAATCAGAGATTAGACATAGACAAAATATAGAAAAAGGAAGAACGGGATTAAATAAATAATCTTTATGTAAATAATCTTTAAATAAAGATTACTGAATCACTTTTTACCTGAATTTAGAAGAAGAACGAGCTTTTAGCATATCATTCAAATCTTCATAAGGGGCAAACATTTTACTGTTATCGACTACTTTATCAGGAAAATCTTGGATAAAGCGTTGAGTCGTTTTCTTACCTGACGAATTATTATCTAAAAATAAGTTGATAGCATTGTAGTTATTCTCTCTAATAATTTCGGAAACCCTAGAATACGAGGTTAATGAGTGCATGATTACACTATCTTCTTGCAATTCCTGCCTATCAACTAAAGCTATCATAGAAAGAAAATCCAACATACCTTCAAAGATATTAAGCTCATTCTTTACTGGATTACCGCCCTTAACTATGGAAATATCTTTTTTTATCAGGGAAGATTTAAAATTATACTGGTCAGATGCTACACGAATTTCATAACCTCCCCCTTCATTTCTCATACCAAAGGCAAAATACTCCTTCCCTGTACTTTCATTCTTGTAATTAACTTCCTCTAAATAGCGATTTAAAAGCCCTCTGGGGAGGCTTCTCTCTTTTGTAAGGTAAGACACTACCAAAGGGTTAGAAATGGGCTTAGAACTCAAAAAAACAAGGTCTTTAACTGTTTCAGCGTTGTTCTTAGGTTGTTGCTGCTGAAAATAAAATTTCTGCTGCAATTTTCCATTGAATGAAGAAGCCGATTTACCAAACATACTATCAAGATATTTTAGAGCATCCCCTACCCTATTATATCCTTCATGCCTCATTACAAAATCTATTACAGTACCTCCAATATCCCCAAAGTCATTCCATATCCATTTACCACCTAAAAAAGAAGTATGAAAAGATGGCTCGACCTCTTTTCTAAATGGAGAAGCGTACCAATACTCATAGCCTCCTTTCTTCACGCTAACAGGCTCATATCCCATTCTGCTCATTATCTCTGGTAGGGAAAGTAATTTAGCTTGGCTTGAATTCATATAATAATCTTTATGTAAATAATCTTTAAATAAAGATTATTTATTTAAGTCATTCCTGATTAATTCAAGTAAATACTCCCTCATTGATTTCTTCTTGCGAATAAGAGATATTTTCATTTCTTCATAAAGACTAACAGGCATATCAAGACTTGTCTTAATTACTTCTTCTTCTTTATCCACCTTTCTCCGAGTAGATTTCTTTACTATTGGCTCTTTTGCCCCTTTCTTCTCTAGTTCCCTTTCTTCCGCTATTTTATCTATTTCTTCGGCTGATAAAGTGGACTTTTTTCTTCTTGAACTAAATGAATTTGCTAAATCTTTTTTCTTTGCCATAACTTCCATTTTTAAACTCCTAAACTTTTACTTACTTCTTTAAATAACTTTGAGAATTGTTCTTTTGCCTTTCCTCTTTCTTCCACAACCCCCTTCCCAAATTGGTTTGTTTCCCCATAGGCGACCAAATCGCTCAAATGGGTTTCAAACATATTGACCTCATAATCTTCACAGAGTTGTGGCAAACTATCAATAAATGCTTTGTGTAGATTATAGCCCTCTTTAACCATGTTAGGCAGTAGATAAGCTAATGTCCTATTATCGTCTGGTCTGCGTTCTTGAATAGCTGCAAATTCTTCTAAAAAATCCTCCGTTACTTCCCTATCATTTCCGCTTTTAGGAGGAACAGGAATAATAACTAAGTCTGAAAGAAGGATGATTTTACTCACCAGAGCGTTTAATCTTGGAGGTCCATCAACCAAGATTATATCATTTCCTTCTACTAGGTTTTTAAGCGTAGAAGTAATTGTTTTAGATTCTGTCATTTGCACAACAGGAATTACAGGCTCATGCTCTGCCTCTGCCCTTCTTCCTGCCCACTTAGTAGCAGCAAAACTTTCATCCGTATCTACGATACAAACCTTTTTACCTTTCAAGACGAAGGCAACGGCTAAATTAGTGCATAGCATGGTTTTACCTGCACCGCCTTTAAAATTCATTGAGCTAATAATCATAGTATAATCTTTAAATAAATAATCTTTATGTAAAAGTATAAATAATCTCATAGGAGACAAGTGTATTTTCAAGATTATTTAAATAAAGATTATCAAATAAAAATACAAGTTGCTCAATAACAACATCTTACACAGTAATACAAGCTATCTATATTTAAGATATAAACCGATTAGGTCAGAGTATAGCGAAGCAACCTAGCAAGATTATTTAAATAAATAATCTTTAAATAAGGATTATTTAAAAACTCCGTTTTGCTTTTTTCTTGGAACATAATCGTGATAATCCATTCTACACTTATCGCTACAAAATTTTGCATCGCTTCTCTTATGAGAAATATCCGTATCACAGTTCTGACAATTCCGTTTAACGGCTAACACGCTACCGTTATTCTCAAATATTTGTTTCTTATCCGTTGATACTTCTTCGCTCTCGGTCATAAGCGTATAACTCTTAATCCATCCATTTTTCTTTAGTCGGTTAAACGGTTCAGCTATAACCGTGTAGATAATATCCGCCAATCCGTGAGATAATCGAGAAACCATATCAAAAAATATCATCAGAATTAGGGCATTATTTTCTACAATTTGTTGCCCGTAATTTTCTCGATGCTTTTTTATTACAATAGTTAAAATCAGAGCTAATATTCCTGCCCCAAAAGTCATTGCAAAAAGGATAATGTTAAGCTGCCTTTCTCTAAACTGGCGTTGTTGCTCTTGTAATTGAGTATTTTCTTTAACCGCTATGAGCATTGAATCACTTGATAACTGGTAAGATAGGGTAGGGGATAAACTAGATTGGATAAAAGATTGATGATTTGTAGCTTTTGCTATCAATCCATCACCTTCCAAGATGGCATCTTTAATTCTTTTTCTATACGCTTTGTATTCTGATGGGCATTTAGTGCAAGTCCAAAACCATGCTTTAGGGTTATTCTTATGTTTATCATAGTCGGATTTCCAACTACTAGAACCGCTATTTATAGCTTTTGCTACTATGATATTCTTTTCTTTCTTGGCTTCTCGGATTAAATTATTTTGGTCTTTTGCTGCTTTATTGAGCATTTCATAAGCATTGACCTTTAGAACACTATCCTGAACTCTAGCTTTTTCAATTTGCTCATTGAAGTAATTGAGGGGTGTTTCTCCTGCAATTTCAGAGCTAATGAAGAAATTTGAAACAAGTGAAAGCAATAGGGTAGTGGTTAATGCTGCCAAAGCAAATGTCCAAATAGATTTATTTCCCTTCTGCTCTTTCTTCTTTTGAACATTGGAAGCTGATGATAAGGCATTTGCTAAAACCCAATCAATTCCCATATATCCAAGAAAAATAAAAAAACTGGTGATAAAAAACTGAATGCTTTTTTGATTTGGCGATAGGTTAAAGGCTATATGAGAGCCTATTTTATGAGTAATTAATACTGAACCTAACGCTAAAATTGAGAGTAAAAATTTTCTGCCTTGAATAAAAGACCACTCTTGATAGTAGGCACTATCAAATTTTTTTGAATTATTCATTACTTTTGATTTGAAAAAGTTTTTAACTTCCCTGTTAGGCTGGACTTTCGACGGAAAAGCCTATCAGGGTTTACTATTCTTCATTTGTTACTCGGTATCTTTTTTAATTCTATCTTTACTTGTATAATGCTCTCTTAAAATTTCATTTACAATGAAACTCTTGGAGCGTTTTTTCTTCTTTGCATCTATTTTAATTTCTTTTAAAACTGGTTCATCAATATAGAAAGTCTGCGATTTCCCTCGTTGCTTACTTTCATCTTCGTTTTTACTCATAGTTGAATTTTTAATTATAAAATTAAGCAAATCTAATAAATATGTTGAATATGTAGAAACCTATGAATTTTTTCTTTTCAATAGCAAAGGATGAAATTAGAAATTCAGAACCTTAACTATCACCTTTTGAGTGCTATTCTTGTTTTATATTCTTGTTTTAGAATACTTGTTTTAGACCTCTGCAAATAGTTGATTATCAAGCACTTATAAGAAATAATATCACCTTTTGAGTGTAAACTATCACCTTTTGAGTAAGACATAAAAAATATGTTTTTCCAAAATTACACGCTAAACTACTGAATATCAATAATTTAGAGTAAAAATAAAACTATCACTTTTTGAGTGTAAACTATCACCTTTTGAGTTTATTATCACCTTTTGAGTAACTCGACACTAACATACATACAAGAAATACATATTTATTCAGCTTAACTATCACCTTTTGAGTAGAGCATAGTATTGCTTACCTTTGGGCTGGCTTTTTTCTTAACTTATCAACCCAATAATTTATGGCTGAATATATTTTTAAGCCCGACCAACTATCTAAAGATTTTCAAGATTTTTTTCTTAGGCAAGGTTTTAAAGACAATACTCCTACAAATCTGATTTCCGAAGCGTGGAATACGTTTTTACATGATGAGATATTACCGAGAAAAGGAACAACAGAAAAATTCTTTAGCCTTTATTCAATTCTACCAGAAGGAGGCTATGAAGTATTTGGCAGCTATGGAATTCATGAACACTTTGACCTAAACGAACAGTTTATAAACCAACACCAACTTTTTAAGTTTATTTATCCAAAACAGCTCCCTTTTTTTTCAGCATTAGCGCAAGCTACAGTCTCTTTTACAATAGATGATTTAAAGGACAGAGTAGGTCAGCATGACGACATTACCCATTATCAGGTCACTGTTCCATTTAAATTAAAAAATGGCAAATATTATAGTACAGTATTGTTAGCTCAACCGTTTTTCCTAAACGAAAAAGGTAAGGCGATTGCTGCACTGAATAGATATAAAGTCCTAAGTGAATATAGAGGTGAGCCACTTAGACCTATTGTTTATTCAAATGGCATTCTTGAAGATAGTGAAAGAATTTCCAGAAAGTTTTCTTTGAGAGCAAGAACATTCCTAAAAAAAATTTTTGAAGACCAAAACATGGTATTTCCTTTTTCACCAATGCTTGCAAAATCTCTTATCTACTATACTCGTAACTATGGGATTACGACAGATGAAGAAGCTAAGGATAGAAACAAATCAAAAAGAACTTGCTCTGATTACAGAACTCAAATTATCGGAAAAGCAAAAGAATTAACTGACAAAAGGTTTCCTGATGTTTTTACTGTCATAGATTACTTTATAGAACAAGGCTTTTTACCTGGTCGAAATATTTTTAGCCCTTCCTTGGAAGAAAGAAAAGAAGATTAGAACTAAGAATCTCGACTAAAAGTCGCAACTTAGTTCTAAATCTAACTTATTTCTCTAACCACTTTTTCACCTTGCTTGATGACGTGACAACTTGAAGATGTTTAGAAGCAGGAGAATGTACATCTGTTTTAAATTCTTTTGCACAGAAATTTGCAAATTGGTTATCGGATTTACCATGAAACCAAAATATAGCTATTCCATCAAATTCCTCTAATTCAGCACCTTTCAGCGTACTATCAATAGCAGAACCTGTCTTATCTAACTCACCATTTTCTATGAGTTTTTGGAGCTTTTCTTGATTATTCATAACATCATGTGTTTAATTAAAAAATAAGTATATCCAAAAGCCTACCATAAACTGCACCTTGATAAAAGATAAAATCAAAGAGTTTACCAAGCAACTCAACTACTGTACCTTACAGTATAACTCCCGTATTTTACAGCGTAGATACTCATAAAAACTCCCTGTAACTTTGCATCAAACAATTAAATCATTATCAATATGGACAAATTACTTGATGCTCCAATCATTCAAATTAACCAACAAGACTACATAACCTTTCGTGACCTAACTCGTGGAACTTTTATAACTGGCGGTACGGGGAGCGGAAAGTCTAGTGGTTCGGGTTCACTCCTTAGAAATAAGTTTTTATCACTTGGTATGGGAGGCTTAGTATTATGTGTAAAAGATGATGAGTACCACGAATGGAAAAAGGCAATTTTCAAAGCAAATCGTCAAGATGACTTAGTAGTATTTTCTCCTGAAAATCAATGGCGGTTTAACTTTCTTGATTATGAGATGAATAGACCCGATGGGGGAGGGGAGGTTTTCAATATCGTTAATCTTTTTATGAACATCTATCAAATGGGGCAGGAAGAAAAATCTGCTAAATCAGAAGATAGATTTTGGGATAGTGCATTAAAGAGGTTATTGAATATGGTTGTTTCCACACTAAAACTTTCGGGCGAACAACTAACCATCGAACATATGCACGATATAGTTAGTTCTGCTCCCACAAGTTTAGAGCAATGTGAAGATAAAAGTTGGATGCAAAACAGCGATTGTTTTTACTGCATAGCAAAAGCAAAGAATGATGAGAGCCTCAATCATACAGAAGATGAAAAAAGAGAGCTTGATGAGGTTGAACGTTTCTGGCTAAAACAATATGCAAATTTAGATGAACGTACTCGTTCAAACATTGTAGAGAGCTTCTTAGGGTTAATTGACCCTTTTAAAAGAGGGTTACTTAAAAAGCTGCTTTGTACTGATACTAATTGCCCTCCTGAAATTATATTTAAAAATAAAATTGTCATTCTCAATGTGCCTGTAACTAAATACCTACAACTAGGGGTCTATGTTCAATCTATATACAAGCTCATTTTTCAACAAGCAGCAGAAAGAAGGGCGGTGAAAGAAGATACTCTACCAGTATTTTTATGGGTAGATGAAGCACAAAAAATGCTTACTCAACAAGACGCACTTTTTTTAACCACAGCAAGGTCATCAAGAGTAGCAACGGTCTTCATTACACAGAACATTTCAAACTTTTACGCCACTATCGGGGGAAAGCATCCTATTCACCTTACGAATAGCCTACTAGCCAATCTATGTATAAAATTTTTCCATTCCAATAACGAACACGTTACCAATAAATATGCTGCGGATATTATCGGCAGAAAGAAGGTAAAAGAGTTCAATTACAATTATTCTGGGATTCAAGATAAATCAGATATGAAAATGGGAGGAAGCGAAAGCACCACTCATTACTATCAAGTATTTCCTGTTGAATTTACCACTTTAAAAACGGGTGGTGGGATAAATGATTACATCGTTGAATGCTTTGCAACGATTACGGGTAGGATATGGAATAGCAATGGTAAGAATCACATTAAATTATCTATAAATCAAAAGTAAATTATCATGAAAAATACAAATGAACAAAACTTTACCACAACTGGTAAAATTAGCAAAACTGATAGCTACGCATTTGATGTTAGTTACCAAGAACCGCCAGAACTCATTTTGCAGCATTTTTTTTATAAGGTAATGGCATTTTTTACTTTAATCTTTTCATGGATAGCCTTGCCCTTTATGAGAATATCATTTGGCGAAAGATTATTTAGCTTAATCAATGTAATACTGGTTGCTAACTTCATTTTCTTCTTTCTTGATGAAAATAGTCGATTGTTTGACGTATATGTTTTTCTAGGATTATTTCATTTTGCTTGGGTAGTAATAAGAAGAAGATTTTTTGACCATCATTGGTGGTATTCTGTGTCTTATGGTATCTCTATTTCATATCTAATATTCAGCTCAATTCTCCACCCTTTTTTAAAAGGCGTAACTATTCCCGAAAAATTTTATGCAGCGTATATTGACCCTGCTTTATTCATTTTAGCAAGTACTGCAATGTATGGGTATGATACAATTATGGGGAAATTCTTAATACTCGGTGGATTATCTCTGTTCTTCAAAGAACAAATAAATCGTTTTTTCCAACGGCAGATAATCCTAGACCAAAGAGATATGGAAATTTGGCAAAAAGCAGAAGATTCAAAAAAAGATAAATTAGGTGCAGAGCCTTCTAAATTATTCGGTCTATATAAAGGTTTCAGAAATTACGAGAATACATTGAAAGTAAGTGAAGGACTAAAAATTAATACGGATATTTTTAAAAAGAAGAAAGGAGAGGACGAGAAATTGAGTAAGGGGTTTAATGAATTGCAGAATAATCAAGCACTATAAAATTTACAATGGATAAGTTAAGACAGCTATTATATAGCTAATTTCTACCTACCTCGTCCTTTTGGTTTCGGGGTAGGTGCTTTTGGCGGTTTATCATGAGTGATAACTCGCTCTCTACGGGTTGGAGGATTGCTTTTTTCTTTTCTCTCAATTTCCCTGCTCGTGAAATTTCCTACTTTTTTCATATTGAAATTTTTATGATTATGTAATAAAACTAAGTTACTGATTTTTAACTAGATAACCAAAAAAAGAGGTAACTAATCGTGCTATATGACATAAAAAATTTAGATAAAAAAAGACTGGTAGATGAAGGCAACCAAGAGGCTCTTTATGAGTTAGCAGAACACTATATTATGACGCTTGGCAGGGCAGATTTAGGTTATGAATACCACGCCAAAATCATTGAAAATGAATGCCAATGTAAACCTATCCATTATGTTGATGCTATGCTCTTTGTTGCTGCTTGGAAAATGGACGAAGAAAAATTTAGTGAGGCTTTAGAATTATATCAAAGAGCTAAACAGTTCATGGAAAAAGAAATACCCGAAGAACATTGGATATTACGAGTTTATGAAAATATTGGTAATGCCAAGAAAATTATACTGCTGAAAAAAAGAATAGAAAAGGGCGACCAAGAAGCTCTTTATGAATTTGCTACTAGTTGGGCAAATCAGAATTTTGCAGTTGAGGACGAAGTCCTAGCAGCAAAATATTACCGCCAGTTGATTTCCCAAGAGTGCCAAATAGATAAACATAAATTCATTGATGCCTATGTTTTTGTAGGGTGGTATGAATCACAAAATGGCGAATTAGAAAAGGCTTTAGAGACTTACAAAGAAGCAAAGGAGTTCATGGAAAGCAACATCCCAGAAGAAGAATGGGAACTTAGTGTTTATGAGAATTTAATCACTACGAAAAACAATTTACTCAAAAAGTAAACGAAAGAATCAAGCTCTAAAAAGAGCATTTTTAAAATCACAAAATCTAAACAATATGAAAAAGGTAATCTTTTTGCTCGTGCTTTGCTATGCCGCTTTTCTTATGCTTGGGTGCAATGCCCTTGAAGAAAAAGTAAATCCGATAATGATAGCTAAGGCTAAAAGAACATTGGAGAATAAAGTAAGTAATGCCAAAAGCAGATTTTCCGATAGAATAAATAACAGATTTTATAACCCGTCATCCATCAACGTTCCTAGTAATTCATTACTAGAATTTACAATGACGGCTACAAACAGAGGGAAAACCCCATGTAAGATGAGGCAATTTGATTATGAGGGCAATACCTATTTAGTGATGTATTTTGACAATGGCATCTATTACGCAATCCAAAAAACTGAAGAAGAAAAAGCAATAATCTTTTATCAGGATAATCAGCGTTCCTTTGAGCAAGTAATGTATGACGAAGCCTATCTAGTAGGTAGATATAATGCAGAATATGAGAAGCAAAAAGATAGCACCAACAACCAAAATATTCACTTCATAGAAGGGGGTATAGCACCCAATAAATTACCGAGAAGGTTTGTCTCCTATGAGTATGATAATCGAAGAAAAAAGCTCATTCGTAAGGAAAAAGGCGAGATTGTAATGAACTGGTTTGAGGAAAGCTAAACAATTCAAATCAAAGGAATATATTTTTTCATTCAAAAACTTATCATCATGAAAATCAGTCAAGATACTTTAATAAGATTCGGCACTTTAGGTATTTTAACTTGCTGTATCATATATTTAATGAATGACCCAATCCGTTTATTTAATCCCCAATTCGGAGGCATAAACAAAGGAATAGTTGAAAAGGATGAGCAATTCAAATCTGATTCTATATACCAATTCCAAAGTGTAGTATGGGCTATAAATGACGAGGCAAAGGAAAGTGAGCATATCCCTAAAGAGGAAATTCTCCAAACCTATTTTAAATCATCAGAATACGAGAACGACAAAATGTATCTGCTTTTAGTAGGCAAAAACTTATTCGTACAACTCAATGAAAACAAAGCTGTATTTTTTGGCAATGACCCAAGAACAAAGCAACGTTTTAATGAACTGGCAAATAAAGACCCTAAATTGCTATTAGAGCATATCATAGAAGCTAAAGAGAAAAATGAAAACCGCCCAGACCTCCCGCACTTAAAAGCAGGAGAATACCTATTTACTGTTAGCGATATTCGCCCAAGCAAAGAACACTTATGGGAAAGTTATCAGGGGGAAACAAGAGCAATTAAATACATCACCGATTACACAAATACCTATCAAGATTACCTAAAAATGAAGGGGGAACGTCACTTAGCATCGAATATAAAAACGGTGGAAAAAGTCCGATAGCTTTCAAAGATTCTTTTCACTATTTCTAATAGGAAATATTGCTGATTATAAAGTTCTGCATTGCAGCAATTACGGTGCTTATTAAAATGTTTTAAAAAAATATTACATTTGTAGATAATTTTATTAAAAATGACTTTTCTTAAAAGTACATATCGCTTTATCGCCCTAATGATGGCTTTCCTGATGTTCTTTACATCAGCTGGCTTTGCAATGAATATGCACTTCTGTCAAAGTGAGCTAAAATCTGTTAGTTTCTTTGGAAAAGCCAAGACCTGCCACGATATGGCAGACAATACCATGAAAAACTGTCCACATCATAAAAAGATGATGGCAGAAAAAAAGGGCTGTTCCGAAGATAAAAATTGTTGTTCCAATAAAACCGTACATTTTCAATCTGACCAAGACCAACAAGTTCAAAATTTTGATTTTGTAGTAAGCAAACAATTACAACAATTTGTAATTGCTTATGTAGCTGTATTCATATCCAATGATTTTAACCTTGGATATGAAGCTATTCCTTTTGCTCACTACAAACCTCCTTTGATACAGAGGGATATTCCTATCCTTAATCAATCATTCCTTTTATAGACCATACTTTTCTTTTTCATTGAAACCTTCAATGCCCTGTCATTGTTGGTTTTATCGCTGTTTGGGTTAGCCTCAAATGGTTATTGTGCTTTTGGAGAAAAGCATTTATCAAAAGAAAAGTGTATGTGGTATGCTAAATAATTTCATTCGTTTTTTTCTGGAAAATAAGCTGGTTGCTTATCTAC
>JAHDDN010000025.1 GCA_020629335.1 Chitinophagales bacterium | reverse complement strand
TTAGTGCAGAAGATATTCTTGCAAGTGGTTATACTAGTTTAGCGGATATATTGGGGGATAATCCCTCTATGTTATTAGTTGATAGAGACTATACTTATAAAGGAGGTCATAGAGGTTTATGGGGAGATTTGTCTACTTTGATGATATTTATCAATGGTAGAGAGATTAATAGTTTATATTCAAAAAATGCTTTTATAACAAAGCACTTCAATGTCAATAATATAGCATTCATTGAACTGATTAATGGCCCTGGTTTTATCACAGAAAATGGAGAAACCTTTGGGGGAATCGTGAATATAGAAACGAAGCATGGTAGGAGTCTTTATAATTCAACGGAAGTACAAGCCTCTTTTTCAAGCCCGAATACTCGATACTTTAATGGGGTGATTGCTCAAAGTATCAATGATTTTAGATTAGGAGCTAACTTTGGCTATTCTCAAAGTGCGGGTTATGACTATACAGATTTTATCAAAACGGATGAATTTAGTGGAGGTAATTCTAAATATAGTAATGGGATTAATTACAACAGTAATAAGTATGCTAATGAAAGTAGTGCGATTCCTATAGCTGTAGACCTTAGTTATAAAGGTTTTTATGTAGGAATGGATTACTTGAGAACTTATACTGGCCAAAAAGGAATTAGTCAGCTAAGTTTAGACTATAATAATGCTAATGAGGAGCATAGAAATTTTGGTGTTTACTATGCAGGTTTTAAGCGAGATTATAGTAATAAGTTGAAATTAAATTTTGAGTATAATCATTATCAAGAAAAAATATGGGGAACAAATAGAACTGCTTTTAGTAATTGGGGGGCTTTCTTAGGAGATATTTCTACTGGTCAATCTATGCCAATTGGTTCAGAACGAATCAATGAGGATTATACGCTGTATTATTCTCAATTTAATAGTAGAGGGTCTCAAAGAAATAAATTTTTGTCAAAGGTATTTGTCCTATTTGGAGAAGATATGTTTTCTTCGGTCTTTTTAAAAGGAGGTATAGGGATGACAGCAATGTATTTATTAGATCATAATGATCTTAGAGGTATGGCTTATTCATCTAATACGGTACACCCAGACTTTGATGAAGATTTAAGTTCAGATAACCTGATGCGTTTACCTTTATATAATTATGTGAATCATTCGGGAATTCTTCAATTTAATAAGCCTTTTCTGAATAAAAGGATCAACTTATTGGTTGGTGCTAAATATAACTTATATGAAAGGTGGGAGAATAGATTGAATTTATCAATGAAGCTTAACACTTTGTTGTTAAATGATAGGTTGGAATTATATGGCCTTTATCGAACGGCCAGTAAGGAAGCATCTATAGAAGATTATCGTCCGAATATATTTGATCGTCCTGACATTTTTGGAGGAGATACTACACTGATTGAAAACTTAATCTTAAATGATATAAAAAGTGCAGAGTTAGGTGGATCATATGCTTCTGGTAAAACTTTTGTAAGCCTTACAGTATATCGAAATAAATACATGACCAATCGTGTTACGCCTACTTTTGCGAATTCTTGGGAAAATACAATTGATACGACTTTAGCCACTGGTTTTGAAGCATCTATTAAATATAAGTTAGAGAAAATGGGTGTTAATTTTGCATATAGCTTAATGAATAGCAATAATAAAAACTATTATCCACATCGTTTTAATTTGGGTCTAAATGTTTCGATTTGGAAAGAGGTGAAATTCAATGCGGCTTGGTATTATTATTCCAAAATGGAAGCATGGCATGGTAATAGACAAGAAAATGACTTCTTTGTTATTCCAGCGTCCCATAGGGTAGATTTAACGTTATCCAGTGGTAAAATACCAATTAATGCGGGCTCCTCTCAAATGTTTGCATCATTAAGACTTAAAAACTTACTTAACAATCAGATTTATCAACCCAATGTGCTAATTGATGGCCCTAATCAATTTTTGTTGAAAGGGCGACAGCTATTTGTAACCTTAACATTTGAATTATAGTGATTTGAAGTACCTTATTCACATATTGATTATTTGGGGCTTATGTAGCTTAGCATGTCAGGCAGAAGATGGCCGATATGATGCGTTATATTGGGGGGTCAATGGTATACATGCGGATATGACAACACTATTCGGATTTAGTTTCGATGATGATGATGCCAATGTTATTTCTGCAGCAGAGGAGTATAAACTAAAGGCAGCTTATATTTTTCACTTTACTAATTATATCTCTTGGAAAGATTCGCAGTTTAATCCCGAATTCATTATTGGAGTAATGGGTAAATCTCCAATTTATCACTATCTTATAGAACTATCTCAAGAAAAGACGATTAATAGCAAAATCATAGTGGTTGATAAGTATTACTTAAATGATTTTACAAGATCTTTTATTATCAGTTATTGTGATATTCTCTTTGTACCCGAAAGTTCAGGCAGTATGGTTGGTAAAATAGTAGAAGAAGCGGACAATCATACCCTATTAATCGGAGAAAGTGAGTATTTTGCGAAAAAAGGTGGGGCAATCAACTTTTTTATTAATGATGGTTTTTTAAGATTTCAAATAAATGTAGATGCCCTTATCAGAGCTGGTATAACAATTGATACACAATTGTTAAAAATTGCAGAGTTACATTACAGAAGATAACGCATGAGCCGTTTAAGAGATATACGAATTGGAAATAAACTTACCCTTATACAATTATTCACTGCTTTAGCTGTGATACTGTTTTGTAGTGCCATATTTTATTGGACCGCTCTCAATCATTACCAAGAAAGACAACTAGCAGATCTGGAGTATATTGCTCAAGTCCTTGCTAATACTAATGAAGCAGCCTTGTTGTTTGAAAAGCCTGAAGTAGCCAAAGCAGATTTATCTTACCTGAAAAATAATAAAAGTATACTGAATGCCACGATTTTAAATAGTTCAGGGGAGATTTTTGCTGAGTATACTAAAGTAGGAGAGGATTATATAGAATTTGAAGAACCAATAAAAGATGTTAAAGTATTCTACGAAAGAAATAGAGATTATCTTTATTACTACCGAAAAGCATACGCACGTAATCAAAAAACACTAGCAGGAACCATTTGTCTAAGAACCAATAATGATGAACTAAATATCCTTTTCTATGGCTACCTCAAAGCAATGGTTTGGTGTGTATTGGGAGGGCTTATACTGTCCTTAATATTAGCCTCTGCTTTTAAAGGGATGATTAGTAAGCCGCTTGATAATTTACTTCGCTCAGTTACTCGTATAGTCAATCGAAAAAATTATTCGGCCCAATTGCCTGTTGCAGGTAAAGATGAAATTTCCTCCCTCGCAATCGCTTTTAACAAAATACTAGGCCAGTTACAACAAAAATCAGCTATACAAAATATTCCTCAAGCTCCACCACCAATTTCGGATAACCTCATCTCTAAACAAGAAATGGAAGATACTATTACCTTAAAAACAAGGAGCCTGATAGAAGAGAGTGAAGAATTGACGATGCGTCTAAAAAGATTAGAGCAATCACAACGGCAATTAGAAACATCCTATAAGAAGCTAGAAAATACTAGCCAAGAATTGGAGCAATTTGCTAATACAGCAGCCAATGATATGAGAACGCCCCTTAAAGGAATCAATCAAAAAATAGGGCAACTCTATCAACAAATCGCCCCACAACTAGATGAGCAAAGTAGAAAGTCAGTCCAAGATATAGCAAAGGATACCAAAAAATTGGATTACTATGTAGAGGATTTGCAACTCTATTCAAGTATCAAAGCTATTGAACCGTCAAAACAACAATTAATTAAGCTAAACGAACTTCTACTAAAAATCAAAGCAAACCTTGCCAAGGCATTAGCTAAAAGTAATGGAATACTTACAGCAGATGATCTACCAGTTGTAAAAGGAGATAAAAACCAATTAGGCTTATTATTTCAAAGTTTAATTAGCAATGCTTTCAAGTTTAGATCACCTAAAAGAGATCCTGAAATACACATTAGCGTCAATGAGTTTCCAGAATATTGGCAGTTTGCAGTCATAGACAATGGTAATGGCATAAAAATCGAGGACCCAGAAGTATTATTCGACCTTAAAAAGCAAAGTAATGCGGTCAAAATGAGTGGCATTGGAATGAACTTAGCCATTTGCAAAAAAATAGTAGAAGTCTACAATGGCAAAATATGGTTCGAATCGGAACCTGGCTATGGGTCAACCTTCTATTTCACCATCCCCAAACAAGAAGACGAAGAAGATTAAAGAATAACAAAACCTCCCATAAAAAAAGGGGCAGCTTAATTAAATAAGCTGCCCCTTTTCATTTTGTTTTATCTTAAGTGATTAACTATCACCCGCCTCTGAATTGAAATCGAATAATAAAGAGAATCTTAAAGTATTATCTAAAGGACTATTGCCTCTATTCTGTGTAGTCGGAATAATATAAGAGAAGTTCAAGCCAAATACATTGTACTTAAGCCCTAAACCTACTGTTACATACTTACGATTACCTTTATACTTATGCTCATTATAATGACCCAATCTTACCGAGAATTGCTTATTATACCAATACTCCATACCCAATGAGTACATCAATTCTTGCAACTCTTCCTTTCCACCTCCAGGTGCATCACCAAATGAACCCAACATACCACTAATCACAGGCTTATCTCTATGCGTACTAGTAGAATCAGGAGTAGGAACTAACAACTTATTGATATCAACCGCAAAAGTAATGCTGTTATACTCATCAAAGTCCATCTCAAAAGCAGAACCAATACCAAAGTTAATTGGAATGAAATCCTTCTGAGCAGTCTCCGTATAAGAAACCTTATTACCAATATTAGTAATAGCAGTACCAAAAGATAATTTAGCATCTCTACCACCTACTAAGATATCATCTGTATAGTATAAGGATATATCTCCAGCGGCAGCACTTGCTGGACGAATCAAATTACCATCCACGTTTTGACCCTTGGCTAAGTTGGAATAAATATACTTTAAAGTCAAACCTAAAGATACTTTATCTCCTAACTTACGTGCATAAGCTAAATCAAAAGCCAACTCTCTTGGAGAAAATTGACCCGCAGGTTCAGCATTGATATCTGTAAATTGAATGTCTCCTAAAGAAAAGAAACGCAAAGAAGCACCAATAGACTGAATATCATCTATCTTTTTATAACCAGAAAGGTAAGCCAAGTAGATATCGTCTACCAACTCCTTTAACCAAGGAGTATAAGTGATCGAAACGCCCATGTCCTCTTCAGCAAAAGCTAATTTAGAGGCATTCCAATACATAGAAGCCGCATCAGGTGAAACAGCGAGACCAACGTCTCCCATTCCGCCAGTTCGAGCATCAGGGTTAATTCTTAAGAAAGGAATAGAGGTGTATACAGTATTTACTTTTTCACCCCATTGGCCAGATAATTCGCCTATTTCGATCCCTTGTGCATTAGCAGGCTGTGCGAAAAACAAGATCGTCACAGCTAATACACCTAAACATTTTAACGTATTTTGAATCATATTGATTGAAATTGTTGCCAAAAATAATAAATAATTATGATAAAGAATGTCTTTTGCCTCTCTCTTAGACGAGAAGCACCGCATTAAATAGAAACTTTCATCAACTTAAGCTAATAACTGCCAAATGGTGACAAGTTTTATTGGTAGTTATTGGGACGTTTTTTAATCAATTAGAAAACGTTAAACACAGCTCTTCATGAAAGCACTTTATAATAACGTTATAATTAAAAAATATTGTGAATTTTTTGTCTTCTTTTTGGGCGCATCCCCAATCTGGCATTTTTTTACAAAAAAATGCCAGATTGGGGTCGGGCTGTACGCTCTTATATGGCTATGCATACGCTATTCCGCTAAGCGGTACTTGTCTGCCTTTCAGGCCAGCCTGCGTACCACTAAGCTCCATAAAGCGTCTGCATTGACGCCATATACCGCTTCCATCCCTTGCGCATTAAAAGCGGTACTTGATTGATCTATTTCAAGATCACTAATTTTTCTATTGCTTGTACTTTATTGCCATCCGAACCCTCCACATTCAACTGATAAACATAAGTACCTCGACCTATTCTATTGCCAAAGTCATCCAAACCATCCCAGTGAATATCATCTACTCTTGTACCATCAGTAGCTAACTCCTTTTCAATAGTTTTGATTACCTGACCACTAATCGTAAAAATACGAACTTTTATTTTCAATAAATCACCTGGTCGATTATGCTCAAACCAAAAAGAAGTTTGATCAGTAAAGGGATTGGGATAATTCAGCACATGATCCAAGGCCAATTCAGCAGATTCTGCTACTACAAACTCCGTATAGCCTTTGCCTGAATTATTATATACATCCCAAGCTTTGATCGTAAGTGTATGTTGGCCAGGAGGTAATTGGCTCATAGGGAATTCTACTTGGCCCTTCTGATAACTGTTTAATTCCGCATTATAATATTCATTTAAGGAAAATGAATTTTGATTGTCATCATTCAGTACACCCGTAATATCATGTCCGATTCCACTACCTACAGTATTAATGCCATTTTCGTCAAAAAGTTTTACAATTAATAGAGGAGATTCATTGGTTAAACCACCAAATACAAAGTTATCATCATTTAAAAATACCTCCACTTCGGGTCCGTCTTGATCATCGTCAAAAGAATTACTCAAGCCACCTACCTTTATTTCCTCATTATACCCATGGGCGTCAATTAGGTCAGGAGTATGTGCATAATAATTCAAGCGCCCATTACCATATTCCAAAACAATATCCTTTGGTACAATAAAATTAAACTCAAATTGACCATTTTCTACACTCGCCTTCCCTTTAAAGATGGCGTTTTTTTGAAGTTTGAAGGTGTCAATGACGGAATTAATATGACTAGGAGTAGCATCAAAAGATAAGTCATTTCCTAAAGTGATGCCATCTGACCTTTTTTCAAAAAGAGTCGGATAAACAATCCCATTAAAATCTTCTAAAATAACCCCATTTGTGTCTTCTATTTGCCCTCTGATAGTCACCTTGCTAAGTGCTTTAATAGTATCGGCATTCTCTATACTTTGTCCATTAACATGCGTAGTTCTAATCTTGTGTTGTGGATAGTTTAACCTTAAGGCAGGATCACCCAACAATACAAACTTTCTATTATTAAGTACACCTGACTCTGTTTTGTTTTTACCATTCATCAAGGCTTCTCCAAAAGTAGGTATCTGTCCTTGCTCATTCCTAGTAAACTGTGCACTTAGATAGCTTCTATTAATTTTTCTATTCTCATTTGCATATACTAACCTAACAGTAGTTACAATAGCAATACAACCTCCATTAGGATTCAATAACAAATGTTCTCCACCAGATATTTGATCAGGATCATCGTACTTACTAAAACTACAAGTCGCCGTTATAAAAAGCGGCAACTTATCAATATTATTCCATGATTGAATCGTTGGGATATCAAGGATTCTTTCTTGTGTCCAGCTATTTGGACCACCATGCCCTGTATAATTCATAATAGCAGTACCCGAGAATATCTTACGACTAATCGCCTCATTCACATTCGGATAACGCCCACCGCCTGAAGTGGATTCTTGCTCGTAAGCATCCAAGTAAATTTTGTCAATATTATAGGTTTTAAGGCTATCATCTATAAAAACAGCATGAGACTCTGCATCTTTAAAATGTATATTACTGAATGTTCCATTGGAACGTTTGTCAGGATCATCTGCTACAAAGGTGAAATTGTTAATCCAATCTCCCTGTGATTCATATGATTTATAGTGAATGATTTTATTTACTATCCCTTGTGCTTCATTAACTGTTGTAATAGGGAATCTACCAATACCGATATCTAATCCTTGTTGATTGTTGTGCATATTATCTCCCTCATTATCATCTAAGAGCGCATAGTAATCATCGGTACAATAAGTGCCTGTACCACTAAAGGATTCTAAGCTTTCAAAAGTGGGTACAAGATCAGAATTATTACTTTTTAAGCCTTTAAAATCATAAGAAGCATCACCTATCAATAATAGGTACTTGAGAGGCTCTTGATTATTAGCTAAACCTCTATCATAAATCATCTTAGCGTAGTTTCTAATTGCAGAAATATCTTTTCTACCAGAAGAAAACTCATTATAAATATGTGAAATATTAGCTACTTTCACTTCTAAACCACTATAGTCTCTATGAAAATCGGCTAATTGATTTGCTTGGGCAGTAAATGAAGGGTGAGTAATGATTAAATAATCAGGATAACTCACCTCATGTAAGTTTTGTGATTCAATAAGGCCAACTGCATTTGGCGAAAGGTATGAGCTGCCATTAAAAGCAATATATTCTCTCAATGTTTCGGCATTATTGACAAATGAATTTTGATTGCCTGAATTAGAAAGATTCATTTGGCGGATATTGCCAATATCACTTACCTCCCAAACTCTTATATTACTGCCTTCTATGTTGTATTTCACAACATTACCTGAACCGACGCTTTCTTGATCTCTAAAAGTAAATTGAGAATTAGAGAGCTTTAGTTGATTTCGAGTATTGACTTCTATGTAGTCTAACCAACCTACAGAATTATTATTACCACCATCACTAAAGGTTAAGCGGATATTCACCTCATTATTATTACTAAAGCTTTTGAGTGTATCTATTATTTTGCTTTTTGCATAGCTTCCTTCCTCAGAAGTGAAATTAACAGATTCAAACTTGACAGTCTTTAATTCTTCATTATTGATAAATATATTGAAGCCAGCGTTAGCTGTTGCTCCACTAGGTATTCTACCCACAAGAGCAGTATTAATAGAAATCGGCTCTGTCGTGATACGATTAGGGCTAGAAAAACTAAAGCTTTGATCATTAGTAGCACTAAATTCTTCACCAACCCAATTTCTACCTGAAAAGAGGAGGTTTTTGACTTGGCTTTCATGAAAAGCATGATAATTATAACTACTAGTGCTTACATTATGATTATCAATGGTAGCTGCTTCTGATATTCTTTTGCCAGTCCCGAGATCAAAATTTAAGAAATAATAATTCTCATTACTATATTTATTGAATTGATGTAGGAAGCTTTTAGTAAACTCATCATAAGACCAAGCATGTGGACCTTGTCCATAGAATAATATGTAGTCATCCTCATCAAATAGATTATTATTATTTTGATCAAATACTTCAATCGGATTTTCTACTAAATCATCTGCCCTTTCGGCTGAAGAGTTTTGTGGAAGCATGCCTCCACCATTTCCATAAACACGGATATTACTACATTGTATGTCATTAATATTGATGTCGAGGCTATCATTGAGGAATTGGTAGTTTATTTTGTAGATCCCATCTTCTTTTACACTGAATTTATAGAAGGAACCTTGGCTAAGTACAGAATTGTCTGTATAGTTTAATTCTCTATTATTCGTATTAAGATCAGTACTTTGTTCGATTTCAATAACAAAAGACTCCAGTTTCTCTATTTTTTGACTAATTGGATTAATACGTAGTGGTATAAAGCCAACTCTTGCAAAGGCTTCTCCTCTAACTATTGTCAAATTGCTTTCTATGACAATATCATTTGCTAATAGCTCGTTATCACTTTGGCTTATTGTGTTGTCAATGCTACTATAAGTAGCTCTGGTAATCAAGGCATTAATAGGGCCTTTTTGATTTAAAGCAATACGAGTTTTAAAAATGGGTAGTGAATGTTTTGCTAAGTCATAAGAAGCATCGTCGAAGGTGAATAGCAAGGAGGAGTCACTTAAGAAGGAGGCGGTTTCTGTTTCCCAATTGAGGCTCACTTCTTTTTGGATGCTTACTTGTGCAAAGAGGAAATAGCTGCTAAGCATTAAAATGGTAGAAAGCAAGATTGTTTTAATCTTCATAACTTTGCGATTATTAATGTAGTAATCTATTAGAGTGTATTAAATGAATAAACGTAAAATTAACTCATAGGCGGCCCTGAATTTGTTTTTTTGTAAAATTAGCTCGTTTTTTGTTGCTTATTTGTCGTATCTAAGCCTTACAAGCTCAAATAAGACGTGCTTTATTACAAAAGGGATGCATCTGAGAGGACAAAAAATAAATCCTAATACTCAATCAAGGATTGATCGTGTTTTTTGTTCATATGATTGATAAGTATATTCCGTTCATCATTTGATAGCCCCAATAAATGGCTTAGGGATGGTAACGGTATGTGGCGTAGATGATGCGACTTATGTAGCTTAGGCAACTGACGGCTGGCCCGCAGGGCAGACTAAGGTGCCTTAGCGAAATAGGAGCAACATAGCCACATAATAGTGGACAGCCCGACTCGATTATTTTTTGGCCAGAGGTCGGATACTCAGGTCCGCCCATACTAGGCTGGCCAAAAAATAATCGGGGAAGCCCCGAATTAAAAACTGAGAAAGAAAAACACAGATAAAATAGAGATGAAAAGATTACTGTTATTACTCCTTTGCCTAGGTTTGTCCTATGGTTTAGAATCTGAATTAGCAGCTCAAGATGTTGAGTTTAGCCAATTTTACAATGCCCCTGCCCATTTGAATCCAGCGATGATTGGATTTTCGAGTTATCCGAGATTTGTGGTGAATTATCGAAATCAGTGGCCCACATTTGGGAATGCTTATAATACCGCTGCGATTTCTTATGATCAGCATTTTGATGGGATCAATAGTAGTGTGGGTTTATCTATATTAGGAGATCGGGCTGGCGATGGAATTTATAATACTTATAACATTAATGCGCTTTATGCCTATCAACTTCAGTTAGGGTCAAGCTTGTTTATAAAAGCGGGTTTTCAGGCTGGTGTCATACAAAATAGTGTGAATACAGATAAGATTGTTTATTATGATCAGGTGAGTCCGCTTACTGGTCCAGATAACAGTTTAGTGACAGGAGAAGATCCTTTGGCAGCCACTAGTAAACTGAATTTTGACTTGGGAGTTGGTTTGATGGCTTTTACTGGGACCTTTTATATGGGAGCGTCTTTTAAGCATTTGAATACGCCCAATGTGTCTTTAACTGGTATTGATGATCCTGATAATCGTATAAAACTTAGAAGTTCCTTTCATTTAGGAAATGTTTTTTACTTTGGGAACAATAGGATTAATAAAACACCGTTTTATGTAACACCTAACTTAATGTTAGTGAATCAGTCGCAATTTTTCCAAGTAAACTTAGGAAGTTATTTTGGGAAAGGCGCATTGGTTGGCGGCCTTTGGTATCGTCATACGTTGGCGAACTCAGATGCTGTCATTGCTCTTTTAGGCGTAAGAGCTGGAATTTTTAAGATTTCGTATAGTTACGATTTTAACGTATCTTCGGTCAAGACTTCAATGCAAGGGCATGAGATAGCATTTTCTATAGATTTAGGAAAAACTTATGCCGCAGATCAGCGAAATCGTCATAAAAGGTCAGCAGAATGTCCTGAAATATTCAAACCGTAGTTATTTCTAATGATAGACGTTTTTTATTGAATATTTTTTTCTTATTTTCAGGCCAGCAAATTAACATTTGAAAAATGAATAGTATAGTTAGATTAACAACCTATTGCTTATTTATAGCTCTCATAGCAGGGCTTTACTCATGTAAAAAGCAATCATCCTCGGCCACTGGTTGGGATTATAATGATCCAGAGTGGGGAGGTTTTACTAAGGCAGATGCCAAAGATCAGGGCACAGGTCCTGGATTGGCATTTATAGAAGGGGGAACCTTCGTAATGGGAGCCAGTCAGCAAGATGTAGATTATAAGTATGATAATGTTCCTCGAAGAGTGACAGTGTCTTCTTTCTACATGGATCAGACAGAGGTGACCAATCTGCATTATAGAGAGTATGTCTATTGGTTAAAGCGCGTTTTCGGCGAGACTTATCCAGAAGTTGTACGAAAATCTGCTCCAGATACATTAGTATGGAGAGAAGAAATGGCTTATAATGAGCCTTATGTAAAGTACTACTTTAGACACCCATCTTTTAACGACTATCCAGTAGTTGGTGTAACTTGGTTGCAAGCTAACGAGTACTGTAAATGGCGTTCTGATCGTGTGAATGAAGGTCTTTTAATCAAAGAAGGAATCTTAGATCAGGATCCTGATCAACAAGGAGAAGATAACTTTAATACAGAGACTTATTTAGCAGGTCAGTATGAAGGAGTTGTTAAAAAAGGTATCAAAAACCTTGATCCTAATGGAGAAGAGACTAGAAGGGTTCGTTTTGATGATGGTATCTTATTACCAGATTATAGACTACCAACTGAGGCTGAGTGGGAATATGCTGCTTTAGCTCAAGTAGGTACACAGCCATCTAAAGACGAAGAACGTTATTTAGATAAGCGAATTTACCCTTGGTCTGGTGGTAACACGGTCCGTTCAAAAAGAAGAGGGAAATATCAAGGTGCCATGTTAGCGAACTTCAAGAGAGGGCGTGGTGATAATATGGGTATCTCTGGTGCCTTAAATGATAATGCAGAAATTACTGCTGCTGTAGGTACTTATTTACCAAACGATTTCGGCCTTTATAATATGGCTGGTAATGTTAGTGAATGGTGTTTAGATGTTTATCGTTCTATGTCGAGTTTAGATACCGAAGACTTTAACCCATTTAGAGGTAACGTATTCGAAACGCTTGAATTAGATGAAGAAGGTAAGCCAGTACCAAAAGATAGCTTAGGTCGTCTGAAGTATAGAGAATATACGGAAGATGAAATAGGTGATCGTTATAACTTTAGCCGTAGTAATGTAATTGATTACCGTGATGGTGATGAGCGTTCTCAAGCAGAGTATGATGATGACATTACATTGATTAGCGATAAGTCAAGAGTTGTAAAAGGTGGTTCTTGGAATGACAGAGCTTACTACTTATCTCCAAGTATACGTCGTTTTATGGACGAAGATCAATCTTCAAGTACAATCGGATTCCGTTGCGCAATGATGCGTGTAGGGGCTGCAAGTATGGATAAAGGTCGATTTAAGAAACGTTTCACAAATCAACGTAACTAAGAAAAAATAAAATTTTCTTAATACAAAAAGGGCTTCACAAATATGTGAAGCCCTTTTTTTGTTTGTATTGGTAAGGATTGTTTCTTTTAAGAGGATTAGGAATCGTCTAAAAAATAGATTGGTAGCTGTATATAAAATGAAAAACCCTGTTGCCTCTGGGTTTGACAACAGGGATAATTTCGCTTCACTAAGCAGCCATCAACAGCTACTTATTTGGTTAAATACTCAATTAACACTATGAAAAATAAGATAAGTAAAAGAAAAATTCCTTATCCTATATACAATTCTATAAGTTAAATGTACGACAACTTAAACGATTTTTATACTCTTATTTATAAAAGTTTAAAATTTAGCATTTATTTGTTGATTATTTAGAGTATTCTGATTGTTTGTTAGATTGTTTTTGGTTTTTTAGTCCAAAAATTAGATATATAAGATTTAATTATAAGGAAATGGGTAAACATTCTACTGTTGGAACACAACTTTTGACTATTTTAAAGGAAAATGAGTTTAGTAAAGAAGCATTTTATACCGCTATGGGTATTAGTCGCGCCACTTTTTATAATCTCCTTGATAAGAAAAAAGAAGATTATAAAAAAGCGGATATAGCGTTGATTTGTAATTTACTCAACATTTTTCCTGAAGAATTAGGATTTAGTTCAGACTTTCTTTCTTCTAATTTTCACTTAAAGAAAGAGGAGGCATTAAAGTTGATAACG
The DNA here is from genome assembly GCA_020629335.1 of Chitinophagales bacterium. Next base: position 9,884 of record JAHDDN010000025.1, on the reverse strand, counting down.
TATAATTTTCAATTAGACGGGAATCCTAATTATCAGCCTTTTCTAAGTCAGTACTTTAGTGAATTTAGTGAGTATATTAATAGTGCAAAGAAGTCTTATTTTGTATTAGATTATTGTGCAAAAAATATTGGTATTGCATTAAAAGCTAATTATAGTAGTCAATTTTTTCATGAAAAGAACGAACAATTTTTTATCACTTTAGAGGAAAAATTGACCCGTATAAAGGAGGCTGGCGACCAATTTGATTATACAAGAATCATACAACTACCTCTTTCGGAAGAACATCCATACCCCAAGCGTGATCCTATTAAAGAAATGATAGAATTATTATTTGATGAAGCTTTTGTTCATGTATTAAAGTGCTTTAAACAGTTTCCAGAATACTTTACACTTTATCTAATTGGTGTGCCGATACGAGAGTTTAGCTATTATATAATTGATGATCAATTAATCATCTCACTTTATAATAGAGTAGATAGACAAGGAAGAAGTATACCTGATATGATGTTCATTCAGAAAGTCCATCCTTTTGGTTTAGAGGATGTATCTTATGTTTTGAAAGAAAGCTATAAGTCAGATCTTCGTATGATCTCAGATATTGAAAATGAAATTTTTTATAATCAGTTTTTAGAGAAAACCTATGAATTACATAAGGATATCAGTGATGAGATATTGGAAATAGAGCAAAAAATAAAAGAAGATGAAGTGCAGATGAGAAAAATGAGAGAAAATAATGCGGATCCTCAAACATTTTCAGATATTAGCCACCAAATTACTAAGTTAAAGCGATCTTTGAAATTATTAACTCATAGAGCCAATAAAATAAATTCAAAAGTAGCACTGATTAAAGAATTAGATCTCTAAACTGATAACATGAAACAACATAGTTTTTTAATTTCCTTTTTGTTACTATTCTTAATTATAGCTTGCCAAACACCTGAAAATAAAGGAAAAAAATCAGCTAAATCCCAAACGTCCGCTTCTGAACAGCCGTATAAAAAAGCTCCCAAAGATAATTTAGGGGCTAAACTAGAGCTTAGTAATGAACCAGCAGTAATAGATTTAATCAATATTATAGATCGTACAAAGCAAATAGAATATCTATTCTATATGAATCCAAGTGACCCATCAGGAAGAAGTGTGACTAGTGATACTAAATCAGCAGGAGAGATTAAGAATTTTAGAGCGATCATTGCAATTGAACGAGTAAAAAAACCTGACTGTGTTTATATGGGAAGTGCTGTTTTTTCGGATACAGATGGTAATATTATTATGGATGCTGCCTTTAATCTATCTCCAGATTGTCATCATATTAGATTGATTAGTGAAGGTGAAACCTACTATCATAAACTGACTCCACAAGGGGTTAAGTTTTTGAGTCAATTTTATGCAAAAATGATGAAACAACAAAAGGAATACGATAAGCAGCAACAAAAGTGATTTATTTCCTAAATTTGCGGTTTAAAATGTATATTCTCTCAAACCGTACTAACAAACATGCTCAGTAAAATATTCTTAGAAGACAAGGTAGTGCTTAGCGCTATTGTCCTAAATGCCATAATTATCAGTTTGATGTTATTCCCTCAATGGGAGCATTTTTCAATACTGCATAATTTAGATGTCTTTTTTATTTGTTTTTTTCTAATAGAAGCAATAGTCAAAATAATTAGCTGGGGACCTAGCAAATACTTCAGTGATTGGTGGAATCGCTTTGATTTCTTTTTGGTTGTCGTGAGTATGCCTGTGATAATAGGCTTATTTTATGCCATACCTTTTGATTTTTCCATATTACTGCTCTTTAGGCTCTTCCGACTTATTCGATTGATACGTTATTTGACCTTTATTCCTCATATTGGCTCCTTGATAAATGGTATTGTAAGAGCACTCAAAGCATCCGTATTTGTGTTGATTGTATTGGCTCTGTTTAATGTGCTCTTGGCCTTATTTTCTTGTTATCTGTTTAGGGATATTTCTCCAGACTATTTCCAAGATCCGCTTATCTCATCTCATACCATCTTCCAATTATTCACTATTGAAGGTTGGTATGAAGTATCAGATATCGTTAGGGAACAAGCACCAGATAACTGGGCCTTCTTTATTCGAGTCTACTTTATATTTGTAGTGTTTACGGGAGGAATATTTGGCTTATCACTAGCCAATGCTGTCTTCGTAGATGAAATGACGATGGATAATAATATGGATCTGGAAAACAAAATTGATGCACTCACTCAAAAGATTGACGATTTACAAAAGACTATAGAACAAAAAGAAAACGATCAAACCTAAACTGACTCTCCAAGTATGAAATACGATATAGCAGCTATCAATCATCTAATGCGTAATCGCAGAACAATCAAGCCTGAAAACATGAATGGCCAACTCATTGAGGATGCCATTATTCAAGAGCTATTAGAAAATGCTAATTGGGCGCCCACACATGGCTATACAGAACCTTGGCGTTTTGTAGTCTATACAGGGAATGCACGAAAAGTCTTAGGAGAGGAATTAGGAAAGATATATACCTCCGAGATGCCAAGCGAGAAGTTCATACAGAAAAAACACGATAAGCTTGTCAATAGGCCCAATTTAGCCTCTCACGTCATCGCTATCGGTATGAAGCGACATGCAGATACCAAAATACCAGAAGAGGAAGAATATGCTGCTGTAAGCTGTGCAGTACAAAATATGTACTTATCAGCCACTGCTTATGGAATTGCTCCTTATTGGGGAACAGGCACCCTAAAGTTTAGAGAAGCCATGAAAAAGTTATTAGGTTGGTCAGAAATAGACCGATATATGGGAATGTTATTCTTGGGATTAACAGAAGCAGAGCACCCAAAGGGTAGAAGAGTCAGCGGAATTGACCCCAAAACAAAATGGATAAAATAAAAAAAATACCCGTAGAGACGTTGCACTGCAACGTCTGTTTATGAATATACAGCAACGTCTCTACGGGATTGAAATTTTTAAGGCAATAAACGCCCATAATATCTTGGGAAAGGAATTGTCTGGCGAATATGCTTCACACCCGTGAGCCACATAATCAATCGCTCAAATCCGAGTCCAAAACCTGCATGTTGAACCGTGCCATAACGACGTAAGTCCAAATACCACTCAAATGCTTCCATTGGCAAGTCATGTTCTTTAATGCCTTCTAAAAGATAATCAAAGTTATCTTCCCGCTCTGCACCACCAACAATCTCACCAAATCCTTCAGGAGCCAATAAATCAACTCCCTTCACATAATCCTGATCATCCTCATAACGCTTCATATAGAAAGCCTTAATTCTTCGAGGCCACTTATAAACAAAGACTGGGCAACCAAACATACGAGTCAGAACAGTCTCATCTGAACCACCAAAATCTTCCCCTCTATCAAAATTCTTAGCCGACTCTATCCACTGAGGAATATTTCTTTCTTTTTCTTCTAATTCTTTCAAATCATTCTTAAGCGTATCGACCTTATTCTGTGTCCAATTACGCTTACCCTTTTTCATATTGCCCTTGAGTTCCTCTTCTTTCTCAGCAATCGCTGTTTTAGTATCCTCAATTTGCTGACGAACTTCCGCTAAGTCTTCCTCTAAGGTAGTGATCGCATTTTTGCCATTCACATCCTGCTCTCCTTTAATAATAGAAACCGCATCCTCATAAGTAATACGTGGGAACTTTCCTTTGATGTTCTCAAATATACTCATGTCTCGCTCCAGGATCTCCAACTCCATCTGGCAATTCTCATAAATATCCAAAGCCACTGCCTTCACAAACTCCTCAATCAAATCTATATTCATATCCAAATCATAGAAAGCCATCTCTGGTTCTATCATCCAAAATTCCGCTAAATGACGTCTGGTTTTAGACTTCTCTGCTCTAAATGTAGGACCAAATGTATAAATCTTGCCCAAAGCCATTGCCATCGCCTCTCCATAAAGTTGTCCCGATTGAGACAAATAAGCTGTCTCGCCAAAAAAGTCAGTCTCAAATAAAGTGGTTGTTCCCTCACAAGCATTCCCAGTAAAAAAAGGAGCATCCATCTGCGTAAACTCCCTCTTTTGAAAAAACTCATGAATCGCAAATTTAAGTCGACTACGAACCTTCATAATTGCCCACTGTTTTTTAGAACGCAACCACAAATGACGCTTGTCCATCAAAAAATCAACACCATGCTCCTTATTAGATATCGGATAATTATCTGTTTGCTGAATCAGTTCAAGGCTGGTGACCTGCATTTCACAACCACCCATTTGGCGATCATCCGCCACAATAGTACCCTGCAAAATAACAGAACTCTCTAAAGAAAGTCGTTTCGCCAATTCAAAATATTCTTCCCCACTTTCTTCAAGAGATACAATGCATTGGACAAAGCCACTACCATCTCTAATTTCCAGAAATACCAGTCCCTTACTATCTCTTCGATTACGTACCCATCCCTTGATGGTTACACTTTCTCCTATCGCTTGCTTCAAGCCACTGATATTTACCGTATTGCTAAGCTGTATCATTTTGTCTATAATTAAATATTTTAATAATTTCCGAGTGAATTAATTTAAACGCTCATCTAATTTAATTAGTTCATCTTCTTGGGGCTTCCCCTGCGCTCGTAAAAACTAAGGATTTGGCATAAATGAACTCATCATTCATCATTATGCATTTATCATTCACCGAAGGCGCACGGTCGGGCTGTCCGCTCTTATGCAGCTATGAGCTTCCTATTACGCTAAGTGCTACTTGTCTGCCCTTCGGGCCAGCCGTCGCATCACTAAGCTCCATAAGTCAGCGCATAGACGCTGCATACCGCTACCATCCCTAAGCCATCTTAAGCACAAAAAATAGTGCCAAAAAAGAAAGAATAAATTTTAATATTTCTCATGCAATAAAGGCTGAAAATGTTGCAAAACAAAAAGATTTTTGTTGTAACAATAGTTGTTTGTCAGCTTTTTTTTGTCAAATATTATTCTTTTTTGGCACATTATTTGTGACGAAATCATTACCTTGGTGTATAATTTTTAGGAAATCTTTGTTAACACCCCAACTAAAAAATAATTCATAATGTCAAGGTAAAAGCGCCTAACTCAAAGGTAAACATATTTTAACGTATTATTCCAAAGCTTAAGCAAAAATGAAACCCCGTGACGATTTTTGCGTAAATGAAAAGAAAGAAGGCTATGCTAAAACAAAAACTTTCCCACAAACTACTCCAAAAGCTCTCACCACAGCAAATACAGCTGATGAAGCTTCTGCAGGTTCCTACTGCAACTCTGGAGCAAAGAATTAAAGAAGAATTGGAAGTCAACCCTGCCCTTGAAGAAGGCGAGATAGCAGAGGATGACGAATTTCCTGCGCAAGAAGCCGAAGAAGCGCCGGAAGAACAAAAGGAAGATGAATTGGATCTAGCACAATACATCGACGATGACGATGATGTAGCCAGCTATAGATTACATTCGGAACGCTACTCTGACCCAGATGACTCAAAAACAATACCCATTGCGGTTATTGAAAGCTTTCACGACAAATTATTGGAACAATTAGGAATGGTCGCTCTCTCAGAGAGAGAAAAGACAATTGCCTCTCAACTAATCGGAAGTTTAGATGATGATGGTTACTTACGTCGTTCCTTAGTGGCTATTGCCAATGATTTGGAGTTTATGCAAAATGTCAAAACCAATGATGATGAGATAGAATCTATCCTTAGAGTTGTTCAAACTTTCGAGCCAGCGGGGATTGGTTGTCGAAGTTTACAAGAATGTTTACTACTCCAAATCTACAAAAAAGAAGGACCTAACCAACGCTATATAGAATTAGCAGAGGAAATCTTGGAAAATCATTTTGATGAGTTTGCCAAAAAACACTACGAAAAGTTAGCGAAATCGCTATCCATTTCCGTAGAAACGCTAAAAATGGCGATAGAGGAGGTACTCAAACTAAATCCAAAGCCAGGAGCCAGCTATTCGAATTTAGGGCGCATGGAGAACTACATCATCGCTGACTTTACCATCATGAATGTGAACGGTAAGTTAGAGTTGACTTTGAACTCAAAAAATGCACCTGACCTACGAATTAGCGAAACTTATCGAGAAATCTTGAAAGATTACGATAAGAGTGGCAAAACAGTCAAAAGAGATAAGACTCGTAAAGAAGCCGTCTTATTCATCAAACAAAAGATAGATTCAGCCAAGTGGTTCATCGATGCCATCAAACAACGTCAGCAAACGATGCTGAAAGTGATGAATGCCATCATGGATTATCAATACGAATATTTCCTATCAGGAGATGAGACGAAATTGCGTCCCATGATCCTAAAGGATATAGCTGGAATTACGAATTTAGATATTTCTACCGTATCCAGAGTGTCTAATAGTAAGTACGTGATGACTGAATTTGGTACATTCCAACTAAAATCGTTTTTCTCAGAATCCTTACAAACGGATGATGGGGGAGAAGTTTCTACCAGAGAAGTAAAGAAAATCTTAGCAGACCTCATCGGAAATGAGAATAAGAAAAAGCCATTATCTGATCAGAAATTAACCGAAGAACTCAGAGAAAGAGGTTATTCCATCGCTCGAAGAACAGTAGCTAAATACCGAGAGCAGCTAGGTATTCCCGTAGCAAGGCTCCGTAAAGAAATTTAAAATTAACTATCAGTGTGAAAATGGCGATTGTAATCTTACAGTCGCCATTTTTTTTGCCCTATATATACTAGTACCTTCAAAGAATAAATTTGTAACTTGCAGCAAGTAAAGAGAATGTACTTATGAAAGCAATTGCACAATTATTTTCGATCTTATTCCATCCACTTTTGGTGCCCACTTACTGCTTTTTGTTTTTGATCATGTCTAATGGCTATATGTTTGGGCATATCAATTCAGCAGAAGGGATGCGCCTCTTGATGGTTGGTTTTATCAATACTTTCTTATTTCCAGTATTTTGTATCTTTTTGATGAAAATGCTGGGTTTTATAGATGACTATGAGTTGAGGGATAGAAGACAGCGGGTTTTGCCTTATATGGCCGTGTCTTTTTTCTTTATTTGGTCTTACTTAGCCCTTCGAAAAGCTTTTAATTACGAATTATTAAGTGATGTGATGTTGGGAGCGGGTATTGCTGTTTCAGCCGCATTAGTCGTTAACATACTAATGTACAAAATCAGTTTGCATACGATTGGTATGGGAGGCTTATTTGCTTTGGTCGTTTTTACGATTATAGCAGGGATTCCAATATACAATATGACTTGGATATTGATCGCAGTTATTTTGATTGCAGGGATTGTTGGTTCTTCTCGTTTATTTTTGAAAGCACATGATAATAAGGAAGTTTTCAGTGGTTATGCTTTGGGCTTTTTCTGTATGTTCATTGCTTTTCTTTTTTAAGAATTATTCTTCTTAAGCAACAAAAAATAAATACTAAAAAACACAGAATATATGTTTGATACTGTTAATTATGAACTCAAGGATAATGTAGCGTATATTACGCTCAATCGACCTGAAAGCTATAACTCTGTTAATGAGCAGTTAGGGCAAGATTTTATCAAAGCCTTTGCATTGGCTAAGGAAGATGAAGAAGTACGAGTAGTAGTGCTGACGGGTGCTGGAGAGAAAGCCTTTTGTTCGGGCCAAGATTTGAAGGAAGTGGAAAGTGATTGGTTTAGCTTAGAGAAGGCAGTGCAGAATCGCTATAATAAGATGGTGCGTTCTATGGTGGACTTACCTAAACCAATTGTCGGTCGATTGAATGGGGTGGCTGCTGGTGCTGGTTGTTCCCTTGCTTTGGCTTGTGATATAGTGGTTGCGTCAGAAACAGCCTCTATGATAGAGGTTTTTGTGAATATTGGTTTGGTGCTGGATTCTGGTTCCTCTTTTTTCTTGCCTCGTATTGTAGGGAGTAAGAAAGCATTTGAGTTGTGTTCTTTAGGTTCTAAAGTGAAAGCATCGGAGGCATTGGAGTTGGGTTTGGTTAATCGAGTAGCCCCTATGTCGGAATTAGATGAGGAGGTAAAAAAATTCACTGATTATTATCGAAAAGCACCCACTAAGGCGATTGGGATGATTAAAAATATGTTGTATAAGTCTCATCAGTCTGATATTAGTCGAATGTTGGAATATGAGTTTTTCTACCAAGATATGGCGGGGCGTTCAGAGGATTATCAGGAGGGCATAACTGCTTTTAAAGAGAAGCGTAAGCCTGAGTTTAAGGGGAAATGATCGTTGGCTTAGGGATGGTAGCGGTATGTGGCGGCCATGATGCGACTTACGGCGCTTAGTGATGCGATGGCTGGCCCGAAGGGCAGACAAGCAGCACTTAGCAGAGTAGGAGCTGCATAGCCACATAATAGCGGACAGCCCGACGGCTGCGCTTTGCTTGCAATGAGTAATGCATAATGATGAATGATAAATATTTTGGCTTGTGCTGCGCACTTCGCTCCTTGAAGCGCAGCGGGAAGCCCCAAATAAAAAAGGAAAAGCCCTTGGAAATTACTCCAAGGGCTTTTTTTGTTTTATGTATACAGCGATTTAGGCTGTTTGTAGCGAATTGGCTTTGAGTAGGCCTTTTTCGATTAGATATTCTGCGATTTGGACAGCATTGGTAGCTGCGCCTTTTCGGAGATTATCTGAAACGATCCATAGGTTTAGGCTATTAGGCGCTGATTCGTCTCTACGGATACGGCCTACGAATACGTCATCTTTGCCCTGTGCTTGTAGTGGCATTGGGTAGACGTTATTTTGTGGATCATCCATGACGGTTACGCCAGGTGCTTGCTGAAGCAATTCACGTAATTCATTGAGTTCAAATTCTTTATCGAAGGTAATATTCACGCATTCGGAGTGGCCACCGATTACTGGAACACGTACTGCTGTAGCGGTGATACCTATTTTATCATCACGCATAATTTTGCGTGTTTCGTTGACTAATTTGAGTTCTTCTTTGGTGTACCCATTATCAAAGAATACATCGCAATGAGGGAGGCAATTAAGATCAATCTGATGTGGGTAAGCTGCTTCAACGGTTTCTCCTGGTAAGTGACTACGCTCGGCACTCATTTGAGCTACGGCTTTTTTGCCAGTACCCGTAATAGATTGGTAAGTTGAAACGACTAATCTGTTGATTTTGTATTTTTCGTGCAATGGTCCTAAGGCTACAACCATTTGGATGGTAGAGCAATTAGGGTTTGCTATGATTTTATCGTCTGCGGTTAATGCATCTGCATTGATTTCGGGAACGATTAGTTTTTTGTCTTCATGCATTCTCCAAGCGGAGGAATTGTCGATAACGGTAGTTCCTACTGCTTCAAATTCTGGAGCATATTTAAGGGAGGTCCCGCCTCCAGCTGAAAATAGAGCGAGGTCAGGTTTCATAGAAATTGCGGTTTCCATGCTAACTACTTCGTAGTCTTGTCCTTTAAAAGATAATTTTTGTCCGACTGATCTTTGAGATGCAACTGGTATCAATTCTGTGATTGGGAAATTTCTTTCTTCCAATACTTTAAACATGACTCTACCAACCATGCCTGTTGCTCCAACAACTGCTACTTTCATGAGTGATTTATATTTTGAAATTTTAAAAAAAATATAGGGGCTTCCCTTCCTTTGTTTGAATGCTTCATGAAGGGAAGCCCCTAGTGATTTTATTGTAGAACTAATAGTTCTAAACTATTTGGGTGTGATATTTATTCCGACTCGTCATAGTAATCGTTGCTATTGTCATTGTAGTAACGATTATCTCTGTTTCGGTCATATCCACCAGAACGGTTTCTGTCATAACCTCCACCGCCTCTGTCGTAGCCGCCACCGCCGCCACGGTTTCTGTCGTAGCCGCCACCGCCGCCACGGTTTCTGTCATAGCCGCCACCGCCGCCACGGTTTCTGTCGTAGCCGCCACCGCCGCCACGGTTTC
>JAHDDN010000505.1 GCA_020629335.1 Chitinophagales bacterium | reverse complement strand
ACATAATAACATGACTTTAAAAGGAAAAACAGTATTCATCACTGGCGGAAGCCGAGGAATAGGCAAAGCCATCGGCATTAGAATGGCCCAAGAAGGCGCTAATATCGTTATTGCCGCCAAAACTGCCACCCCACATCCCAAATTAGCAGGTACTATTTATACCGCAGCAGAAGAAATCGAAGCCGCAGGTGGTAAAGCCTTACCATTGGTAGTTGATATCAGATTTGAAGATGTCGTAAAAGATGCAGTAGCGCAAACAGTTGATAAATTTGGCGGCATTGATATAGTCGTAAATAATGCCAGTGCTATTATGTTGACACCGACTTTAGCAACACCAATGAAGCGCTATGACCTCATGCATCAGGTCAATGCCAGAGGGACTTTCTTGACGAGTCAAGCTTGCTTACCGCATTTATTGAAGGCAGAGAACCCCCACGTATTAAACCTTGCACCACCACTTAATATGGACCCCAAATGGTTTGGCGGTTATGTCGCTTATACAATGGCAAAATACGGAATGAGCATGTGCGTATTAGGTATGGCAGAAGAATTTAAAAACAAGGGTGTAGCCTTCAATGCCCTTTGGCCTAAGACGACTATCTCTACAGCAGCCGTTCAAAACCTATTAGGTGGAGACGAAATGATGCGTCGAAGCAGAACCCCACAAATCATGGGAGACGCCGCCTTAGCCATTGTAAATAAAAACAGTCGTGAGTGTACAGGTAATTTCTTTATTGATGAGGAAGTATTAAGAGCAGAAGGAATGACCGACTTTAGCCAATATAAAAATGCAGACATCCCAGACGAAGAATTAATGCCAGATTTGTTTTTATAATTCTGGATTAAATTGTTTGAAAAAGTAGGGGCGGACCTATGTGTCCGCCCAATTAGGGTAATTTTTTATTTTCAAAGCTTAAAACAATAATTTAAACGGACTCCTAGATATGAAAGACTATCCAATAAAAGCAAAAATCCCCATCGCATGGGGCGAAATGGATGCCTTTAATCATGTAAATAATATCATTTATTTCCGCTATTTCGGACTGCTCGAATGGAGTACTTTAAACAACTCCAATTCGATTCCATGATTAAAGAAACAGGTATTGGACCAATCTTGGCCGCTACCAGTTGTAGTTTTATCAAGCCCTTGACCTATCCCGACACCATCACTGTTTACGCCAAAGTAATTAAAATCGGCACCTCCAGTTTTGTGATGGAATATGTCATTGAAAGCGAGAAAATCGGAATCGCCGCTAAAGGCGAAGGCGTAATCGTAACCTACGATTATCAAAAATCCGAAAAAGTACCCATTCCCGCAATCATCAAAGACCGAATCAACACCATAGAAGCAACAAACAAATAAATATCCCCAAAAACCCCGTAGGGACGTTGCACCGCAACGTCCACTTCCGCAAGGCCGTGATTATCAATAAAAGTTGAAATAAACATTCCCCCTCCTTAAAAAAGGAGGGGGCAGGGGTGGTTGTTCAAAAATTATCCAGTAAATTAACTATCTTGGGAAGATTGATTGACCTAATCGAAATGATTTAACATGAAAATCAACGGACACTCTCATTTATTACCTTACCCAGAGCAAATCCCTTCCTTCATGAAAGAGAAGGAAATCTTCTGGATAGATGAAGATCGGAAAAATATGCTCCAAAAAAACTGGAAGCGCCCCGTAACCGATTCCAGCTTTTTCCTCAATGAAAAATTAGAATGGATGGAACGCAACGGCATTGATCATGCCGTGGTGCTCAATCTCTCCCAACTCTATGGCAATGGCCTTCGCTTAGAAGAAATGAAGCAAGTACTCCGCTTTCAAAATGACTTCAATGCCCAAGTCCAACACGATCATCCTGATAAATTTACCTGCGGTTTTGTTGTTCATGTAGGTTATGTAAGAGGTGCGCTTTGGGAAATAGAGCGCTGCGTAGAAGAACTTGGTTTGCGAGTACTTTGCTTACCGACTCACTTCATGGATTCCATAGGTACTTGGAGAAGCATTTTTGACGAAGATATAGAACCCATCTTAGAATTAGCCAATAAATACAAATTAGCGATAGAAATTCATCCCTACGATGGAGAAAAATTCATTAAACTAGAAAACACTGCTTGGCGTTTTCACCTCGTTTGGATGCTCGCTCAATGCGCAGATTCTTATCATTTCTACACCCTCAAAGGTTATCAAGAGAAATATCCTAATATCCGAGTTTGCTTTGCTCATGGTGGCCAATTAGCCCAAATCAACTTAGGGCGACGAATACAAGGTTTTGATGGTCGCCCCGACTTATTCGAAGGTATGTATCATCCACGTAAAGCGGTCGGGCATCCGAATATCTATTTTGATACACTTGTACATGACACCTTCTCACTTGATTTAATGGTTAAGCGTTTAGCAGGTACCGATCAAATCATACTGGGGCTGGATGACCCTTATCCATTAGGTGAAATGGAAAGCGAGCCACAATCCTCTTACCCAGGTAAATTACTCGATCTTGCAGTAGACGAAAAAATCATTGATAAAAAACAATACGGTGAAATTTGGTCTGATAATGTCCTGCGCTGGTTAGGTGTGGATCATCACGATGCCATGAAAAAACGATTAAGCCGATTCATTGAAAATGATGCTTAAGGGCAAAGGCTGTTCAAATAAATTCCATAGGGACGTTGCACCGCAACGTCCTCTCTGCGGACTGCAACAACCACTTTGATAAATTTTAACCTGATTTTCTTACATTTTTCCCTCTTATCCACAATTTTTTCCACATTTTTCAAAAAAAAATCCAAATTCTTTATGGAATTCCACTCTCTGTTGACTCATAAGGGTGAAGTATTTTTTTTGTTTGAACACAGAGAGTGGCAGGAGCAGGGTTTTAATAGTTAGCTAATATCGATAAATCATGATACTTCTGCCCTCTTTTTTAACTTTTACCAAATGTTGAATATTATCACAAGTACCCAAAACTATGTCAAAGACCTAATCGCTCTATTTTATCCAAATATCTGCTTAGGCTGTGAACGAGCCTTAAAAAAACAAGAGCAATTAGTTTGTCTACACTGTCAGTACACGATGCCTCAAACTAACTTTCACCTAACCCCAGACAATCCCATTGAAAAGCACTTCTGGGGTCGAATTTGGATAGAAAGCGCTTGCGCATTATACGGTTTCAAGAAAAAAAGCCGAGTCCAACAACTCATGCACCATCTAAAATACAAGGGGAGGAGAGAGCTAGGGGTATATTTAGGTGCCTACTATGGCCGAATTTTAAAGAAAGCGAAGACGCATGACCATATAGACTACATCATTCCAGTACCTTTACACCCAAAGAAAGAGCGAAAAAGAGGCTATAACCAAAGTGATGCCATAGCAGAAGGCATATCAAAGGGCTTAGGTATTCCTTGGTCAACAGACTTTCTGAAATGCAGCCTCAACACCAGTAGCCAAACCCGTAAAAGTCGTTTCGATAGATGGAAAAATGTCTCCACAAAATTTGAAGTCTATCAAGCCGATGAACTCCAAGATAAACACCTACTTTTAGTAGATGATGTGGTAACTACAGGAGCTACCTTAGAGGCTTGTGGTCTCGTACTATTAGAGTCCGCAAATGTCAAACTAAGCATTGCAACTTTGGCCTGTGCCCAAAATTGGTTGTAGTGTTTATTTGCATAGTTTGGCAGAATAAGCTAAATTGATATACATTGTATATCGTAAAATAGAAATAATGACAATTAAATTAAATAAATGGGGTAATAGTATTGCCCTAAGATTGCCTGCAAATGTTGTAAAATCCTTTAATATAGAACCAGGTAGTAAAGTTGATATAAAAGTAGAAAATGATACTATTATCATTGTTCCTTCTGCTGATGAAATGACATTAGA
>JAHDDN010000504.1 GCA_020629335.1 Chitinophagales bacterium | reverse complement strand
TTAATATATTGTTATCTTGATGGCAAATTGCAATTTATGAAACGATATCAACTTTGGAAGTATTATATGCCTGTTCTAGTATTAGGGGCTATCTTTTTTATGGTGCGAGAGCAAGAGATGAATAAAAAAGTACAAAAGATTGAAAAATCTATGAGCAATAAGGCTTTTGGCGGTATGTCTATTGGCGTTGAAGGTAATGCAAATGCTCGTGCAGAGTGGGAACAGCGAATGTTAGCAAGCCCACGAACTGGTAAAATACCTGCGGGTATTCGAGCAGGAGAAATTGAGTTTGCTAAAAATATCAATACCAAAAGAGGTATAAGTGATGCGGATTCCTTAGAATGGGTAGCTCGAGGTCCTTTTGATATTGGTGGTCGTACCAGAGCCATTGCAATAGATGTAACAGATGAAGATCGAATTATTTCTGTAGGTATTTCTGGTGGGGTATGGCTAACAGAAGATGGAGGAGATTCTTGGGAGAAAGTATCTGATCCAGGAGAACAACAAGGAGCAACTGATATCGTGCAAGATCCAAGAGAGGGCTTTACTGATAATTGGTATTATTCTACTGGTGAACTAGCAGGTAATTCTGCGGGTGATACGGGGGCATACTATATTGGGACAGGTATTTATAAATCGACAGATGGTGGATTGACTTGGAATTTGATTGAGAACACGGGTGGTTCTGATCCTTTTCAATTTGAGACTTACTTAGAGGGAACTTGGGACATGGCAGTTGATCCAACTGCAGAGGGAGAAGGAACCGTTTATGTGGCTTCCTATGGTCGAATATACCGAAGTGATAATGGCGGTGAGAATTGGGGAACAGAAATCAATAGTATCAATACTGTAACAGGTGCGCTGTCTTACTATACTTCTGTAGAAGTGACTAGTGAAGGGGTGGCTTATGCTGGTTTAGATTCTGAAGGCCCACAAAGAGGAATTTGGCGATCTGAAGATGGCTTGGATTGGATAAATATTTTACCAGATGGTTTTCCAGCTGTGTATGGTCGAATTGTTATTGGAGTGAGTCCTTCGGATGAAGATGTCGTTTATTTTTTATGTACTACTGAAGAAGGTTTTGGTAAGCAGACATTTAATTTTTATGATAATCCTGAGTGGAATGCTTTATGGCGATATGAGTATATTTCAGGAGATGGTAGTGGCGATGGAGGAGAATGGACCGATTTATCAGCCAATATTCCACAAGGCCCTTATACTTTTGATGACTTTAATGCGCAAGGTGGCTATGATTTAGTTTGTAAAGTAAAGCCTGATGATCCAAATACCGTATTTATTGGTGGAACTAATTTATACCGTTCTACGGATGGATTTACCTCTATGGATAATACGACCATGATCGGTGGCTATGGAGAAACAACAGAATTTCCTTTGTTTGATTTATATGAAAATCACCACCCAGATCAACATCAATTATTATTCTTGCCTTCTGATCCTAATGTAATGATTAGTGCTAATGATGGTGGTTTGTATAAAACAAGTGATGCAATGGCTGACGTTGTAGTTTGGGATTCGATGAATAAAGGCTACTTGACTACTCAATTTTATTCAGTGGCTATTTATCCAGATCAACCTAATAATATTATCATTGGAGGTTTACAAGACAATGGAACGAGATATACCAACTCAAAAGAACCTGATGCTGATTGGGTAATGACATTCAATTATGATGGTGGATTTTGTGCCATTCCTGAAGGAGAGGACTTTTATGTAATGAGTATTCAACAAGATGGAATTGTGAAAGTAGAGACGGACTATAATGGAGTAATGACCAATTATCAACGGATTGATCCGATTGGTCCTGCTGAAGAGGATTATTTATTTATTCATCCATTTATGTTAGCTCCAGCGAATACAAATACCTTATTACTTCCTATCGGAAATGAGTTATATATCAATGATGATATTGCAGGTATCCCTTATAATGCAGAATTTGACTCTATTTCGACTAATTGGACCCTAAGTCCAGCAGAATTTGAAGAGGAAGATTTCTTTACAGCCATTGGAGCCAGTGAAGATACAGAAAATCGAGTTTATCTAGGGACAAGTGATGCTAAGGTCTATAAAGTAAATGCTGTTATGACGGATAATCCAAATGTGTCTGATATTACTGGAGATGAATTCCCAAGCGGGGCTTATGTGGTCAATATAGCTGTTGATCCAGAGGAGGTAAATAACGTTTTTGTGCTTTTCTCTAATTATGATGTGTATAGTATGTTCTATTCACAAGATGGTGGAGGTTCCTGGGAGAAAGTGGCGGGTAATTTAGAGGTTAATTTAGCTGGTACAGGCTCTGCGCCTTCCTTCAGATGGTTAGAAATACTGCCTCGTGAAGACGGTTCTTCAGCTTACTTCTTAGGCACAAGTACTGGCCTTTATTATACCAATGAGATGAATGGAGTAGACACAGAGTGGGAACGTTTAGATGAAGACGGTATTGGTGCTTCCATCGTTACGATGGTTGAATCACGTACATTGGATGACTTAATTGTAGTGGCTACTCATGGCAATGGTATCTTCTCTGCTAATACACCTGCCGAAGATATGCCACCCGTTCATATAGAAAATCTACAAGAGGAATTCAAAGCAAGTTTAGCCCCAAATCCAGTAGGCAAAAAAGCTACCTTGAAATTTGAGTTAACAGAATCAGCTCCAGTTGAAATTGTAATTGTAGATCAAAATGGAAGAGTAGAAATGCAGTTGGTCAATGAAAACCTACAAACAGGTACGCATGAGAGAAGAATCCGAACCTCGCAATTGGCTCCAGGTATTTACTTCTGCCAAATTAATGCAGGAGGACTTCAAAAAACAATACCATTTATAAAATTATAAATTTATCAAAATTTATGTAGAGACGCCTATTGGCGTCTCTTTTTTTTAATGCACCCACTTAAAACACCGATCCCAACGAATCCCCTTGCTAAGCGATTGCCCAGGCGACTTAGAAAACCAAGTCATCCACGCCTTACCAATAATATGATCCTCAGGTACAAAACCCCAAATTCGAGAATCTAAAGAATTGTGTCGATTATCCCCCATCATGAAGTAATAATTCATTTTTACAACATAAGAATAAGACTCCTCTCCATTGATATAGATTTTTTGCTCATCATAGGCGAGTTCATTCCCTTCAAAGACAGTAATAATATCCTTATAAAGTTTTAGATTAGTAAAATTAAGAGACAAAGTATCTCCCTTTTGAGGAATAGTTAAAGGGCCGTAATTATCGAAATTCCAAGCATAGTTTTCGAAGTCATAAGGAAATACTGCTTCATGTTTGATACCTCTCGTTCGTACAATAGAATCCATCTTATTGATATTTTCCCATTGACGAATTTGTGCAGCATCATCTTTGCTCAATGCATACTTATAATAACCCTCCGCATGTATCAATCCTCCTTCCGTAATATTCATTTCTCTTAAACCCTCTTTATCAATGCTACTACCTTCTTCCACTTTGATTAAGTAATCATGTTGTGATTCCGCCACCTCATAAATCAAGGTGTCATTTAAGGTGATTTGGCGGTTAAAGATGTTTAATTTATCGCCAGGTGTAGCAATACACCGCTTTACATAATTAGTGCGTTTATCGACAGGGATTTCCTCCCCAGCTTCGCCAGGGAAATTAAAAACTACTATATCGCCAGATTCAATATCCTCGATACCAGGTAATCGCCAATAAGGCAATTTGATCCATTGTACATAAGAAGGAATATCAGTAAAAGGCAATCTATTATGCGTAAAAGGAAAGGATAAAGGAGTTAATGGCAGACGAGGCCCATAGTGAAGCTTGCTCACTAAAATATAATCTCCCGTAAGCAACTTTTGCTCCATAGAAGAAGAGGGGATACTATAAGCACTCAAAAAGAAAATCTTAA
>JAHDDN010000503.1 GCA_020629335.1 Chitinophagales bacterium | reverse complement strand
GCTCCTCTATTACCACTTTTTCGTAGTCTATGAAAAGTGTTGAGCATTTTTTGTTCGACGATCTCCTCATATTTGAAGGCATTTAAACGTTCGTTGAAGCTCAATTCAAGCAAATCATCCAGTCCATCATATTCTGCAATATGCTTGCTAATTAATTCGGAGAGTAATCTCAACTTCGTTAAGGAGGTACTTGGATCTTGATAGCAATTTTTCTCAGCTAATACCCCCAATTGTGCTAATTTGGGATATTCTTTTTGAAGAAATCTAAAATTGGAATAGGTCATAAATGTAATGTCGGTGGCTATTGTAAACTCAAGCTATAAATATACAATATTATGTTGATATTGAGGCTGAATAATATCAAAGTTTCAATAAATAGACCAAATTGTCAATTATGTGGCATTTGACAATGTTGTTTTGTTGGATTATGTTTTAATTTTAGGGTATTATATATAAAAAGTCATTTTTCTAATGATCATTGAATTATGTCTACTTATATTAAAAATTAATAACTAAATTTACATATGAAAAATAATATTGAAATTTGTAATGAAGAAACTTGTTCGAAACAAGTAATTAGCTTTTCCAGTTATTGTGGAGAGCATTCAAACTATGAAATGGTTCATAAAGAATTGATGAAATTAACAGGAGAAGTTGGAGGACTTTTTTTATCAGAATTAAATTTAATTGACATAGTTTTTAAGGATTTGAAATTTGATAATCTTACAATTTCAAGCTGTAGTTTTGAAGATGTACAATTTATAAACTGTGAGTTTTTATATGGGGTTTTTACTACTTCAAAGATGGTGAATATGAAGTTTGCTAACTGTAGTTTTGTCGATTTAGAATGGAAAAATATGAATTTTGGATCAGAAGCAATACTTGATAATTGTTTATTTGAGAGGTGTAGCTTTATGACCTGCCATTTTAATGAAAATCCAATACTGATAAATACATCATTTAAGTTTTCTGAGTTCATATCATGTACTTTTTTTGAAATTGAAGATTTTAAAGAGATCTTATTTGAGAATTGTGAGATTTTATCCTCTAGCTTTAGTGAAATTAGCGGAAAAGAGGTAAGTTTTATTAGCTGTAATATGGAGGAAACAAATCTAGAAAATTCCAGTTTTTTTAAATCAAAGTTTGAAAATGTAGAAAATGATTTTGGAGGGCTTGATGTGCCAAAGTTATGTGATTTTTCTAATACCTCATTCCATAATACAGAATTACCAGATGAGTTTTATATTTGGAATAATACCAAGGAAGAAAAATTACCTTTCTATACTAGATTAATTAATGAGGTTAAATTTGAAACTCATGCCGAGAATCTATGGGTTTTAAATGCAAGTGTAGATAGACTCAATGAATTAGGAGTCGAAAATGATATTGGTTTTATCGAAACTATCATGTCTGTATATAAAGAAAAGTGGGAGTCTTATGTAAGTAATCAGGATTATGGAGTATTGGCGAATATCATAGAAAGTTATGATGACTTACCAGTTGAGTTTAAAAATATAAAACCCTTACTACCATCACCTAAAGCTGTAAGTTCAGATGATTCTTGGCAAATTTCAATCACTGCAGATTGTGAGAATTGGTCACTACAAAATATTCAAGAATTTCAAGTGATGTTGTATGAATTAGAATTACTAATTCCGAGTTCTCAACCATTAGAAGTGGTTTCTATTCAAAAAGGTAGCATAATTCAGCTTTTATTAGGTGAAGCGGATAAAATATTAACTTTAGCAACCGCATTCGCAAGCGTAACTTCTTTTTTGATGGTAACGGCTAAAGGATATCAACATTTGAGAAAAGAACGACTTCAGATTCAAAAGCAAGAAAAAGAATTGAAATTTATTGATCAAAATCAGGAGTTGGATATAGAAAAGAAAAAAACAGAAATTGCTAAAGACAAATTAGAGTTACTTAATCAATCTATGAAATTATTGAATTCTATATGTGAAGAACAAAATTTAGATTTGCAAACCTATCTAAATACGGATGCAGGAAAGACTCTTTTGCAAAAAGTATCTTTAATAAACGATCAGTACCCAATTAAATTAATAGAATTAATAGCTGGTAATGATAAGTCGAATAAAAAGGCTGTTTAATGATAAAATTTTTTTTGATAAACGATAAATTATGGCAAGAATTAAATGTCTTTGTGGGAATATGTCCTTCCTATTCTGCTACCATGGTAAGTCTTTATGACTTACACGATCAATATACTTGCCAGTAGAAAATAAACACAAACGCAAGACCTAGCAGGTACAAGTGAAAAATACTTGCGCTATAAGTAGTTATATATTTATGTCGTATGACAGGCGACCCTTGTGGTCGCCCTCTTTGGAAATGGTCGCCCAATTTGGGGGAATATTTATTATAAGTGATTAATCTAAGACCTTAATGTTGAGTTCAAGATATCTTTAATCGCTTATTTATTGTAATAAAGGTTTGAATCTCGTAAATTGTAAAGCAAATAAAGTAGAAATGGACTTAACACAATCTAACTATTATAGTATTCAAGATTATTTAGCGTTTGAATCTCAATCAGAATTTAAACATGAATATGAGAAAGGCTTAATTCTGGCTATGTCAGGAGGTAGTATCAATCATGGAGATTTGTGTGGAAATATTTATTCTGAAATAAGAAAAGGGCTTAACAATAATGAAGCTGATTGTAAGGTATATGGCAGTGAAATAAAAGTGCATATTAAGACAAGCGAGTCATTTGTCTATCCAGATGCGATGGTTATTTGTGGTGGCCTTGAAGTATCAGAGGATGATAAAAATGCAGTAATAAACCCTAAGTTAATAGTGGAGGTATTATCAAAATCAACAGCCAATTATGATCGTGGGGATAAATTTTATAAATATCGTGAATTAGCTTCCTTTAGAGAATATGTGTTAATTAATCAAGATAAAGCAGTCGTTGATATTTTTTATAAAAATGAAGAAGATAATAAATGGGAAATTGATCGGAAAATGGGCTTGAATAGCAGCTTTGAATTGAAATCAATCGGCATTCAAGTGGATATGCGTGAATTGTATAAGAATATTGAACTCATTTAAAGTTTTTCTGCTGGCTTAGAAAATCGCTAATTTTCCGAATTTCTGCGTTATTTTATCAGTCCGTAGCGCTGCTATGCACTTCAAAAATGCCTTGAACTACGAAAAATTTGCTGATTTTCAGCTTCACCATAAAAGTTTAAATGAGTTCATTGTTTTATGATCCTTAAAATAATTAAGTTCAAAAAAATCTAATAATGGAAAAATTAAAAGCAGAAGGAAAGTGCTTGTATTGTAAAAAGCATTATTCACAATCAGGTATAGGCAGACATTTAGGGGCTCATTTGAAGAAAGCGGAGCAAGAAAACCCCTCCAAAACAACAGCTTATCATTTGAAAGTTACTGGAGGCGACCTTTATTTTCTGCATGTATTAATGCATGAAAAGCAGCTCTTGTATGAGTTAGATGTTTTTTTGAAAAGAATATGGTTAGAATGTTGTGGGCATCTTAGTGCTTTTTTAATAAAGGGTAGAAACTATACTTATTCTATAGATGCTGATTTTGGGGAAGATATGGATAGTGAAATTGGAAAGATCTTTACGAAAGGTATGGTATTGAATTATGACTATGATTATGGTTCAACTACACGTCTGGAAGTCAAAGTGATAAATGAATATCAAATGAAAACCTCCAAGGAAGTTGTATTATTGACTCGCAATGAGCCACTTAAGCTACTCTGCCACACTTGTAATAAACTGCCTGCAAAGCAAATGTGTATACTTTGGCATGAAGATGGACAAATATTTTGTGAAGATTGTGTAGAGGAACATAAAGAAGCTTGTTCTGATTTTGCAGATTATGCTGCTATGCCTTTAGTCAACTCTCCTCGTAC
>JAHDDN010000024.1 GCA_020629335.1 Chitinophagales bacterium | reverse complement strand
ACATAGAAACTTTAACTAAGTCATCACGAATACCTGCGATACCTGCTGTAACAGGGTTAGGTACACCGATGTAGAAAACGTTCATTTTATCTGCTGACACCAAAGGTACGTGATCTGGTGGATTCACCGCTTCATACTCAAATTTCTCTGTGTACGATTGTGTTTTACCGAATCCATCCTTTGCTGTAATTGTATAGTTCAATGTTTTCTTACCAGGAGCGGTAATCTTCGTTTTGTAAGTACCGACACCATTAGTAACTGATAAGCCTCTACCTCCAGCAGAGATAGATGGATTAGACTGGCTACTAGTTGCTGCCAAGAAGATATCTGCTTCTAGCTCTTCACCAACGATGAATTTTCTTGCATTAGGTACGATCTTCGCTTGTAATTGATCGAAAACGATCTTTTCCGCACCTGTTAATGCGAATAACTCGTCTACCATTAAAGATTCAGAATTTTTAGCATCATTTTGGAATTTATTCAACATCGTCACCACGGCCATAGTTGGCATTTGGTAGAAGTTGTAATAAGCCCAATCTGGCTTTTTCGAATCTTCAGGAATAGGGTCAATACGAAGTGGTAAATTACTTACTAAAGTTTCCTTCAACTTAGATAATCTAGTTTTAGTACCTTCTTTCGTCTCTTGTTCAATTAAAGGATCAAGTAGAGAAACATATTGATTACGTGTCTGCTCAATTCTATCCTTTAATTCGTAAGCTTTCTTATCAATTTTGACCATATATTGAGAGGGCCCTTCTTGATTAGATAAACTTTTAATGATTGGGTTACCATTGAAATCATTCATGACATTGCCAGCATCGTCTAATTTATAGCCGCCACTTTTATCAATAACACCTAACTTTAATTCATCAACAAAAGAGTTGAATGCTGCTGTAATTTCAGTAGATTGAGTAGCGGCATCAAGATAAGCTTGACCTTCGCCACCATCTTTTTCAACTTGAGCTTTAAAACCAGCTAAAGTACTGGTTACTTTTTCGGCTGCTGATTTTTTAGAAGTATCTATACCGTCATTGAGGAGCTTGAATGCGTTAAGGATTTCGTTGGAAACGTTGAGGGCTAGCAGTGCGATTAATACCAAGTACATGATGTTAATCATCTGCTGCCGGGGTTCCTTAGGAATTGACATTTCTTAATGTTTTTTCAGTTAACAATTAATTTAGTCCCCAAATTATTTACCACTTGCGCCGGAAGACATTGCAGAAAGCATGTTACCATAAACGCTATTAAGTGCAGATAAATTTTTCGACAATTTACCAATTTGATCTTTGTATACCTTCGTATCATTCACTGATTCGTTAAGGTTTTCAATAGCATTGGTCAAATTCCCGTAGAATTTGTTCATTGCTTTAAGATGATTGTTGGTATCTTGTAATTCCAATTCATAGACAGCGTTAAGCTGTGCTAAATTTTTAGATGCAAGTTGTACTTGTTCGTGATATTTTCTTGAACCTTCAGATGCGGCAGAAAGATCAGAAGCGACAGATGCTGCATTAGCATATGCGTCTTTTACTTGACCTAAAGCTGCTGCTGCTTCCTTAGCCTGTGTTGCATATTCATTAGTTGAACTTGCCACGCTAGAAACGTCAGAAAGATTATTAAGATTATCTCCAAAAGATCTAAGATTACTACCTAATCTGTCGATTAATTGTTGATCAACCTTTGCATCGTCAAACATTTGATCCAGTTTCTTAGTAGCAGATTTTTTGTCTGCTCCTTTTCCAGCAGCTAATTTAGCTGATACTGAACCGTCGTATTTGTTCAATCCAGGATATACCTTTTCCCAATAATAATCTGAATCGGGAGGTAAGATTCCTTGTAATGCAAAGATGAATGCTTCTGTGAACATCGCAAACATCAAAATTTGGTCGGCACCTTCCCAGTGAAGGATCTTAAAAAGGGCACCGATAATTACGAATGCGGCCCCTACACCGATCACGAAGTTTTTGAAGTACTTAAACCATGCTGATTTATAGAATGCCATAGCTTATAAAGTATTTGTTTGTTAAGAAATTAATTTTAGACACACGAATATTATGTACCCCATTTTTAAAAATTAAAAGAGGGGGCATAAAAACTCAAAATAAGAACTGCTATTAAAGGATCACTTTTTTCTAAAAAGTGCGAATTATTTAAAGTCAGACATTGAACGTCCTAAGAAGGTAAGTGCACATCTGAAACCTACATAAGATTTAGAGGTGTCAGCATACTCCCAATGTCTTGTACCTGTCTGGATATAATATGCTACATCTTTCCAAGATCCACCACGAATCACTTTACGTCTAAGCGTAACAGCATCATCTTCTTCTACATCACGACGGATGTCTGGTGTAAGATCATGAACAAATGAGTAGGCATTTTCGAAGAAAGCAGAAGAAGTCCACTCTGCAACATTACCTGACATATTGTAAAGACCATATTCATTTGGATGGTAAGAATAAACAGGGACAGTGTAAAAACCACCATCTTCTGGATAATTCCCTCTACCTGGCTTGAAATTAGCCAATATACAACCTTGACTATTTCTTACGTAAGGACCACCCCAAGGGTAAGGAGCATTTTCCAGACCGCCTCTTGCGGCGTATTCCCATTCGTGCTCAAACGGTAAACGGAAGTCTTCTCCCATAGTTTGACCATTATCTCTTTGGAAATCATTCCAGAATTTAGTTCTCCATGCACAGAAGGCATTGGCTTGGAACCAATTAACACCAACTACTGGATAATCATCAAAAGATGGGTGCCAGAAGTAGTTTCTTGTCATTGGCTCATTATAGGAATAAGAGAAGTCGTGAATCCAGCAAAGAGTGTCTGGATAGATAGGAACTTCTTTTTCTTTCATAAATACATCTCTTTCATCGGCTTGTCGATTAACTCTCGACGCTGCGTCTTTCCAAGAGTACCATTTGTATTTGTAAATTAATTCTCCAGCATTTAACTGTTTGCCGAAGTAGTCATCGTCATTGTGATACATGTTTGTTAGAGCTGATGCATCTTCAGAATCTGATGCCCAATCAATCTCGTATGACCAATCAATTATTTGGCGGCCATCTTCGGTATCAATATAGTGCCCCAGATTAGCATGACCTATCGAATCTCGTACATAATTGACAAATTGACGATATTCATTATTTGAAATTTCGGCATCATCCATATAGAATCCCTGAATAGAGATGGATTTTGCCCGTTGAACAAGAGTATTATTAACATCCTGATCACTAGGTCCGATTGTAAAAGTACCTGAAGGGACATAAACCATCCCAAATGGGTTAATATTTCCCGTTTCAGGTCTATCTTGTATACCCATCAATTCCCCGTTAGAGGTATTTGACTTACAACCATACATTGCTAATAAGCCCAGAAACAATGCAGAAAGCAGTGCGATCCGTTTCATAAGTGTCTGTTTATTAAATTTTTTGAGTGCTTCTCTTCGTGTTTTGTAAATGTAATTTTTTTACTTCAAGTTACAAAATTATCAAAGCTACAAATATAAAGTAAAGTCTCCTATTATTCTTTTTTTATGTAAAATTATAAAAATCTTGGATTATAAATGACTTTTCCTCCTTTTGTATTAAATAAATTAGAGAACAAGTAGTTAATAACTAATTCATGTGAACCACTATGACTTGTTCTTAAACTCGAAATTCCAACATCATAAGAGTATCCGATTCGTATATTTTCTGATAAGTTAACACCTAACATTCCAATAACTGCATCAAAGGTATTTGCTTTATATCCTCTAAAAGCAACCCCAAACTCTACAAAATCGTTATATTTTAAAATAACTCCCCCTTCTGACTGAACGCTCTTTAAGTTAGACTTTAGTAATAACGAAGGTCTAAGGGAAATAGTATATCCTAATTTAAATTCATAGCTAGTTGAAAAATAAAAACTTCTATCTTGCCTAATTAATGCATCTCCTTCCAAACCACTAATCATATAATTTAAACCTAAAAGCTGTTGAACAGACAAGCTTAAATCCCATTTCTCTCCTTCCATATAAACTCCCACACCTGCATCAGGCTGCATATTTCCTTGTCCAGTATTTGATATTATTGCGTCTTGATGATCTATAGAAACATCATAAATACCATCTGGAGAAATTAGCTGAGATCCGTCTATATTTTTCTGTAAAATTCCCGCATTAATTCCTAAGGCTGCTTTTACTCTTTGTGAACGAAAAATTTGATAAGAATAAGAAAGATACAAACTTGTGTTTCTTTCTGCTCCCAATATATCATTTTCTATCAAAATACCAACTCCACTATTTAAATATGGAACTGGTAAATGCGCATTTACATTTTGGCTGAAAGGGCTACCTTCCAAACCTAACCATTGTTTGCGCAAAGCTGCTGTAAGTTGAATACCATCGTATGCGCCTGCATAAGCTGGATTATACGATAATTGATTGAATAAATATTGACTATACTGAACTACTTGTTGAGCAGATAAACTATAAGTCAATAAAAATAATCCGAAACAACTTAAAAGGCTCTTTATTCTAATACCTTTTTTCATAGAACTATAACTTAAAAAGTAATGGAATATTGAGTAAGCCCCTTAAAATTAGTTAAAATTCTTCGTTCTAATTATCTATTTGGAAATAATATCACTAATTACCACCTAAAAAATACTTTTTATGTCTTTTATACTACTCTTTTAAGAGGTCTAACAATTCTGAAGTCTCTTCAACTGGCATTTGGCAAGCATGATCTCGGCAAAGATAGTAAAGCGTTTGACCTTGCACATAACGGTTTTGCAATAAGCTTAATTTTGTATCTTCACTTTCGCTTGCCAACAATATTCGATTGGGTATAAAATAAGCATGTAATGCACTTGCTTTTTTATGCGCCACTTCTCCTATGACTGCTATCTCATTATACGAATGCGACCAATCAATCAAAGTATTCGCCCATCGACCCAATGAACTTGGATATTTGCGAATGGTCGGCTCTAATAATTTCAGCATTTTATTGGCATCCGTTATCCATGCTGTTTCATCATACAGAACTCCTAAACGCAATAAATTTCCTGCCATCGTTGAATTAGCCGAAGGAGTTGCATTATCAAAAAACTCCTTCTTCCTAAAGGCAATATCTTTTTGAGTCTCTGACGTATAATAATACAAACAATCTTCTTGATCCATAAAAGTCTTTCTGACTAAGGAGGTCAATGAAAAAGCTTCTTTTAAATACTTTTCGTCAAAGCTAACTTCATATAAATCGATTAAGGCTTTTATCAAAAAAGCATAATCATCTATAAATGCAGGAAATCGCCCTAGGCCTTCCTTATAGGTATGATAATAGGTGGCATCATCTTTTCGCTTAAATCTACTTAACAGAAAATCCATATTCTGTTTGGCCATTTCTAAATAATGCTCTTCTCCTATTGCTTCATACGCTTTGGTATAAGCGGTATTCATTAACGCATTCCAAGACAAAAGTATTTTATCGTCTAAAGCTGGCTTTACACGTTTTGTTCTATATTCAAATAGTTTCTGACGGGAATCTTCTAAAATAGATTGGAGTTCAATTAAACTAAGCTGGTTATTTTTAGCGAAACTTTCATCGCTTTCATTCCTGTTTAAAATATTTTTATGCTCCCAATTACCGCCACTGCTAACATCATAAAACAATTTAAATATCGAGGCGTTTTTAGGACTTAATATGCCATCTATTTCTGATTCTTGCCAAACATAAAACTTTCCCTCTTCTCCTTCTGAATCAGCATCATAGGAAGCATAAAAGCCGCCTTCTTCAGACATCATTTCCCGCTCAATAAATGCCAAGCTCTGGCGAATAACTTCTTCATATCTTGTACTCTTTGTTACCTTATATGCATCCGCAATCAAACTAACCAATAAGGCATTATCATATAGCATCTTCTCAAAGTGAGGAACCAACCAGGCATTATCAACAGTATAACGAGCAAATCCACCTCCAAGATGATCGTAAATTCCTCCGTCGATCATTTTATTAATAGAGAATAAAGCATGAGATAAAGCTTCTTGATTCCCTGTATAGTGATGATATCGCAATAAAAAAGCTAAACTCATACTTGATGGGAATTTAGGTGCTCCTCCAAAACCGCCATTAGTTTTATCCATTAAAGGCGTAATTACTCCATATGCTTCCTCAAATATATCCTGATCAAAGTTCTTTTCACCATCTATTAAAGTGATATCTTGCCTTTTAAAAAAACGCTCACTCTTATTAGAAATATGATCTGCTAAATTAGCTGACTGCTTTTCAATCTCCTCTCTTTTTTCTTTAAAGGCTCGTGAGATGCTTCTCAATACAGTTAGCCAATCAGGCTTATTATACATCTGTTGAGGGGGAAAGTAAGTTCCACCATAAAAAGGCAGTTGGTCAGGCGTAAGAAAGCAGTTTAAGGGCCATCCTCCTTGCCCTGTCATGGCTTGTAAGGCTTCCATATATATGTGATCGATATCAGGTCTTTCTTCTCTATCAATTTTGATATTGATGAAATGCTCATTCATAAAGGCTGCAACTTGCTCATTTTCAAAGGACTCATGTTCCATTACATGACACCAATGACAAGCAGAGTAGCCTATGCTGACTAATATCGGCTTATCTTCTTGTTTTGCTTTTTGGAGTGCTTCTTCGCCCCAAGGATACCAATCTACTGGATTATGAGCGTGTTGGAGTAAGTAAGGGCTACTTTCTTTTATTAGTCGATTGGTGTATTTAGGTTTTGACATAAATTTATTTGAGAAGTGCTATAAAAAGAAACTGCCAGCCCTTTGGTAAAAGTGCTGGCAGTTTGGATGCAATCTTTGGATATATAGATTAGTAATCTATTTTTCTTTATTGACTAATTTGATGTACTTATCAATGGCCGCTGTCATGGAGGGTGTTCCAGGCGACGGCGCTTTTATATCTAATCGCAAATTGTATTCCTCTACCTTTTTACGGGTAGACTCTCCATATGCTGCAATTCGTGTGTTATTTTGCTCAAAATTCGGGAAGTTATCGAATAAGGATTTTAAACCTGTTGGACTAAAGAATACAATCATATCATAAAATATATTCTCTAAGTCGGAAAGATCGCTAGCTACTGTTTTGTAGAAAACAGCTTCTGCATAATCAAACCCATTCTCCTTTAAGAAGTTAGGAATGTCATCCTTTCTTACATTCGAGCAAGGAAATAAGAACTTTTCGGTGTTCTTATACTTATTTAGTAGATCGTAAAGTGTTTTCGACTTACCATTGCCAAATGAGACCTTTCGTTTTCGATATTGGATAAATTTCTGTAGGTAAAGGGCTACCGTTTCTGAAGAACAAACGTACTTCATCTCTTGAGGCATCTTTATCTTTAATTCATCACAAATTCGAAAGAAGTGATCTATCGAATTTCTACTTGTTAGTATTATAGCTGAAAAATCCAATGGATTAATTCGGCTTTTTCTAAACTCTTTGAGTGTTACTCCTTCTACGTGAATAAATGCTCTAAAGTCTACTTTTATATCATGTTTTTTGACGATCTCATCATATGGGCTACGTACTCCAACTGGAGGAGCCGGCTGAGATATCAGTATAGATCTTATTTCTCTATCCACAATAGGCTTAGTTTCTATAATTTCCATATAAGGGAAGTAGGGTTAATAATTTTTAGATAATATAGTCATTTAAAACTTTGACTAAGAATAAAAGGGGTATGATTTCAAGGGTGCAAAGGTACAAAAAAAAATGAAACTTATTAGCTAAAATAGTGTCTCTTCCTATTTTCATTCCTCTATATATACGATATAGCACCGCTAACAATACACACACACCTACTAATCCTAATGCTACTTTCACCAAAATTACTTGCGAAAAAGCAGCAATAATCACCAAAGGCAGACAGATCATACCCAGCATTGTGTAAGTAATAAACACATTGTATAAGTAAACATCTACATACTGCTTAACTGGTAATATCCAATTCAATAATTTATGAGTGCTATATCTAAAGGCGAAGCACAATACTAGAAAAAGGATAGACCCTATTAATAATATAGTGGTCGGTGCGCTCCCTAAACTACTGAAGTTTTTTAAACTCAAGAATAATGCCATGCCTAAACAAAGTACACTATTCAGTAACAACAAGATCGGCATACCGATTCCTCTAAATTCTTGCTCTCTAAATAACTGGTTGGATAAATTGAAATTAGTAGCAGAATCGTATATCGTTTGAAAATATTTGCCATTCTGCTGCCTGACAAATAAAACGATTCCTATACTCACTATTAGTAAGTAAAATAAAAGGGTGTGAGTGCTACCCAATAATTCGGAGGGTGGGATAAAACCTTCTGGCGTGTCAGGCCATACTGGCACGATATCATTAATCTCAGGGCTTACTGGCTCTGGAATAGGCAATTGATGTTGTATATTCTTCAAAGCACTTCCTAAAAAGGAAATGAGCTCCCGAATGATGTTTACTCCACTTAACTCCACTACTAATTATACGTTTTTTTTTCTTAAAAATCCACTTTTTAGGCTAAAAATAATTGACATAGCCAAAATGAATTTTTCCGCTCCGCAGATCAAAACTATTTCCTGCTCTTTTACCTAGCGCATAATTTAGACCAAAAAGTCCTGCTTTAGTCTCAAAAGTAATACCCGCACCTAAGCCATAATACCAACTTTTATCACTCTCAGTACTATTGTTATTTTCAACATAGGCCGCATCTCCAAATAAAGAGACGTAAGAATTTTGACTCATCAAATAACGATATTCTAAGGTATTTAATAGGTATAAATTACTCAAAATCGACTGTTCATCAAAACCTCTTAGCAGCTTATTTCCGCCTATTCTGTACAACTCATTCTCAAATAATAAATTGATATTATTGCTTCCTCCATTTGCTAGTTCTAACCAAGCTCCTCTTAGGCTTGTTTTGATAGTACTACCCGCTCCAATAGGCCAATAGCGACTCACACCAGCTTCTAACTGCCATTGCAATTGCCAGCTTTCGGCTGTCTCATCTATGATTTGTAAAATACTGTCGTTTGCATAAGTCTTAACACCTAATGCTGCGGAACTACTTAATGTTATCCCCCTTCTTGGATTATATCGATAGTCCAATTGCTCCCAATTCCAAGACAGCCCATAGGCACTCGTCAAAACACCCAAAATAGAAGGCAGTACATTTTCATTGCCAAATTCGCTAATTGGACTCGAACGCTTGCGATCATAAAATGCCTTGATGTAATTATTTCCCTTAAAGGTGTATTGAACGCCTAGATTATAGTGTATTTCAGAAAATAGGGTATCCTTTCGATATAAATCGAAAGCCAAATCAATACCTATAGGCAATAAAGGCAAATAAGGGTAATTAAATTTCAAATTCAACTCCGTAGCCTTGGCTGGATATGCTTGGTACTCTAAACCGATTAACTCTCCACTACCTAAAGCATTTTGCAATACCAACTCACCATCTCCAGTAATATCAAAGCCTTCTCCATCTGACTTAGGCAATACGCCTAATATAAAATTTAAACGACTGGCTTTCTGACGTTTTAAATATACATTCACCCTCGCTTTAGAACCAATAAAATCAACCGTGGATGGAGCAGATTCTGATACAAAAGGTATTTCTCTCAATCGACTTGATATTTGACGAAGCAAGCTCTCATTATAAATCATCCCTTGCTCTATCCCTAAGTAATTAGCCAAGTACTGCCGACTCAAATGCGCATAAGTGTGCAAAGCCAAACTGTCAATCCTAATCAACGCCCCCTTTTCTAAAGATAAATTGGCAGAAATTTGCTCCTCCTGCATCGCCAGATCGGTCAAACCAACCTCCGCAAATGGATAGCCATTATTTTCGTAGTAAGTCAATAATCGCTCCTGTAATCGCCTCACTTCCTCAATTGAAAATGGTTTTCCTCTAAAAGCCCCAGGCCGATATCCAATCTTAGACAATATTTTTTCGTCAATACTATCTACTGCCAATTGCATCCACTCATAACGCTCTCCCAAATAAAAATCAGCCTTCACCAACACACTATCCGACTCTAAATCATCAAATGAAGCCGCCAAATAACCATCCGACTTCAAATCCTTCAAGATATTTGCTAGAGCCAATTGCGCTAATCGCTCACTCTCATACTTCTCCTGATAAGCCTTATTCGCCTTCAATATGGGCCAATCCGCCTCTGAAGCCGCTACTTCCAAAGCAACTCCCTGCGAATTTGCCATCAAAGAAATACAAGCAATTAATATTATCAAAAAAAACTTCTGCAACTATCGCTATTAAAATTTTAAAATGTAATTTGGGGCTTCCCCATTTATTTTTTTGGCCAGAGGGCGCACACACAGGTGCGCCCCAACATGACTGGCCAAAAAAACAAATGGGTCGGGCTGTCCGCTCTTATGTGGCTATGCCGCTCCTACTCTGCTAAGCTGTACTTGTCTGCCCTGCGGGCCAGCCTACGTCCAGCTAAGCGCCGTAAGTCACTGCATAAACGCCACATACCGCTACCATCCCTAAGCCAATTTTTAACGTCTGAACTGATCAAGGTCAAAACGTTTTAGCCGAAATTCTTCGGAATCACTCATCAATTATTTTTTAACAAAATGGCTGGCATTTATATCCATATTCCCTTTTGCAAGAAGGCGTGTCACTATTGCAACTTCCACTTTTCAACTTCCATGAAGTTAAAGGATAAGTTACTTCTAGCCCTCCATAAAGAAATAAGGCTCCAGAAGGATTATTTAGGAGCAGAAAAGATTAAAACCATATATTTTGGAGGGGGAACCCCTTCCCTATTGACTAGAGACGAGATCGCCCAGCTTTTAGCTGCTTTAGACCAACAATTCGAGGTCGATAAAAAAGTGGAGATCACCTTAGAGGCTAATCCAGATGATTTATCACCTAATCATTTAAGCGCACTCAAACAGGCGGGTATTAATCGCCTATCTATAGGTGTGCAGTCCTTTTATGAAGAAGACTTACGCTTTATGAACCGAGCACATAATGCCGACCAAGCCAAGCAATGTATTGAATATGCTCAGAAAATAGGCTTTGAGAATATTACAATAGACTTAATTTATGGCACTCCTGATATGAACCACGAAAGATGGCGTAATAATATCAACTTTTTCCTTAATTATAAAATCCCCCATTTATCAGCCTACTGCTTAACGGTAGAACCCAATACCGCTTTAGCTCATTTCGTCCAAAATGGAAAAGCAAAAGCAGTAGATGAAGTCCAATCTGCCGAGCAATTTGAAATTTTATTAGAAATGCTCACCCAAAATGGCTACCAACAATACGAAATATCTAACTTCAGTTTACCCAATTGGGAATCCAAGCACAATAGCAATTATTGGAGAGGGGTGTCTTATCTAGGTTTAGGCCCAGCTGCTCATTCCTTTAATGGACATTCTCGCCAATGGAATATCGCCAATAATAGCCAATATATCAAAGCTATCCAAGCAGGAACCATCCCTGCTGAAGTGGAAGTATTAACGCCTAGTCAACGCTATAACGAATATTTACTCACCACTCTAAGAACGATGTGGGGCTGTGATCTCAATAAAGTTCTTCGAGAATTTGGGGAAGATCAGCACGCTGCTCTCTTAAACGATGCCAAAAAATACATTGAAACAACTGCAGTTGTTATCCAAGGAGAACATTTGGCACTTTCTCCTAAAGGCAGACTAATCGCAGATCAAATTATTTCGGATTTGTTTGTTTAGGCTTAGGGATGGAAGTGGTATGTGGCGGCCATGCGCTGACTTACGGAGCTTAGGTACACGCAGGCTCCAATAAGAGACAAGTGAACCTTAGCGTAGTAGGAAGGGCATAGCCACATAAGAACGGACAGCCCGACCGAGCCATTAGTTGGTTAGATAATTTTTAATTAGTCGATTGCATTTTTAAAAAGGGGAACCATTGTAAATTGCGAGGCGAGGGAAGCCCCAAATAAAAAAAGTGAGCAAAATTGAATAGTAACATTCAACTCTGCTCACTTCAATGAAATGCTGAAAAAACTTGAAGAAAGAATTATTTTACTTTTGCAGGAACGATTAGTTTATCACCTGCTTGTACATCTTCCTTACCTAAATCGTTGATTTTGATTAAATCGTACAGAGAAGCTCCAAACTGCTCTGCAATACTATTTAGGTTGTCGCCTTCTCGAACAACATATAATTGTTTCACCTTCTTGTTGTCGTTCTTTTTGACTACTGGATCAGGTACCTCTGTTTCGGATACTTGTGTGATCTCTTTATTATTTTGTGGTTCATAGGGAGGCGCACTTGGCTGCTCTCTATTTTGCGTTTTCTCACTAAGATCATGAGACGGAAGCGGTGTAGGTGCTCCCATAAAATCAGCCGTTACCATAGGTGGATAGCCTCTCTTTTTACGGAGATTAATCAACTCTCCTTTTTGAGGCTGTGTACCTGGCAACATTTGATTGAGTTTGTAAAGTTTTTCGAGTTTGATGCCGTATAGTTGTGCTATATCTCGCATCGTTTGATTAGCCTCTACTAAGTGTTGTCTTTTATTGATAGGTCCTTTACCTCTTTTCGGTTGAAGATAGATTTTTGCATCCGCAGGGAAGAAATCTGATCTTTTCACATCATTATACTTGCAGAGTCGATCAATATCAATATTATACGCATCTGCCACTTGCTTGGGCGTTACCCCATAAGTAAATACAATGGTTTTGATTCTGTTATAGTAGAAAATTTGCTCTTGGCGTTCTTTTTCTACTGTTTCTGCATATTGTTCTTCTGATAGTGGCTCACCTGTATCAAATCTATTTAGATCGTAATTATCGATTAATTTGATAAGTTGGTGGGCATATTGGGGATTCGTAGCATAGCCTGCTTTTTTTAATCCTTTAGCCCATGACTTATAATCTGTCATTTTAAGTTCGAAAAGGCTAGAGTAGCGACCTCTTTTAGATAAGAAGAGTGAATGATCTTCATAAGAATCTACTGCTGAGGCATATTTTCTAAAGCATTCATCTTTTGCATCAT
Source organism: Chitinophagales bacterium (assembly GCA_020629335.1). Next base: position 10,710 of record JAHDDN010000024.1, on the reverse strand, counting down.
CATCTTTCCTCACGCTTAGCCCATTCCAATCCTTATGGCATTTGATACCAAAATGATTGTTCGCTGCTGTTGCTAAGTAGCTATTACCGAACTCCGACTCCAGTATACCTTGTGCTAGCGTTATACTCGCAGGTATACGGTAATTGTGCATTTCTGTAATAGCAATATTCTTATACTGCTCAACATACTCGTCTACAGAAATTCGGGGGAAAGCTGCTAAAGATAAATTAGAAATAAAAACAAGAGCTATCCATATCCATTTTTTTGAAGCATTCGCTTTTAAATGGTATATAAAAGTTTCCATGTGATACTTTTGGTAAAACAATATCGGAATCTCTATTGAGAATAATCAAACAATAAATTTTGCTTTCTTTGCATCTTTCATTTATTGCTTCAATACTCCTAGGCTAAAAAAAATACAATTGTAGTTGGCTATTAAAGTGCATCAATAAAAATATAGCTAAGGATAATTTAAAATAAAATCACAAGCCTTGAGTTCCAATTCGTGGGCAAAGATATGTTAGCACTTCATTAAAAAAAAATTTAAGGCATTTAATTTTCCACACTCAACTTGAGTTTGGAAAGGTTTTTACCAACTTATATAGACAAAACAAACTTTATAAATAATTGGTTTTCAATAAAAAAATCGCTCAACCGTATAGTATATTGGTCAGACTTCAAAAGTCACTAAAAAAGTGGAAAAAAAATCATTTTTGCTCAAAAACAACAAATCACATTAAACAAAAAAGCTTATAACATAATAATAAAAACATTACAATAAAAAATTAATACTAATTTAAATAAAATTCACACTCATTAAACACAACATAGCAAGCAATTTTTATAGATAAATATTGTTAATTTAATATCAATTTTGAAAGACATATTTCATTGAATACTAGCTACTTAAACTCCATATCCAAAGGGATTTGAGGCAAAAATGTCAAATTTATGCGTTTGTTATGAGTTGGATTGATTGAATTTCCTAAAAAGTGTATTGGCTATTTTCTCCTACAAAAGGATTACTAATACGCTCTATTCCTATTTTGGTAGAAGGTCCGTGGCCTGGAAAAACTTCTACATCATCGCCTAAAGGGAAGAATTTCTCGTGTATACTCTTATATAGTGTTTGAAAATCACCACCTGGCAAATCAGTTCGTCCAATACTTCCTTCAAAAAGGACGTCTCCAGCTATTAATAACTTGTCTTCCTCGCAATAAAAAGAAATACTTGCAGGTGAGTGTCCAGGCGTAAATAAGACTTTCAATTCAGATTGACCAAATTTAACGATGTCTCCTTCCTCTAAAAAGGCCGTAGCAGGGAAATGTTCCACTTTTAGCCCCATTGAAGCTGCATACATAGGAACGGCTTCTAAAACGGGTATTTCGCCTTTGTGAATGGTCAAAGGCAACCCATACTTCTCCGAAACGTACTGATTTCCTAAAATATGGTCTATATGGCAATGGGTATTAATGAGCTGTACTGGCTTTAATTCCTTATTTTCAATGAAAAGGTCAAGGATTTGGCGTTCCTGATCATTATGACATCCTGGGTCAAATATGATGCATTCTTTGGTTTCGTCGTATAAAATGTAGGTGTTTTCTTGGAATGGATTAAAAGTAAAACGTGCAACAGTGATCATGTTTCTAGTATTTTGGTATGAAATAGGCTGTAAAATTGCGAATTGTTAGCCATAAAACAGAATTTAAGGCCTCATTACTAAATTTTTATTAACTAAATTACGTTAACTTAGTTATAAGTAGTAGTGGAAGCTTAAATTCCTATACTTTAACGATAAATAGCATAAAAACAAACTATTGATTAATCATACATTTCGTCATATTATTCTCTGGTTCCTCCTAGGTTCTATTGGCACTTTAGCTTATGGACAAGGAATCAATACGGAATTCGGCCAAAATCGTGTTCAATACCACGATTTTGAGTGGCTGTACACCGAATCTCCTAATTTTGTTTCTTATTTCTATCAAGGAGGCCAAGATTTGGGTAAATTCGCCTTAGCAGTAGCCGAAAAGAATTTGGCTGCCATAGAATCTAAATTAGAATTCCAACTCAATAATAAGATCGAGATAATGGTTTACCATAATATCTCTGATCTAAAGCAAACCAACATTGGACAAGGCTTTGAAAATCGCAATTCTGGAGGAGTAACCCCCATTATTGGCAATAAGATCTTTGTCCACTTCAATGGAAATCATCAGGATCTTGAAAAACGCATTAATCAAGGCATCGCCAAAGTATTTGTAGAAAATATGGTCTTTGGGGGTAGCATACAGGAAATCATTCAAAATGCGGTATTACTCAACTTGCCTAATTGGTTTGTGGATGGCTTAGTCAATTATGTTGGAGAAGACTGGAGCACAGAGATGGATGATAAGCTAAGAGAGGGGATTCAATCTGGCCGTTTCCGCAATTTCAACAAATTGGAAAAGGAGGATGCTGCTTTTGCTGGCCATGCTCTTTGGCACTATATAGCCGAAAACTATGGTTCTTCTTCTATTCCTAACCTATTATACCTTACTCGTATCAATAGAAGCTTGGAAAGTGGCTTCTTATTCGTCTTAGGTGGCTCTGTGAAAGCTATTATCGCTGAGTGGCATGAATATTATGAACAGCTCTATGCCTACGAACAAGCAGAAAGAGAAAAGTATATTGATGATCATCTATTCAAAAAAATTAAAAAGAAAGACGTTAGTGTAGGAGATGCAAAAATCAGTCATGATGGTCGATATTTAGCTTACTCTACTAATGATCAGGGTTTATATAAGGTATTCATATACGATTTTGAGGAAGAAAAAAGCCAAACCATCATCAAAAAAGGCTTCCGTTCGCCTAATCAACCTAAGGATGATGTTTATCCACTTCTAGCTTGGAGTAGAACAGGACACACTTTAGCTACCATTTTCGAAAAACAAGATAAAATTTTATTACAGGTCAATGATTTAGATAAAGACGAAGAAATCAGAGAGCCTGTTACTAAATTCCAACAAGTATTGGATATCGCTTTTACTGCCGATAATCGTAAATTGATTATTTCAGCAGTTAAGTCTGGACAGGCTGATTTATTCACCTACTTTATCCCTAACACCAAAACGGTTCAACTCACTAAAGATTTCTATGATGATCTCCAACCTACTTATGCTCGCTTAGCTGGCAAGGAGGGGATTCTATTCGTATCTAATCGTTTAGATGATACTTTACGTACGGAGAAATTAGACACCATCTTACCTATCAATAATTTTGATGTATTCTTCATGGAGTTAAAAACAAGTAATGATCAATTGATCCGCTTAACAAATACTCCTTTAACCAATGAATGGATACCCAAACAATATAAAGATTATATCTCTTTCCTTAGTAATGAAAATGGAATTTTCAACCACTATATGGCTGAATTAGATAGTAGTCTACACCATGTAGACACAAAGGTCTATTTCAAAGATTCTATTATCACGAACCCCACTTACCCTTTGGATAGCTTGCAAAAAGCAGGGCTCATAGATTCCATTACAACAGAAGATATTTACGCATATTCTGCCAATCGATTCGCTATTAGTAATTATGAAAAGAGCATTCTAAACAGGGATTTTTCCCCTAAGAATGGCAAGCAGTTTTTACTGACTCAAAAAGAAGGGCAATACGAATTTTATATGGCTAAGCTGCCTGAAGATATCAAAGGAGCTAGTAAAACACTTAAAAACACCGCCTATAAAGAGCAGTTAATTAATAGAGCAAATGCTCCTCAAAAACAGGCTAAAAGAAAGAAAATAAAAAGCAAAAAAGAAAAAAGGAAAGAAAAAGCTAATGCGAAAAAAGAAAAAAATAACTTCTTTGATACACCTAAAAAAGAAAGCCCTGAGTTTTCTGTAGTAGACGAAATATTAGGTGATCCTAATGAGCAGAAAAAAGAGGAAACAATTATTGAAAACGATATTGAAAAGGCACTCAAAGAAGAAGAGGATAATAATATAACACCTATCGACTCCACCAATATGGAACAATACTTCTTCCAAAGTGACTATGAAGATTTGGAAGAATTTGAACAAGACGATGATCCTACTCAAACTACTGAGCCTGCTTTAGTCAATAATAAGGCAGTCAATAATAATTCGAAAAACAAAAATCAAGCACCTAAATTTAAACGATCACGTACAAGAGTCTATGACCTGAAGTTCAGCATAGATGAAGTCGTTACGCAATTAGATAATTCATTACTATATATCCCGTACGAAAGCTTTCAGGCTGGTGGACAATTTTTCTCCTTCCCAGACCTTAATGCCATGATAAAAATAGGTGCAACGGATTTATTTGAAGACTATAGAATCACAGGTGGATTCCGTATTCCTCTAAATCTAAACGGTTCCGAGTATTTCTTAGATTATCGAGCTATGAAAAAGCGCTTGGACAAGCGAATAGTTTATCACCGTAAGGCACAGAAGAAACGTTATAGCTTTTCCTTACCTGGCGATAACTCTATAGATTCTGACGCCAAAGTAGTGGAAGGTATGCTCATGGGAACTCTCTCTTGGCCCTTTGATATCGCCCGCAGTGTCAGATTGCACGGTGGCTACCAAAGCACGCGTATCTTCTTCTTGGCAAAAGATGCGTTCTCCTTAGACTTACCTAATTTCTCAGAAAACTACTTCTATAGTAAGTTAGAATACGTACACGACAATACCTTTGAAGTGGCCCTCAATATTCGCAATGGAACTCGCTATAAACTCTTCACAGAATTTTATAAGCCATTCGAATTTTTCGTTGATGACAAGAACTTAGATTTCAAAGTAAAAGATACTGGATGGATGGGAATCTTCGGTGGAGATTTCCGTCATTACCAAAAGGTACACAAACAAATTATTTGGGCGAATCGAGTCGCTTTCGGTAAGTCTTTTGGAACGAGAAAACTGCTCTATTATTTAGGAGGCGTAGAAAACTGGTTCAAAGATCCCAACAAACAATTCAATAGAGACACGCCTATTGACGAACAACAGCCTTATATTTTACAGTCGATTGGAGCGAATGTTAGAGGCTTTCAATATAATATTCGTAATGGCGATAGCTATGCTTTGTTCAATTCAGAATTAAGGGTTCCACTCTTTAGCTACTTGTTTAACTCACCTATCCGTTCCGAATTTATTCGCAACTTCCAATTAGTGGGTTTCTTTGATGCAGGTACCGCTTGGCAAGGACTCAATCCTTTCTCTGAAGAAAATCGCTATTACCAAGTTACCGTTACAGACGCAGGCGTTCAAAATATAGATGATGGCCAATTAGTGCCGATCCAAGCAACCGTTAATTACTTCAAAAATCCAATTGTAGTAGGTTATGGAGGGGGCGTTCGCAGCAAGTTACTGGGCTACTTCATTAAGGTAGATATGGCTTGGGGCGTAGATAGCGGAGCCAAAACTCCTCCCCGCTGGTTCGTTTCCATCGGAACCGATTTCTAAATTGGTGAAATGGGTTAAATAGTATATTAGTCAATTGTTTAAGTAGTTGACTTGTATACTATTTCAAAGTTCCTAATTTACTATTTAACTAATCCACCAATTAACTAAATTTGGGGCTTCCCCATTTATTTTTTTCATTCTTTTGTAGGGGCGCTACCTATGTGTGCGCCCAAGAATGAAAAAAATAAATGCGTCGGGCTGTCCACTCTTATGTGGCTATGCCCTTCCTACTTCGCTAAGGTCTGCTTGTCTGCTAAAGCCAGCCTGCGCATACCTAAGCTTCGTAAGTCAGCGCATGGCCGCCACATACCGCTTCCATCCCTAAGCCAATTTTCTAACCGATTAATTTTCTAACTAACAAACTGATTAACCGCAGTATTTTCTTGCACCAAGCAATTCCTAAACCCATCAATTATCCAGTTTTTCAGTTTTCAGTTATCCAGTTTTCAGTTACCAATACTTAAAGATCAAATACAGAATTTTATAACCTGCCATGATGGTTCCTCTTACTGTTCCCGATACCTTGGATACTCCTATTCTTTGTCGATAATTCACGGGTACTTCCACACATCGTAAGCCTTCTTTAGCAGCTTTAATTTGCATTTCTACCGTCCAACCAAAATTCCGATCTACCATACCAATAGCCATCAATTTTTCCCACGTAATGGCTCTAAATGGCCCTAAATCCGTAAATTCTATTTTATAAATATGCTTGATCAAGAAGGTCGCTAACCAATTCCCAAATACTTGTTGGGGAGTCATGGAGCCACGTTCCCGTTCACCCAATGCTCTGGAACCAATTACTAAGTCTGCTTGATCATCAATAATAGGTTGAATCACAATAGGCATTTCTTCTGGATAATCGGAATAATCCCCATCTAAGAATACAATAATATCAGGCTGCTGCGCTTGCCCCTTTATATACTCTATACCTTTCAAACAAGCATTACCATAGCCTGGTAATGGCTGATCTATCACAGTAGCTCCTGCTGCTTGTGCCACCTCCCTAGTCCGATCCTTAGAATTATTATTGACGACGACTATCTCTTGTACTAAATCTTTAGGAATATGCTGGACTACTTCTCCTATGGACTGCTCCTCATTATAGGCGGGTATGATGACTTTGATATTGTAATTCACTGAGTATTCGTATTAGAGTACAATTATAAAAAAATGGCGTAAGTCAAAGAGACTTACGCCATTTAAAATTTGTCGTATCACGACTAATCTTATCGAATCAGATTATTTCGTAATAATCAATTTATTAGTAAAGCTTGCATCAGTTGTATTTAACTGAATTAAGTAAGCTCCTTCTGCTAAATCACTTAAAGATAATGTCCATACAGTACTATTTCTTGGAATTAGCTCACTATATACTAACTGACCATTCAGGCTAGTAATATTTAAGGCAACCCCCTCCTCTACTGCTGATGGAAAAGTAATTTGACATACATCACTTGTAGGGTTCGGCATTAATTGTCCCCCCCATTGTTCAGCATCTTCTATTGCTGTATCTGGATTGCAATCACTAACATCTATTGTTTCTTCAGAAGTAGCCGTCTCTCCAAAAGAAGAGGTTACTGTTAAAATCACGGTCATTGGGCCTTCTTCTGTATAGGTGTGAGTAGGTGTTGCGCCAGTTCCTGTATTACCATCACCAAAATCCCATGAGTAAGAATCGATATTTCCACTCTCATTGACAAAAGTATAATTTTCACAATCAGCAAAAACATCAAAATCTGCTGTAAATGGACAAGTTACCACTACTTCAGCTTCATAAATAGCTTCATCTCCTGTGATACCATCTGCTGTGAGTGTAACAGTATAAGTACCAGGATTTTCGTAGGTGTGTACTGGTTCTTCATCTGTACTAGTTGTTTCATCTCCAAAGTTCCAGTTATAACTTTCTGCATTCACACTCTGATTGAAGAAGGTAACGGTTACACATTCGGAATTAGATTCGAATGCGGCTTCTACTACACACTCTACATCTACTTCTTCGCTATAAGTTGCTTCATCTCCTGTAATACCAAATACTGTTAAGCTTACTTCATAAGTACCTGCATCGCCATAGGTATAAACAGGGTCTTCATCCTCACTTGTATTACCATCTCCGAAATCCCATAAATAGCTTTCCCCATTTTCACTTTGATTAAAGAAAGTGGCTGTTAGACATTCTGAAAAAGAACCAAAGGCCGCAGAAGCAGGGCATTCTACCACTACATCTGATGTAATTGATACGGTGTCTGTTCCTTCAAAGTTAGTAGCAGTCAGTGTTACTGTATAGGTGCCTTCATCATCATAAGTGTGGGATGGGTTTAGACCTGTACTTGTTTCTCCATCACCAAAATCCCATTCAAAGTTGATAGCAAATTCGCTTTCATTAATGAAGTCTACTGTTAGACATTCATTATCGTAAGCAAATTCTGCCACAGATGCGCCTGGTGTATTATAGTATTCCATTGATTGAGCAGTATAGCTTTTGTCTCCTGCAAAGCCATAGGTACTTGCTACAGGATACTGTAAATCATTAGACATGAAACGATAATTCTGCGCTAATACTGTTGTATCAAATAGTAAAGGAATAGAGATGCTAATATTGGCATTTTCTTGATAACGCAATACATCAAAAGTATCTGTTGGTAAGTACAATTGACCGAAAGCATCTGCTGTTAATTCTCTTTCTACATCTATAGTAATAGTAATAGGAACAGGCAAAAGATCAATATCTACCGTAAAAGCATAAGCACCTTCATGCTCTTCTGTTTCTCCAAACTCCAAAGGAGCTAAGTACAAATCTGGCGAAGTTGCTTCTAAGGCTAATGGGCCTTCCAAAAAACCTCCTGCATCTATATCTGCTAATATCCCTAAGCTATAAATATTACCAGATCCTCCATTGATCCCATAATGTACGGTTCCTTGTAAGTCTAAACCTCCTCCAGGTAATACGTCCCCAAGCGCAAAGCCTAGTAATTGGGTTAAATTACCCGTACGAGCCATATCTGCTAAGGGGAAGTCATCTCCTCCAGGTGCATCAAATGAATTTTGGAAGAACACAAAGCTAGTATCATTAGCCTCTAAATTGGAGAAGTCCCATATTTGCTCTGTATCACTTGCATCTCCCACATCAATATCTGGTGTATTGAGAAAAGAAAGCGCATAAGCTGTGCCTACTGATGGTAAGTCCTCGGCAGTAATTTCTATTTGCGCTTGTAAAGCTACTGTCAGAAAGCAGCTTAAGATTAAAAAAGTAATTTTATTTTTCATCACTATTGTTTTTTGCACCAAAAAGGCTACTCTCTAAAAGAGAGCAGCCTTTTTCATATTATTTTATCAGGATTATTTACTAACCACTAATTTATTAGTGTAAGTAGCTCCTTCTGCATTGGTGATTTGGTAGAAATAAGCACCATTGCTTAATTCTGTTAAATTGACCTCCACTAGTTGGCTTCCTTCTTGGATATTCTGCTCTTGGAGAGTTTGACCTGCTAAACTAAGGATGCTTAATTTTGCATTTTGAGTTAATGCTTGATCAAATGTAATGGTCATTTGATCAGTTGCAGGATTAGGATAAGCTGTATTTTGGAATTGGCTTAAATCTTCTAAATCTGTTGAACAGCTTACTGTACAGACTGCTTCATAGGTATCAGTTTGTCCTGTTTCACTAGTTACTGTAAGCGTGACTGTATAATCTCCATCAGTGGCATATCCATGAGCTGCTGGGTTTTCAGTGTTGTCTGTTGTTTCATCTCCAAAGTTCCATTCGTAAGTATCTCCATTTTCACTAGTGTTAGTGAATGTGATGGTTTGAGTTGCACAATCTTCTTCCCATTCGAAGGCAGCAGTTGGCAATACTTGTGGTATCTCTGTACTTAAAAATTCTACATTAGCGATTGGGCCTGGGCCATCTGCTACAGAACCTGCATCTGCTCTAAAGATTGCAACAGGATAGTTTTCTCCATTAGTAAAGAACTTATAAAATTCAGTTACGATAGTGGTATCTACTAAGCCTTCAGCTGCTACCATGATATCTAATTCTTCATGTACTCTTAGAACGTCATAAGAGCCTTCAGGTAATTCCATTGTTCCAAATGCATCTGCATTTAAATTTCTATCAATATCTATTTGAATAACTGTTTGAAGGATTGGAATATCTAATTCGTAAGAAAACTGTCCTGCTCCACTTAGTTCATCTCCGAAAGATAAAGGAGAAACGAATATATCATTAGGATCTGCGAGAAAGCTGGTTGGGCCTAATTCTAATAATCCTGCAATATTGATCTCTACATTAAATCCAGAAGTATAAATTACTCCATCTGAGTCAGATTCATAATAAGCAGTTGCCTCAGGAATATCAGCAATAGGAATTCCTAAATCATTTAAAAGTAATCCTAAGTCTAAGCCTAGTATTTGTTCTATTGGTGCTACTCTTACCATTTCTGCTGTTGGAAAATCGTTTTCTGCTACGGAACCAGCAGGATCTACATATTCTACTACAGCTGCTGATTCAGGCACTAAGCCCGAAAAATCCCAGCTTTGTGCAGTATCACTTGCATCACCTAAATCAAAGGATGCACCAGTGCTAGCATAACCAACACTTTTGCTCGTACCCACTGTAGGCAGATCATCTGCGGTAATAGAAATTTGAGCATTTACATCAAAAGCAAAGCTTGCTAATAATGCCAATGCAAATAAGTAAAAGTTTTTCATATTCAATATTTTAGTATGATTAAGTTCATTTTTTGCTAGTAATTAGCTTTAATATATAATTAGCTATTACATAGACTCGGTAAAAATATGGAAATTTATATCCTTTTTATAGCTTTAAAGCGACAACTTGTTTAGGTAGAGTAGATTTTATCTTTTGTTAAATTGGCTACATAAAGGGAACGAAAAAAGGTCTTAAAAGGTGGTTTCGGCTTAGGGATGGAAGTGGTATGTGGCGGCCATGCGCTGACTTAGGTAGCTTAGGTATGCGCAGGCTCCATAAAGAGACAAGCAGACCTTAGCGAACTTGGAAGGGCATAGCCACATAAGAACGGACAGCCCGACCATGCGCCTTCGGCGAATGCATAATACGTAATGATGAATGATAAATTCGAGCTGTCACAAGACCTGCCACAACAAATGCATGGTAAGCCCCAAATAAAAAAGCGCAGTAGCTTTTAAATAAGGTACTGCGCTTCATAGCTTATAGTCCACCACATCGAAATTTGTGAGTTTTGATGGGCTATTTTCCCGCCTC
>JAHDDN010000023.1:17615-23746 GCA_020629335.1 Chitinophagales bacterium | reverse complement strand
GTCGAACATTTTTTGAGTACGTTAGTATGTTGGTAGTAAGTACGTTAGTATTTTAATTTTATTGGGGCTTCCCATGCACTCACATATGCGAAGCTCACAGTACAAACCATTCATCATTCATAGTTCATCATTCATCATTTTTTTGGCTTAGGGAAGCCCCTCCCATCAATCATCCCTCATCGCCTCAACTGGACTGATACTCGCAGCCTTCACTGCGGGGAAAAGTCCTGCAAGTGCGCCGAAAATAATTAGTAGGGAAATAGCAATTATGACGATGGTGAAATTGACTTCAGGATTTAGGAAAAATTCGTTTTCGATTTTGAATTCATTCATGGCGAATCGCATTAGTTCTAATATCCCGACGCCTGCTAAGAGGCCCATATAACCTGCGAGTGAGGTAATGAGTACCGACTCCATAATGATCATGCTGATGATGGAAAATGGTGTAGCACCTAATGCCTTACGGATTCCAATTTCCTTCGTTCGTTCTTTGACGATGATGAGCATGATATTACTGACACCGATGATACCAGCTATGATGGTGCCTAAGGCAACGAAGAATACGAAGACATTGATACCAGTAAGTACGTTGCGAAATTTTTGTATTTGTTCGGATATATTTCTGATCCAGATAGCATTTTTATCTGTTGGATCAAACTGTTGTGTTTTGGCGAAGTGAGCGCGAATTTCCTCTTCCATGACTTTGGTTTCCGCTATGCTTGCTTCCTCAGTGCTGAACATCAACTGATGGATTCGAGTAGGATTATTTTCCAAAGCTTGAACGGTAGTAATGGGTAAATAAACCATGCGCATTTCACGATCGCTACCAGTATCTTCAAATATTCCGATTACTTGATATCGGATGCCTTTGATGTCGATATATTCCCCAATTGGATCTTCGTCTTTTTCGAAAAGCCCGTTGACGACTAATTTGCCGATTGCGGCCACCTTACGTTTTTCTTGAAGGTCATATTCATTGATAAATCTCCCTTCGGTGACAATGGTATTTTCGATAAATTTATGTCCAGGGTGAACAGACCTTACGCTATAAGAAGAACTTTTACTGCCTCTTGAAATAGAAAATTCTCCCCAGAGATTATATCGTCCAGAAATTTGATCTACCTTATCAATATCGTTTTTGATGAAGTCGAAGTCTTTATTGTCTAATTGGATGAATCGGCCAGGAGGGAGTCCTTTATGCGGCTTACTTGTTTTGCCTGGGTAAATCCAGATACTATTAGTGGCGTCGTCTTTAAAGGAATTTTCGGCTCCATTGGCTAAACCCTTTCCTGCGCCTAAGAGAATAACAAGCATAAAGATTCCCCAAAACACACCGAAGGCGGTGAGGAAGGTTCTGAGCTTATGTTGCCAGATGGATTCAAATATTTCTTGCCATTTCTCTATGTCAAACACCGATTAGGATTTAGGTTTATAAATTTCGACTTTCTATATTACCATCTTTGAGTCGTATGATTCTTTCGGTCATTTCAGCAATATCATTTTCGTGGGTAACGATAACAATGGTAATTCCCTTTTTATGTACGTCTTTGAATAGCTGCATAACTTCATCAGAAGTGCTAGAATCGAGTGCGCCAGTAGGCTCATCAGCTAATATCACTTTTGGTTGAGAAATTAGTGCCCTTGCGATAGCTACCCTTTGTTGCTGTCCACCAGACATTTGAGAGGGGAGATGATCAGCCCAAGGCTTGAGTCCTACCATATCGAGATAATCAACTGCGATTGCATTTCTTTCTTTTCGACTTACTTTTTGATAGTAGAGGGGGAGGGCCACATTTTCAGCAGCGCTTTTAAAGGACAGTAGATTAAAGGATTGAAAAACAAAACCGATCAATTCGTTTCTATAGAGTGCTGCTTGTTTTTCGGTTAGATTATTCGTAATGGTTTTATTGGATAGTTGGTAGTTTCCTTCATCATATTTGTCGAGTATACCGATGATGTTTAGCAAAGTAGATTTACCTGAGCCAGAAGAACCCATGATGGAGACTAATTCTCCTTCTTTGATATGGAGATCAATCCCTTTCAAAACATGGAGGGCATTAGCTCCTTTGCCATATGATTTATGGATGTTTTGGAGTTTGATCATGAGTATATGACTTTGAATGTTTCAAATACGATTGGCATATCTTCTGATACTTTAAGATTGGTGTTTTCAAATTCTTTTTCAAAGAACTCGATATGTACTTTCCTCCAATAGGCGAGAGATTTATCCCCTTCACCTTCCATATAAGCGTGTTCTTCTGTAATTTGGTTAAAAGGGATTGTTTCAACTTTGGTGGTTTCTACTAATCCTTTGGCGATACCTTCCCAATTGGTAATGATAAATTGGTCTCCTACTTTGGGTAGAGCTTCATTAAGCCGTTCATAATCCCATAGGCATCCGGCAGTAGCTCTTTTATGTCCTTGAACGACTAGTTCTGCGCATTCGTCGGCATCTTTTTTATTATTACAGAAATAGTAATGAGGAGGGCGAGTGGTATTATCGGCAAGCTTATTCTCTTTTAGGTAAGATTGCCATAACTTGATTACACTTTCATGCGTTTTTTCCATGAGGATATTTAGGGTTTATATTGAAATTGTACTATTTAAAAGAAGCAATTTCAATTTGCGGTTTTACAATATAGGGAATATATAGATGTTTTCCTTTAAGCTTAACTAAATTTAACAACTAAATAAATCGTTTTTTGTAGGCGGGGTCGGGTATCATACACTGTTCTTTTTTGCCCATTAGTCTATAACGATTATTGGAAACAAATTTGTAGACTGAATCCCGTATGAATTTAGGAATGATGAGGCCTATTTTTAGCCAATTCCAGGGAGTATCTAAATGGGCGCATAATTTAAGTGCAGCATCAGAATAGGTGAAGATTTGATTGTTTTCGAGTAGTATTAAGGTTTGAAAATCTTCGGTAGGGAGTTGGTATTTACTTAGAATCTCCTGTCCAAACTCAGATTGTAGGCTACTGAATTGGACATTTTGCTGGCTATTGTTTTTTAGTACAAATTGTACTGTTTGATCGCAAAGGTTGCAAACGCCATCGAATAATAATATTGGAGATTGTTCTACCATTAAATAGAGAACGCAGACGGAGGAACTTTAGTTCTTTTCTTGAAGGAAATCTATTACATCTTGAGCGCTTTGTTCGGGAATTTCTTCCATTGGAATATGACCAACTTGATTATATATGACTAATTGAGAATTGGGTATGTTATCGTAAAAGGATTGAGCGTATTTGACTGGAATCCATCTATCTTCGTCTCCCCACATAACGAGAGTAGTGGCTTGTAATTTCTTTAGTGCCCTTGTATTATCTCTATATTTTGAGTTGACTAAATGAATAAAAGCATCACTATTGCCATCTCTTGAGAATAGGTCATAGTATCTATCAATGAGTCTTTGTGTAATCTTAGTTTGGTCTACAAATACTTCTCTTAGAAATCTTTCGAGTAGCGATTTATTAACGGAGTACTTGATGATCCTGTTGGCGAAAGGAGTTTGAGCGACTTTGAAGGGGAGGGGAATGGCATCATCATTAAGGTAGCCGGAAGCATTAATTAAGACTAGCTTTTTGACTCTTTCAGGATATCGGAGGGCAAATTCCCAAGCTAGCCAGCCGCCTAAAGAATTTCCAGCTATATGAAATTCCTTAATACCTAGCATATCCATTAATGTTTTGAAGTAAGCTAGATGAGAAGTGACAGTATAGTCATTAAATATATTAGGACCAGTCAAGCCGAATCCCATTAATGTGAATCGAATTACCTTGAAGTGTTTTTTCAAAATAGCGGTCCAAGGATTAAAGGTATGGAGGGAGGAGAACGCACCATGTATTAAAACAAGTGGTTCGCCTTCTCCCTCTATCCTATAATGGACTAGTGTTCCTTTTATGGGAGCAAATCTTGAAAAGGAAGTAGTATATTTTTGAATTAATTCGGGTGTCACTTACATTTATATTTATTGGTAAGGATCACCATTTTTCCATTTGATGCTACATCCAATACTCGGTTTTTGTTCGTCACTGATTGTATTACCATTCAGCATTGCATCAAGTGTCATCCTAATATCAGCACCTGAAACAGGAATAGAGTTTCCTGGTCTTGAATCATCCATTTGTCCTCGATAAGTACATTTTAGATCGGCGTCAAAGATGCTGAAATCAGGCGTGCATACAGCTTTATAAGCTTGTGCGATTTCTTGCGTTTCGTCGTATAAGTAAGGGAATGGATAATTAAATTCTTCAGCTGTTTCCTTCATCTTTTCAGGGCTGTCAGAAGGGTATTTGACAGCATCATTGCTACAAACAGCAACAAATTGTATCCCTTTATCTTGATAATCCTTTGCTAATTCAACCAATCCAGTTTGGATATGCTTGACATACGGACAATGGTTACAGATAAACATCATTACTGTAGCCTTATCGCCTTTTAAGTCTGTCAATGATTTATTTTCACCAGAAACGACATCTAATAAAGAGAAATCTGGTGCTACAAATCCTAAAGGAATTTGTATTGTTTCTAAAGCTGGCATATTAATATTATTTTATGTGTTAAAACAGGAGTACAAAGATAAAAACTAAAAAGAACTATTTTAGTTTTCTCTAAATACATTATATAGTCCATTCAGTCGAAATTTATTAATTTTGATCGGCTATTTTTCACAAATCTTGCCTTAGTGGACTATAACATAAAATTTTCTGACTAAGGTCAAGATAGATCCCCGTTGATTCATGTTGGATTTACTCAAATGAGTTTAACTTATCCATTAACCATTGCCTTTCGGCAATATTTTCTATCGCTTTTAGCTCCTCAATTAAATGTTCAACAGGCTTATTACTTTTCTTGGATCGTAGGATTTTCTTCATTATAGAAACAAAATTTTTGCAGGATTCTATAATGTTTTTAGCCAGCGATTTTTCTCTCATTAGCCAAATTCTGAAGGCCTCAATAGAAGAGTCTATTGAGATTTGCTCATTCAATTCATAAAAGGTCTTAATCAATAAAATTTTGCAATGAATGTGGTAATAGGAGTCAATAAACTGAATATCTATTAGAAACTCTTTAGATCGATCGTAGTCCTCTTTTGAGAAGTTGAGAGCTGCTTGCGTATATTTGTACAGATCATTTCTGAAAAGTGGATGAATTTTGTTTTTGTAAGACTCAATAAAAAGTTCGGTCCACTCATAATCTTTTAAACTAATTCCAAGAGTGGCTATATTTCGATACAAGTGAGGAGAAATGAATGTATTATAAGCTAAAACCACCTTGTCTTCCACCATTTGTTTATATAATTGAAGGGTCTCGTTCAAAAACTCATTCTTCCCCTGTCTAACTTTTCGCAAGCCATAGTTGGATAAAAAGGCATAAATCTGCCTTTGTTCACTGCTTGGTAAAATGCTTTTTTCGATCAAAATTTCTTTGATAGCGTAGAAATGTTCCTCCTTATCTTCAATATAGAGCTTGAAAATATGATAGTAAATTCGGATTAAAGGAATCTCTTGGAGATCGGCTTTTTCTGAATAACTTAACGCCTCATAAAAAAGGTATAAGTCATACTCATCCTTATCTTTCAGTACATTTTTAAGGTTGAGGAGGGCAGAACCATATTTTAGCTTAGAAGAAAGATAAAAGATATCCATGTTTCGGACTAAATCCTTTAAACTTAAATTTGGAGATCGATTAGAATATACAATATCATGCTCAAATTGCAGTTCAGAGAGTCGGTAATGATGAAAAAAGTAGTTAACATCACGATATTTTTGTTTATTTAAGTCCTTAAAAGCTGATTGGAGGTTTTTTGTGAATAGATCTTTTAAGTTCTTGTTTCTCAGTGCATTAAGTAGATGTCTATTTTTTAAATTTTTATTGGTTTGATATTCAGTCAATGATAGGAAGTCGTATAAAAGATTAGTAAGCTGAGACATCAAAGCTCGTAAAGATGAATCTGATTTGTTTTTGTCATTGAATACTTTTTGAAAAACGTTTTCCTTACTAAGATTTGGAGAATCTAATTGAGGGTACTCATTTTTAATGATTTGAAATAGTTGCACGACCTTTTCATTCGTGTTGAAAATGGGGGAGTGTAAATACTTACCAAAACGATTGATTTCATCCTT
>JAHDDN010000023.1:0-17515 GCA_020629335.1 Chitinophagales bacterium | reverse complement strand
TCGTGTTGAAAATGGGGGAGTGTAAATACTTACCAAAACGATTGATTTCATCCTTCGTTAAAGTACGCATTATTTTTATGAGCTTACTATTGAGCATTATAGAAAATACTTGTGTTGTTGATAATATTAAACTGTAAAGCTTTGGCTTTGAATAGAGTGTTTCAAAAAGGCTATGTTTGAGTAAAAGTCAATCTCATCACATTGAGCCTTAAATATGTAATGAATTTAGTCGCTTCCTTAATACTTACCGATAAATTAATTAAACAAGGTACGTTTTTTTTTACGAAAACCCTAATAGACTGTAATTTAGCCGATTGACTACTATTTTACTATTACGTTATCTTTTAATCGACAAATTAAATGGGCATATGATTAAATTTTTTAAGGCGATTAAGGAACTCTTGCTTGTATAGGGATATTTTAAGATATAATAATAATAATGATTGAATTAATAAATAATTTGGTTTAAATTGTTTTTAGTTTTCGTCTGTTAATCAGTTGATTGTATCGTTGTCAAAAAATAAAGTTTAGAAGTTAATAACAAAGGTGTGATGCTTAGGGATATGCTAATAAAGTTCAATGATTTATATTTGTTAAAACATTTGAAGTTGAATTAATAAAAGAAAAAAAAACGGATGATTGATGGTTTGGAATTGTGCTTTATTTTTAATATTTTTGACTCTTATCTACTACTTTAAATTTATTCAAGTTTTACATTCTTTTTCGATAATTGCCTGTACAATTTTCAGGAAGTGATATTTTGACTATGTATTTATTTTATGACTAAGCTACGATCTTAACCCAAACTAAAATTTTAGGCAATGATTATAAGAACAACATTAATTATTCTTTTGTCATTAGTATTTTACGATTTGTCTGCAAATGTTTGCTTAACAGCAAAACCAACCAGACCCGTTTATGCTAATCCATCTGATCCAATTACTATAGCAGTTAGCCTTGATCAATGCGGAGGAGGTGGAACTATAGAAGATTTCTATGGCTTGTGTTTTGACATTAGTTCAAACACTGGGAATTTTACAGCACCTTCTGTATTAAGGGTAGCTGATGGGCTTTGTCTGCCTAATTACACCTCTACACCTGCTGCTCTTGCTGGAAGCGCATCACCAGTAACAGTCAATTTACAATCTACCGATACACAAGGTATTAATTGTGGGGGAGGGGCCGTTTATTTTATTGAATGTATTGTGGTTTGGGACGATTTTTTAGGCATTTTACTACCAGATGAAAACGATTGCTGGGAATTTGAACTCTCAATTGATAATATTTTAGTAAAATATAAGGATTCTCCAACAGCTGAATTCTATACAGAATCTTTAGCAAATGTCAACACAACAGTTAATTATTGCCCTAAATGTGATTTAGATGCTCCTGAATTAACATATACCTGCGACCTAGATAGTTTTATGGTAGATGTTAGTTTCACTGGCTTAGGGAATCATACTTATGATATCGGTACGCTGGGGGGCACTTTTAATCCAGCCATCACTGGAGGTCCTAATACCTTAGGTCCTTTCCCTTCTAATAGTAATCAAACAGTCTTAATTATTGACGAAGATGGTAATGTCTGTACTATTCCTCTATCTTATAATTGTGATATCCCTGTTCCAACTTGTTCTGATGGTATTCAAAATGGTAGTGAACAAGGTATTGATTGCGGAGGATTTAACTGTCCAACTTGCTTGAATTGTGATATGCTTGTCAATATTGAAAATGTATGTGCTGATAACGAATCATATATGATTGATGTCATAATTACAGGAACAGCGGCTAATTATAATATCACAAATGATCAAGGCGATAGTCAAAATGGAGCAGCAGGTACCTATTCTTTTGGTCCTTACTCTACTCCAGTAGTTTTTGATATCACAGATGGTTTAGACAGCGATTGTATTATTAACAAAACAACTTCTTATACTGGATGTGATTGTTCTATCAATGGAGTAGCTATTGGTAATGACAACTGTGAAGACCCCTTAGAAGTATTTAATGGCTTAAATGGCCCTTATAATAATTATTGTGCTACAGGTGAAAGTCTGGATAATTCCTGCCTAGAAGACGAAATTACAAATGGAGTATGGTTTATTTGGTATGGAGACGGAAATCCAGCCAATATTTCCCTAAATGATAATTGCGATTTAACAGACTATAATAGAGATTTAGAAATCGTCGTCTATCAAGATTGTTTAGGAGAAGTTGAAGTGGCTTGTTCTGATGATCTTATTGGTTTAGACCCAATAGTGACATTCGATACTGAAGATGGTGGTACCTACTATATTTTAATAGATGGATTTGGATACCTCGATCCAACAGGTGAATTTTGTATCAATGTTTGTAATGCCTTGGATTTAGACTCAAGCATACAAGATGTTAATTGCTTAAATGACAATGGTAATGGATCAATAAGCGTTACACCAACTGGCGGAGTAGCTCCTTATACTTACCAATGGAGTAATGGTGCAACTACTCCAAGTATCTCTGGATTAAGTGCTGGAACTTATTCCCTTATTGTTACTGATAGTAATGGATGTAAAACCAATGATACTTATAGCATAAGTGTTTCGCCTAATGTTTTTGATTACGTACTCGAAATTGACGATCAAGGAAACTTAGGTAGTATCACACCTTTCTACTACAATAATGCCAATATCTATTTATCTGGAGGAACCTATCCTTTAACCTATGAATGGGATAAGCTCGGCTATGTACGCTATGATGTTTTTGATGATGAACAAGCTATTAATGTAATATACGCCGATAATGCTATATGGACAGTTACCATTACAGATGCAAATGGCTGTGAACTTATTGTCTATAACGATCAATCTGTTAATGACGTAATTATAGACATTACAGAGATTGATATTGAAGCGGCAAGTAATTGTGATAGCTCGAATGGTGATGGTGCAATTGATATTCAAGTTTCAGGGGGAATCCCTCCTTATATATATAATTGGAGTAATGGAGATGCTACCCAAAATATTGCAGGGATTAACACTGGTAACTACTATGTTACCGTAACAGATAGCAGTGTTCCACCTCAATCAACAGTGGGATCATATTGGGTCCCTTGTAATCGTAATGGAAGACTAAAAGGACTAGGACAAATTAGCTATGACGCATTTCCTAACCCTACTGAAGATATATTCTGTGTTAAATTATACCATTTAGATAAACAAGCTAGCAATGGAACATTGGAAATATTCAACGCTCAAGGACAACTAGTAATGAGTAGAGCAATCGAAGAAAATACAATCGATTATCGCCTAGATATTGATGTCCAAAACTTTAATCAAGGCGTATATGTCTACAAACTTAGTTTTAATGATGGCAAAGAAGTCATCAATAAGTTTATCAAACAATAAGAAAATAAACATATTTTTTCTAAATTGCACTAAAAAACGGCTTAGGTATTCATGCCTAAGCCGTTTTTTATTTTCACTTTATCCTTAACAATATGCATCTTGAACTAAAGACAAAGCGCTTAAGTTTACGAACAATAGATTCTGATTATGCCAAACAAGTATTGGAGTATTACCAATTCAATAAAGAGCATTTTATTAATTCCATGCCTAAATATCATCCCAATTTTTTTTCCCTAAATTACCAAATACGATTGCTAAACGAGCAAAATAAAAGAATGAACCAAGGCGTTTTATTCAAAATTTGGATTTTTAAGTTAAGTGATCCAGATCAAATTATTGGCGATATTAGCCTTAATCATATTATAAGAGGAGCCCTTCAATCCTGCTTTTTAGGCTATAAATTGGATCAAAAATATACCGCAAATGGATACATGACCGAAGCAGTCGAAAGTATCGTACATTATGCCCATAACATTCTTCAATTAAACCGCATAGAAGCCAATATTATGCCTTCCAATTTAGCCTCCATCAGAGTAGTTGAAAAAGTGGGATTCAATAAAGAAGGATATTCTCCTAACTACCTAAAAATTAACGGAAAATGGGAAGGACACTTCAGATACGCTTACCTAAATCCAAATAATTAAAAACAACTAATCAATCGCATAAAATAGCATTTGACTTTTCACCCTTTATATGAATTTGTTAATTAAGACTTTACAAAGCCTATTTGCGCCTTTAATTATTGAATATAAATAATTTAAAAATCCTAAGATTCTTGCATTCGTTCAAATGATTTTTTACTTTTAAAATATAACAACTTAATGAAACAAAAATCAAGTGATGACGTAAAAAATATCAAACAGCTTACATTTAGACTCACTTATTTTTTGGGACTTTCCCTTCATTCATTAAGGGGCCACCAACAATTATACTTAATCTCAAGGGCGCTATTAGGCCCCTTAATTCACTTCGGGCCGGGCTGTCCGCTCTTATGCAGCTATACGCCTGCTACTCCACTAAGCTCTGTTTGTCTCCTTAAGGGAGCCTGCACATAGCTAAGTTCCGTAAGCAGTCATATTTACGCTGCATACCGCTACCATCCCTAAGTCTTCTATTACTTAACACTTTTTAAAACTGTTTGAACGTGCTATCTAAAGATGAATACATTAAAATATTACTAATTGAAGATAATCCACCTGACAAAAAACTCGTGGAAATCTTCCTGAAAGAATCAAGTTCAATTAATAACTATGAGCTATTTCATGCCTTAAGCCTTAGTGAAGCCAAAGAATTCTCAGAGCAAGGTAGTTATAATATTGTATTGCTTGATATGTCTTTACCTGATTCCTCAGGAATGGATACCCTCAGACTAGCTAAAGAATTATTCCCTAAAACATCTATTGTACTACTAACTGGTACAGATAGCGAAGACCTCGGTATAGGGTCCTTAAAAGAAGGAGCCCAAGATTATTTAGTAAAAGGAAAAATTGATAAAAACTCCCTGACCCGATCCATCCTACACGCCATAACAAGGAGTAAATTAAGTATGGACTTGGAATCGGCAGCAAGAGATTTGAAAAATAGCGAACAAAGACTATTACTTGCGCAAGAAATGGCTCTTCTAGGCAATATTGAAATACAACTCGAAACAGCAGTATTCAATATCTCCGATCAAGTATATGATATTTATCAATTGACCGATGAGGATGATAAAATCAAAGATATTACCTCCTTTGTCAAACATATTTGTGATGAAGATCGACAAATGGTAATTGATCAAATCGGTAATTGTATACAAAAACAAGAGGCATTTTCATCCGTTTATAAAATATATACAAAAGATAATGAGCTAAAATATCTTAGACTACAAGGAAAGGTGATTAAAGATGAGTCGGGCAGCCGATTCATGGGAACCATACAAGATATTACTGACCTCAAAAGAATGGAAGCGGCTGGTCAAGAGACAGACCAAAGATATAAGAACATTGTAGAGCAATCTCAAGATGCTCTTTTCTTATTTTCTTATGAAGAAGAATTGATACAGTACAATCTTGCATTATGTAAAATGCTAGGCTATGAAACCCGCGAAGAATTTGAGGAAAATGGTAATAAATCCATATTTGTTTCTAATGAAGAACAAGAGAAATTTCAAAAAGAATTAGAAATAAAAGGAAATGTAGTTGATTATGAACTCAAATTAATTAGAAAAGATAATTCGACTTTAGATTGTATTCTTAGTGCCACTCTATGGAAAGAATTCGATAAAAAAGTAAAAGGCTTTCAGGGAATTATTAGAGATGTAACAGATAGAAGGAGAGCGGAAAAACTAACCCAACAAAAGAAAATCGCTGAGCGGTCAGCTTTAATGAAACAACAGTTTTTAGCGAAAATGAGCCATGAAATAAGAACACCTCTGAATGTAGTAACAGGCATGACCTTTTTGCTTAACGAAACAAATTTAGACAGCAAACAACGTGAATACTTATCAGCATTGAAGGTCTCATCAGAAATATTACTCAAGATTATTAATGATATCCTGGATTTCTCCAAAATTGATTCAGGTAAATTAGAGTTGGAAGAATATCCATTTAGTATATTTACAATGATTGATGAGCTTTTACATACAGTTAAATTTAAAGCCAATCAGAAAAAAATTAGCTTGTTGAAGGCAATTGATATCAATGTGCCTGAAAATTTAATGGGAGATTCCCTTCGCCTCAATCAAATCCTTAATAATTTATTGACCAATGCCATTAAATATACGGAAGAAGGAGAAGTTGGGATTAAAGTTAAATTAATAGAAGAAACAGAAGATTTTGTTGTATTAAATTTTGCGGTACATGATACAGGTATCGGTATTCCAGCAGAAAAACACAAAACAATATTCCAAAGCTTTTCTCAAGCTAGTAATGATACGACAAGATTATACGGAGGAACAGGCTTAGGACTCAGTATTGCTCGAGAGCTAGTCATGCTACATGACTCTGATATTGAGTTAGATAGCGAAGTTGGAAAAGGCTCCGTATTTAAATTTGAAATAAAACTACGTAAAAATAATGCGACTAATAAAGATAATAAGATTGGATTATTATCGAGAGCTAATAGTGATGAAAATGAGCAGATCGTTCTGCTCTTAGTGGAAGATCATAAATTGAATCAACATGTTGCAACAGACATGCTGCGAAAATATGATCCCAATATGTTAGTAGACATAGCTGATAACGGTCAAATAGCCGTTGATAGAATCAAGGATAATCCTAATAAATACCATATTGTATTGATGGATGTATCTATGCCTGTAATGACTGGCTTAGAAGCAACATCAGTGATTAGGAACGAATTAGGTATTACTAAAGAGCAATTACCAATCTTGGCAATGACAGCTCATGCCTTTACAGATGAAGCCGTTAAGTGCTTTAATGCAGGTATGAATGACTTTATCAGCAAACCAATCAGTCCAGAAATACTTTTTGAGAAAATACATCTTTATTTATCAGAAAAAGCGCACCTAAAAGCAGACAATATGTCGGCTACAGCGCCTCATTCTTATCCTGTGACATTCAATGCGAATGGAGAAATGGACACTTTCAAAAAAATTACTAACTTTGACCAATTGGATAGGTATTGTTCTGGAAATATTGATTTAAAAATTAATCTATTAAGGACTTTAAAAGAGGAACTGCCAGAAGATTTAGAGCATCTTCAATCCTCATTAAACCTTAATGATATTACAGAAGTCCGTAAAGGGGCACATAAGATGAAAATGACAGCCACCTATTTAGGTTTGGCCAATATAGTTGAAATTGCTTTATCATTAGAGCAGGATATAAAAAATAAAATTAATCTCCATACAGTGAATGAAAGAGTAAATCAAATTATTGATGTATGTAATGAAGCGCTCAAAGAGGTTGACATGGAATTAACAGAAACAAAAATTGCTAAAAATAAATAAATATGAAAATTATAGTAGTAGATGATGACTTGATAATGCTTCAAGTAATCAAAGCAAAACTTTTAGGAGAAGGACATGAAGTATTCTCCACTAATGATGCACAAGATGCATTAGATTCCTTAAGTGAGGATTCATTCGACTTAATCATATCAGATATTATGATGCCCTATATATCAGGCATCGAATTATTAAGTGGAATAAGAAAAATTGATAGTAGTTTACCTATCATAATTGTGTCCGCACTTAAAGAAAGCGAAGTTGAATTGGCAGCCTTTGAATTAGGGCCATATGACTTTATTCAAAAACCTATTGACTTGGATGATCTAAGTGCTAAAGTAAATAGATTCAATCCAGTTCCCAAAAAGAAAATGAGTTAAGGAGGCAACGCCTTTAAAATTACTTGCGTTGTAGAGGAAAGCAAATGACTGGAAAGAATGAAGTGGCAGACCTTTACATACACAATAATATTACTTAGCATGTTTCTCGGCATGAGTTCTTGTTCACAAGACGAATGCCGAGAAACCTATTCTTATAGCGTATTAACGCCTGTTTATATGAGCTATGAAGATCTACGATTAAGCGTAGCTTCAGAAAATCCCCATTTCATTGAAAATCCGGGTAAGATTTCTTATCAAAATGATATGCTATTCATTAATGAAATTGATAAGGGGATTCATGTTTTTGATAATAGTAATCCCAGCCAACCAAACTATATCACTTTTCTAAATATACCAGGTAATATTGATTTTTCTCTTCAGGCTAACACATTATATGCGGATAGCTTCATTGATTTAGTGAGTATTGATATCACTGATATTTACAATGTATCTGTCGTTTCTCGCCAAGAAAACGTCTTTCCTTATCGCTCTTACAATCATATAGCTGATATCCAATTAGAGGACGATATCGATCCTGAAAAAGGAGTTATCACAGAATTTATAGTAACGGAAAAAGAGGCTATAGTAAGTTGTAATGATCCTGTTTTATATAGTGGAGGTGGAATGGTTGATCCTTGGATAGAAGATCCAGGCTCTGCTAACAATGGTAATTATTATTCAAGTGCTGGTGTGGCCAGTAGCTTATCTCGCTTTGCCTTATATGGAAACCATCTTTATACTATTGCTACTAATGGAAATGTTAAAGTATGGACGACAGGATTAGCGGCTATGGAAGAGCTTAATGAAGTATTTGTAGCGGATGGAATAGAAACATTATTCACTTTTGTACAGAACAAAACACCTTTACTTTTTGGAGGCTCAAGTGATGGGCTTCACATATTGTCTATAGAAAATGAAGAAAATCCTCATTTGCTTAATCTTATCAGTGATATTACAGTTTGTAATCCTTTAGCATTAGATAATCAGTATTTGTATTATAGTATCAGAACAGATGATCAATTAGAATGTAAAAACTTTACTAATGAGGTGAAAGTATTAGATTGGTCTAATATTTCTGAAGAATCGGAAGTTTGTTCTATTGAGCTAAATCGGCCTTATGGTTTGACAGTACATGAATCTTTTCTTTATATCTGTGATGGAGGGGATGGTTTAAGAATTTATGATTCTCCGATTGTCCAAAACCAAATCGAATTAGGCACTTTTAATAACATTCAATTTAAAGATGTGATTTCCTTGAAGGAAAGCATTATGTTGGTCAATGAAAGTGGACTATTTCAATATAATTATAATAAAGCAAGTAACTCGATTTCATTTTTAAGTGTTATTGGAATTCATTAATCCAATAACTTATTTTGTTGGCAAAAAGAAGGGGAGCAAAACGCTCCCCTTTTTTATTAGAATGCAATTCCAATGGTAAGTGCTGTATCAAAATTCAAACTCTTCAATTGGATAGCTTCTTTATTAGAATAGTTTTCCCAGACTTCTGATTTGAATTTACCATACTTATAATTGGCTTCTAAACCTATTCTGAATATTCGGAGAAATTTAGTGGTAGCTCCTAAGACTAAGCCTAACTCCGCTCTTGCATTTCCATTTTCAATATTATCAAAATTGCTGTTTAAGATATTATCATCTCCTACGATGGTAATTGGTACAATAATGCCTGGGTATATTGTAAATAATGGAAATGAAAAATGTCTTTCAATACCGATGATTCCTTTGATATCTTTACGCTCTACTTCATAAGCACTTTCAATTCCATCTCCAGTAACTTGGTATTGTAGGTTATCGACTCCTCCACCTAATCGAAAAGCCCATTTATTACTAAATAACCTAAGATTGAGTGAGCCACTACTGGAGAATTTTCCTGTATAGTCCACATTTGTTCCTGTATCTTCAGAAGAAACATTATCTATAGAGAAGGCATGTATGTTAGCCGTTAAGCTGACTGATTGTGCTTGTAATATTTGTGTACCTAAAAAGGAGATAAGAACTAAAAAGATTATCTGTTTCATAATCGTTTATTTAAGTTGATAATGCAAAATATATTGGCTTATCAGTTCAAACGTTTCAACTTTATTCAGTTTAAAAGTTTGAAGATTTGGCTTAGGGATGGAAGCGGTATGTGGCGGCCATGCTGCGACTTAGGAAGCTTAGTGATGCGCAGGCTCCAATAAGAGACAAGCAGCACTTAGCGTACTTAGAGCGGCATAGCCACATGAGAGCGGACAGCCCGACCTTTCCTCATTTTTTCATTCGAGGGCGGACACATAGGTACCGCCCCTACGGTCGAATGAAAAAATGAGGAAAGGTAAGCCCCTAAAAATAAACGTGTGTGTTTTAAGAATTAGTCTTTTAATATTCCTTATTCAGTAATCTTCATCACTTTTTCAGAGATGGAGAATTGATCTGTTGTTGCTTGGATGATGTAAGTACCTGCTAGCAATTGACTCATATCTAAAGCAACTTTATGATTGCCTGCTGGATAAGTGGTCGCTTGGAAATCTTTGATTTCTTGTCCCATCATATTGTAGATGCTGATGCGTAGATCGATCTTTTCAGTTGTTTCTAAGTCGAGCATTAATTGATCATTCACTGGGTTTGGATAGAAGTTGAAATGTCCATCAAAGTGGATTAATTCTTCTTGGCTACTGAGGATACGCTCACCAGTGGCAAACCAAACGCCATTACGAGATAAAGAAATCAGTTGAGAAGCGGAGCCTGTCGAACTAATTTTATCATCTTGTAAGTTGATAAAATAGACGGCATCGTCTGTATCATCATTGACATCATTATAGAAGTTGAAAATTATTTTGTCATCATCTACCGAATAGTTAGGGTAGGAGATACCATTATTTTCAAAAATGGTATTAGTTTCATAAGTTTCGGTATTCGCTCCTAATATAGCATAGACTCCATTGTTCGTTTCGAGATAATCGAATGCGATAATGTAAGGGGAGTTCTTAGAGAAAGAACCGTTTCCGATACTGATACCTTCTGGAAGAGCGGTAAATAATTTGATGATATTACCATCACCGAATGTATTATTGCTGTCTTTCCAAACACGCATCAAGCCTACATCCCAGTAGTCTAAATCAGAGCCGAATGTAGTAGAAATCTCATTATAGGCATCATACAGTAGGTATTCGCCTGTGTGATCAAATTCTAAAGCATCGGCGTATAATACCTCTGCTGGATTGACTTGATTTTCGTAATTAGGATCAGCGGTAGTCGGATTATACAATTCGAAAGTTTGGAGCTGTGGACTAGAAGTTGAAATGTCCCAAATATATATGAATGGCTCGGCAAAGTTTTTAACGGCAGCGATTCTGTTGCCATCTTTAGAAATGGCCACATTGCCCCATTCAGGTGACGAAGTAATTTCCTCTTCGCTTGGATTACTTAGGTCAGATAGGTCTACCCATACGATATTGCCAGTGCTATTAATGAAAACGCCAGCTTCTCCATTATCGGTGATACTCATTTTGCGATCATGCTGTGTAAAAGAGATAGGGTAGTAGACGCTTTCTTGTTGATCCGTTACGTAGATTGTTTGACCTTGATCTTGTGTGTATAAATCAGTGAAAAGGATGAAGTCCTCTCCAGGGTTATCTGTATAATCCTCTTGATTGCCTTGGCCAGCACCCGTACCAGTGTTAGGGCCTTCTATTCCTACATCGTTGAATGCATCAATGGCTGCATTGACTTCACTTTGGCCATACAAATCTTCCGCAGCTTGAAGAACGGCGATACGGCAGTCTACAAATTGAGAAGTACGAGTTAAGTAGTTATTTAATGCACGGTAGTAGATTTGTTCTGCTTTATCTTTTCCGACATCAGTGGCTAATTTATAGAAAGCATAGTTAGGAATTCCACTATTGATGTGTACTCCACCATTGTCTTGAGAGCCAGTATAACGCTCATTCCAATGTCTTGGCTGCCAGTAGAAGTCGCCTTCACTGCCTTCATTATGTGGATCAGAAAGGCTTCTCATAGCTCCAGAAGGAAATACATTACTTTTGACAATATCTTCTCCTATATCCCAATCGTTTCTATCAATCATTGCGGCAAAAATATCTGCGAAAGATTCGTTTAAGGCGCCAGATTGATATTGGTATTCTAAGTTAGCAGTGTGCTCAATCACACCATGTGTCATTTCGTGTCCACCGACATCTAAGCCACCTGCTAAAGGATTAAAAGCTTGGCTACCATTTCCGTAGAACATTCCAACGCCATTCCAGAATGCATTATCTAATCCAGAACCATCATTATCAGCTACATTGATAAAGGAGTAAACATCTCCACCATCGCCATCAATAGAGTTACGGTTGAATGTTTCTTCGAAGTAGTCATAGGCTTGTTCTGCATTATATTGAGCAGAAATTCTATTGGCAGTCCAGCTATTGTTAGAGGATGTACAAGGCTCAATACTAGAAGATTGGCCTACTGGCTGGTTTTGCATATCATAAGTCAATATGAAGCCCTCATCCATATCAGGAAGGCTATTAGTTGGGCCGGTGTACATATCCTTAGTAGTATCTAAAAGATAGTAAGTCCCATTATTCTCAAAAACGTTGATGGTTCTGCTACTACCATTTAAATCAGTGCCAGTGGCAGTAGTTGGGCCAACAAAAGAACAAGTGGTATTGATTTTTTGAAGGATTTCGCCATTATGAGCATCTACTACATATTCCCAACGTTCTACCACATTAGGGCGTATTTCTACATGGAAAGCTAAACGAGGACTCAGTACATATTCTCTGGATGCAATGTAGATCATTAATTCATTGCTTGGTTGTTCATATTGTAGCATCTCTTTAGCAGCAGGACTTAACTCTACTAAGCCCGTTTCAGTGCTAATATCAGCAGTGACACTTTCTATTAAGTCTGCTTTAGTAATAGTAGGAGTCAAGTTCTCGATTGTAAAACTAGGCTGATAACGACCATTAAAGCTTCTTTTGCCGTTTGGATGTAAGTGTACTACTACATCTTTACCGTGTACCTCTATTCCTTCGTACATTTGTTGAAGACGAATATGGGCCATGCCTATTTCATCCACTTGTATATCTGTCACAGCCAATTCCTCTCTGACCTTTTTTAAGTCTAAGGTGCTGGATATTGACTGTAAATAATCATAAGCTGCTTGTTCGATAGCTGCATGATCAGACAAATTCAAGTTTTGTTCTGATAAATTAGGTCCCTTTACAAAAATTGGAAGCCCTGTTTCATTGGACTTAAATACCTTCATATCATGTGAAGGGTGCTCATTTGAGTTGATATATGGAGCAGGTAAAGGATTGAAAGGCCTTTCAGAAACGAAAGGTATAGGTGTGTTTTGGCCATTTATAATTTCAAAATCGCTCTCAGGAGAGGGTGGATTCTCAATTATTGGTTTTAATTTTTCGTCAAATGACTTGGAAGAATTATTTTGAGCAATCAGATCAAAATGCAAAAAAAATGCTATAATGCTAATTGCCAAAATATAAGAGTACTTAATTGACTTCATATTTTATTGTTATTAGGTTATTTTCTCATTTGAAGAATAGGCTGCTAAACTAATGATTTTGAGGGATAAACATCAAAATCTACTCCAAATTTAAGCTATTAATTTTAGATACTCTACCTTAATTTAAGTTTAAGGGCTACTAAAAGTAAAAATCCTTCATTCCTTCGTTTCATAAACGTATATTTGCCCCGCTTTTAGTGCCTTTTGGCACAAAATACTTCAAATAATCATATTATGGCTTTACAATGTGGTATCGTAGGACTTCCAAATGTAGGAAAATCTACCTTATTTAATGCTTTAACAAATGCGAAGGCGCAAGCAGCGAACTTTCCATTCTGTACAATAGAACCTAATGTTGGTGTCATCAACGTTCCCGATAATCGCTTAACGAAATTAGAAGAGTTAGTAAATCCCCAAAAAGTCCATCCAACTACGGTTGAAATCGTAGATATTGCTGGATTGGTAAAGGGAGCGAGTAAAGGAGAAGGCCTAGGGAATCAGTTTTTGGCAAATATTCGTCAAACGGACGCCATTTTACACGTCGTTCGCTGTTTCGAAGATCCTAATGTCGTACACGTCGATGGCTCAGTTGATCCAGTAAGAGATAAAGAAGTCATTGACACAGAGCTTCAATTGAAGGATTTGGAGTCAGTAGAAAAGAAAATTGCCAAATACCAAAAATTGGTTAAAAGCAATGATAAAGAAGCAATCAAAGGCTTGGAAATATTAGGTATTTATCAAGAACACCTACTTTCAGGTAAAAGCGCTCGTTCTTGCCCAGTGAGCGAAGAAGATACACGTTTTATAGCAGATATTGACCTACTAACAGTAAAACCAGTTATGTATGTTTGCAATGTGGATGAAGAATCAGTGGTAGATGGCAATGAACATGTAGAAAAGCTCAAAGAGGCTGTCAAAGACGAAAATGCGGAAGTAATGCTCATTTCTGCCCAAATTGAAGCAGATATTGCCCAATTAGAAAGCTATGAGGAAAGAATGGAGTTCCTACAAGATATGGGATTGAGCGAAGCAGGAGTCAATAAATTAATCCGTTCGGCTTATTCTCTGCTTAATCTAATCACTTACTTTACTGCTGGGGAAAAAGAAGTGAGAGCTTGGACTGTTATTAAAGGCACACTGGCCCCGAAAGCAGCTGGAGTCATTCATACCGATTTTGAAAAAGGCTTCATTAGGGCAGAAGTCATCAAATATGATGATTATGTGGAATTAGGCTCTGAACAAGCAGTCAAGGAAAAAGGAAAAATGAGCGTGGAAGGTAAGGAATATTTAGTAGAAGATGGAGACATTATGCATTTCCGTGTGAATACTTAATTTTACTTCTTAATCAATAATAAATTTTATTATCTTGCAATCGTTGATTGATCATAAGGAATGAAGCACAAACTAATAACGGTAGAGGGTAATACGGGAGCAGGAAAAACTTCCTTAGCAAAGCTATTGGCCAAGGAATTTCAAGCAGAATTGATTTTGGAAGAATTTGCTGATAATCCCTTTTTACCTAAATTTTATGCGCAGCCTGACAGATACGCTTTTACGACAGAGCTATACTTCATGGCAGACCGCTATTACCAATTGAAAAATGTTTTTCAAGCACCTGAATTATTTCAGCCAGAGCAGCGATTTATAGCAGATTATCTCTTCAATAAATCGTTACTTTATGCAAAAGTCAATTTAGAAGAGGACGAATACCACCTATTTTCTCGCCTATTTGAAATTATTTACTCCAAAATTCCACAGCCAGATTTACTGGTTTACGTACACTCGAATATAGATCGACTGATCTACAATATCAAGAAGCGTGGCCGTGGTTTCGAACAAGAAGTTCGAAGAGAATACCTCAAGCAAGTCGAAGATATTTACTTTACTTTCTTCAAACAAAATCCCGATATGCGGATATTGATCTTCAATACCGATGATGTCGATTTCGTTAATAATCCTGATCATTACCAACAAATTTTAGATAATGTCAATAAAGATTGGGATACAGGCATGCATATTATCGACATTCAAGTCTAAGCAACCCACTTTTTATTAATACTAATTACCTTCGTTGTAGAAGGCTTAATCCAAGTTAACTCAAACTTTGAAACTACGATTTCATCTTTCTGCTCAATGGGTTGAAGCTTTGTCTCTTGTGTGGTAAAATCGTGATAAGACCACATCATATCATTTAAATCTTGCATAATTCATGGCTTAAAAAAGTGACTAAAAATAAAACAAATCAGGGTGTGAAACTTCATGTAAATTTGGCTATGTACTTATATAAGCGCATGAAATCAAAAAGGTGACACTTTAGGGGGTAAATAAGGCAATTTTTTTTTGGAGCTTCCCTCGCTTCGTATTTCTCAAGTACATTCTATTTTAGTAATTCAATCGAGCAATCAAAAAATCATTTAATCAACAAATGGCTCGGTCGGGCTGTCCGCTCTTATGTGGCTATGTGCCTGCTACTACGCTAAGGTCTGCTTGTCTGCTAAAGCCAGCCTGCGCATACCTAAGCTCCGTAAGCAGTCCCATAAACGCCACATACCGCTCCCATCCCTAAGCCAACTTATACCCATCTATTAAAAAAAAACACTATTTTTGTTGTGTGAAAAACAAACCCAATCAAAAAGCCTTGAGCCGAATTTTATGGCTCTTTCTAATAATTAATTGGAGCTTATACCCAACTCATATTGTTCTAGCTAATGATGATTTAAATCATCTAGAAAAAGAAGCTGCTTTAGACGAAAGTATCAAGGAGTTAGAAAAACTAATATATCAATCTGAAGGAGATCAAACTACTAAAATTAAGCACCTAAATGAATTAGTGAAGCGCTATGTAGAAAAAGGAGATCATATTAATACATTAGGCGGGGCTAATAAGTTATTACTTTGGGTAGGAGAGGACTCCATTTTATTGAGATCTCAATTACACGCAGTACAAGCAGAAGCCTTTTATATGCTAAACGACTATGAAAGTGCTCTGAAAGAGTCGAAGAAAGGACTAGCTTTAAGTCAAGAAGCAAAAGACACAGCTACCCTATTTACTCACCTTCGAAAAATAGGAATCACTTATTCCAGATTATTCAAATTTAAAAAAGGATTGGAACAACTTAGATTGGCGGAATTAATTAAGCCCGATGAGCCTGCTCAACTATCAGAACTATATAACTCAATAGCTATCTCCTTCGGAGAAATGAGTGAATTTGATCCGATTTACCAAGACTCTGCTTTTTTGTATATGCAAAAAAGTAGAACGGAAGAATTAAAGAAAAATCCAATAGATTCAAACAAGATAGCTTTGTGGTATAATAATATGGCTGCCACCTACAATATCATGAGAGATCACCGAATGGCTTTAGTTTATTTGGATTCTATTAAGGTGAAATATGATTTTGCTAAATTACCCCTATACACGCAAGCTTATATTCACACGAATTATTTCTGGGCTAGCTGGGAGCTAGAGGAACTATTTATAGCAGAACACCATATATCAGAATTCATCAAGGTAAAAGAAAAAGTCTTAGATAATAGATTAAACTCAAAACTCAAAGAATTAGACTACTTACACAAAAGAGAAAAACAACTCTTAGAGGCACAGCAAGAAGCGGAAATCAAAGCATTTAGAATGCAAAGAATCGTATTATTATTCGTCATATTGTCTTTACTAGTAATTATTGCCTCCATACTATTATCCTTATTCAATAATAAAAAGAAAAGTAAAGCAGAGAAGGATAAGATTAAAGCTGAAAAAGAAAAAATATTAGTGGAACAGCGCTTATTGAGAGCACAAATGAATCCACACTTTATCTTTAATTCCATAGCCGTTATCCAAAGCTTCATATTGCAAAATGAAAATAAGATTGCAGCTAAATATCTCAAGAAGTTTTCCCATTTATTAAGATTAATTTTAGAAAATTCTAATGAAAAATGGGTAAGCTTAGACAGCGAATTAAAGGCGATTGAGGATTACATTGATATGCAATTGATTCGTTTTGATCATTCCTTTGATTACCAAGTAAATATAGAAAGCAAATTGGATAAGTCAGCAATCAAAATCCCACCTATGCTTATTCAGCCATTTGTTGAAAATGCCATAGAACACGGAATTCGAAATATAAAGAATGGGCATGTTTCACTTAAAATATACCAAAATGATAATCATTTATTTTGTGAAATAGAAGATAATGGGTTAGGATTAAATGCTCAAACAATTAATAACTGACCTATTGCAGGTCTTAAATTTGAAAATTATCAAAAAATAACAGTAGTT
>JAHDDN010000022.1 GCA_020629335.1 Chitinophagales bacterium | reverse complement strand
CTTTATCTCTATTTTCATACTTGAGTTTCCACTCCGCTAATTGCTTCGTAAGATCGCCAAATTTGATATTAAGCCCATTATAGTCTTTATCTCTATTCTCAAACTTAAGTTTCCACTCTGCATTTGATTTTTGGAGATTAGCATTAGATTGCTCTAAGTTGCCATATTTGCTATTCAACTCTTTATAGTTAAGATCTAACTGAATGTACTTCGGTTTCCATTCGTCATTCGCATTAGCCGCTAATTTAGCAGAAAGGTTTTGGATGCTTAAGTTAAGCGCCTTCATTTGTTGAGGAGCTTTACGTTTTTCATCATTTCTCAAGACATTAGCTAAACCAGTTCTCCAGTTATTAGCCTTCTCTTTATTCACCGTTTCAGCTTCGTTGACAGCTTCTTTTTGATCGTCCATCTTCTTCACCGCAGCATAGAGATCGGAAACAGATGCGTTATAATCGGCATCCATTTTTCTGTAATCGGTATCTAATACTTTATAGTCTGCATCCAGTTTTTTATAATTAGAATCTAAAGTATTATAGTTCGTTTTCAATTCCTTGAACTGCTCCTCTAATTGAATGTACTTCGGTTTCCATTCGTCATTCGCATTAGCCGCTAATTTAGCAGAAAGGTTTTGGATGCTTAAGTTAAGCGCCTTCATTTGTTGAGGAGCTTTACGTTTTTCATCATTTCTCAAGACATTAGCTAAACCAGTTCTCCAGTTATTAGCCTTCTCTTTATTCACTGTTTCAGCCTCGTTGACAGCTTCTTTTTGATCGTCCATCTTTTTCACCGCAGCATAGAGATCAGAAATAGAAGCATTATAATCTGTATCCATTGCTTTATAATCCGCATCTAATTTCTTATAGCTAGCATCTAATGTGTTATAATTAGATTGCAAATCTTTAAATTGGATATTAAGTGCATTAAATTCTTCATCTCGTTTAATAAACTTCGGTTTCCATTCGTCATTTGCATTAGCCGCTAATTTAGCAGAAAGATTTTGGATACTTAAGTTAAGCGCTTTGATTTGCTTAGGCGCTTTACGCTTTTCATCATTTCTCAAGACATTAGCTAAACCAGTTCTCCAGTTATTAGCCTTCTCTTTATTCACCGTTTCAGCTTCGTTGACAGCTTCTTTTTGATCGTCCATCTTCTTCACCGCAGCATAGAGATCAGAAACAGATGCATTATAATCCGCATCCATTGTTTTGTAGTCAGTGTCTAAGACCTTATAGTCTGCATCCAATTTCTTATAATTCGCATCCAGCGTATTATAGCTCGTTTGTAATTCTTTGAATTGAGCACTTAGTGCATTATAGTCTGCATCTAATTTAATGTATTTAGGTTTCCACTCATCATTCGCATTGGCAGCTAATTTATTAGAGAGGTTTTGGATGCTTAAGTTAAGCGCCTTCATTTGTCCTGGCACCTTACGTTTTTCATCACTTCTTAAGATATTGGCTAAGCTATTCTTCCAGCCATTGGCTTTTTCAGTATTGACACTTTCTGCTTCATTAACCTGCTCTTTTTGATCGTCCATTTTCTTCACAGCAGTGTAAAGATCGGATATAGAGGCATTATAACCAGATTCTAAATCATTATAATCCTCTTCTAATTTATTGTAATTCGCCACTAAGCCATTATACTTAGTAACAAGTGCAGAATAATCAGGCTCTAACTTAAGGTATTTATTCATCCACTCATCATTCGCTTTAGCCGCTAATTTATTAGAGAGTGTTTGAATAGAAAGATTAAGCGCTTTCATTTGCTTAGGTGTCTCTCTTGCTTCGTCTTTCTTAAGAACTTCTTTTAGGCCATTATTCCAGTTGTTAGCTTTATCAGTATTTACTTTTTCCAAATCAGCCACAACCCCTTCTTTTTGATCTTCCATTTTCTTCACAGCAATGTAGAGATCAGAAACGGAAGCATTATAACCAGTTTCTAGTGAATCATAATCCTCTTCTAAAGTATTATAGTTTTTCTGAAGTGTTTGATGATCGCCTTCCAACTTGATATACTTGGCTTTCCATTCGTCAGTTGCCGTTGCAGCTAATTTGTGAGAAAGGTTTTGGATAGAAAGGTTCAGCTCTTTCATTTGTCCAGGCACCTTACGTTGCTCATCGCTTTTCAATATATTCGCTAAGCTACTCTTCCAGCTATTAGCTTTCTCCGTATTGATTTTTTCAGCTTCTTCGCTAACAGCTTCTTTTTGATCGTCCATTTTCTTGACCGCCGTATAAAGCTCTGTAACAGAAGCATTATAATCCGCTTTCATAGCCTTATGTTCAGCATCAAGGTTTAAGTATTTCGCTTTCCACTGATCGTCGGCAGAAGCAGCTAACTTGGTAGTAAAACTTTGGATACTTAAATTCAAGTCCTTCATTTTCTGAGGGACATCTCTTTGTTCATCTTGTTCTAAAACAGCTGCTAAATTACTATTCCAATTGTTGAATTTAGCTTTGTCAATTTTCTCTAAATCTTCCACCACAGTTTCCTGTTGGTTCTCCATGATTTTTACTGCTTCATATAATTCTGAAGTAGCATTATTATAATCACTCTCTAACTTAGCGTATTTCGCTTTCCACTCATCATTCGCTTTAGCCGCTAATTTGTTAGTTAAGTTTTGAATAACTTCATTCAGTTCTTTTAACTTATCAGGAGAGTTGGCTTCTGTATAAGTTTTTCGTAAGCTACTTAAGTTGTTATTCCAAGCATTTACATTTTCTTTGTTAACTAGTTCAAATTCAGGATTAACCGCTTCTTTTTTCGAGTCAATTAACTTAACTGCTTCATATAGTTTTTGTACAGAAGCATTATTATCAGCCACACGTTGATCGTGTTTCTGTTTCCAACCGTCCAATTCTGAAGATATGTCTTTAAATTTAGCACTAAGGCCAGTATAGTCTTGATCTCTGTTTTCAAATTTTAATTTCCAAGCGTCTAATCCCTTTTGATCGATTACTTCCTTAACGACCTCTACTTCTTTAATGACCTCTTTAGGCATTTTAGACTTAGAAGCTAATTTAGAACCAAGGTTCTGAATGGTTAAGTTTAGTTCTTTTAAGTTCTTAGGCGTTGTTTCCTGCGTATAGCCATCTCTAAGCTTCGTTAAGCTGTTGGTCCACGCTTTCACTTTTGCATCATCAACAGCATCTTTTTCAGCTACTACAGCCACTTTTTCGCCATCAATTTTCTTAACTTGTTCATATAACTTGACAACAGAAGTGTCATAGTCAGACTCTAATTTTGCATATTTTGCTTTCCATTGATCTAATTGAGCAGCTAATTCTTTATACTGCCCTTCTAATCCAATGTATTCTTTATCTCTGTTCTCGAATTTTATTTTCCAATCATCTCCTGAAGAGAGTAATTGATTTTTTTCGTTAGCTAATGCGAGATTCGCTTTTTCGAGATTAGTGAATTTTAATTGATTGCTATCATAATCAGCCTTCAGGCTGTTATATTTGTTTGCCTCTCCTGCTGCTTGACCAGCAAAAAGGCTTCTAAACCATCTCCAGGCTAGTAGCCAGCCAAGAAAGGCTGCTATACATAACCAGATAAAAGGCCACCAAAAACACCAAAACATAGTATATTGATTTAATTATTTTAAAATATTGATTTCTGAGGTTTGAAAAAGTGCATAAAGCACAATCGTTCATTCCTTATCGTAGGGTAACTTCTACTCTACGATTCTTAGCTTTACCTTCAGCGGTATCATTAGAACCTAAAGGTTTATCTGGACCGAATCCATTCACTTTAGTTCTATTAGTAGAAATGCCGCCATTCTTATTCAGGTAATTTTGAGCGAATTTGGCTCTATCTTTAGATAATTTGACATTACCTCCTCTATTACCTACATTATCAGTATGACCTTCAATATCTAATCTACTAGTATTGACATTATCAAGATAGTAGATCAAATCAGAGAAATCCTTACGTTGTTGAGAAGTCAAACTGATAGAACTTTGATTGGTACCAAAATAAAGGATGATAGGCTTGCCAAATAGTCTTTTCTTGATAGCTGCTAAACGGTCTGTATTCGCTCCAGCATCTGCAAAGCTGAAATCAACTCCTTTCTCGAGTATATTTCCTTTATACCAGTCTTCATTGCTTAATACTTTAGAATCAGTATCTAATTGGCTACCAGCTACACCTGCTGCTGTCAACTGACTTTTTACATTATTAGCTCTGGCTAAACCAAGGTTAGGAAAGATACTTTCGTTCTTTTCATTTTCTCGGTAGTAACCTGTAATTTTTAAAGATCTTTTAGGATTCTTTTTTAAATATGCTGCTGTTTTTTGAACAGAGGCATCTAAGCTTTTGCTTCTTGGAGTTAAATGAACAAATTTAGATTTGTTGAATCTAAAGTGATCATTAGAAGTAGTTTTGAATGCATTGCCATCATTGACAAGCCATGCACCAAGGGCAGCTTTTTTGGCAACTTCCTTTACCGGAGGGGTAGTTGCGACTGCTGCTTTTTCTGTGACCTTAGTTGTTGTATCTTCATCTCCACAGTAGTGATTTCTGTGAAGCCATGAGCCTGCAATAATCCAGGCGATGAGTAATACCAACAATAAGTAGAAGATTGAGTCTCTCATTTTAAGTTATAATATTATTTTGATGAATTAGATTGTTATTCACATTATTTATACCCAAAGTTAATTGTATAGTAACAATAAAATATGACTCATTTTATTTACTATTTAATAATGCTTAAAAGGTATAGGGTTGTATATTGCAAAAAAATATCAAGTTACAAATAACTTAATATTTAAAATCGGGAAAAATGTGATTTTAGCCATGCGAATTTTGCAAATATATTGTTTATTTCGTATTTTTATTAAGCTGAAAATAGGTGTTCTAAAGCTGTTTAAACAGCATTGTTTTGTCTGTGAAAAACATCCGTTTTTAACTGTGAAAGTAGCTGAAATAAAGCAAGGTGTGTGTGAAGTGTTATTGTTTGAAAATTATATTCAAAATAAGTGCCAAATAAAGAATAAGTGAACCACTTAAGTGTCAATCATTGACACTTAAGTAGTTTATTAAAAGAGACTATTCTAAAAGGATTATTTCTTTTGCGATGCTTTTATTTCCTGCCTTGATTTGGCAGATATAAACGCCATCGCTTAATTGGATATCTGATAAAGAAGTAGTATATTGTCCATTAATTTGCATTCCTTTAAAAAGGTTTTGGACAATCTGTCCATTATGATTGTAAATATTGATCTCTA
The DNA here is from genome assembly GCA_020629335.1 of Chitinophagales bacterium. The sequence goes on along the minus strand of JAHDDN010000022.1, from coordinate 18,526 downwards.
CATAAGTGGGGCTTTCCAGTGTATATTGAACAAGGCTTTGTTCCGTGATAGGATTTGGAAAGATCTGTACTTGTCGAATTCCTTTATTAAAGGCGATATTTTTGATAGAGGTCATTGTCGTATCATTATTAGTGGTGTCATTGTTCCCTGTTGTATCTGCTGGTGGTACATAAGGTTCAAAGCCAATGAAGGTGATCGTTGAGTTTCCACTGTTAGCAATGCCTAAAGTGTCCAACTCGAGGGCATAAGAAATATCTGCTGGAGAACTAAGCCCAGGAGAAGGAGCTAAAACCGCCTCAAATTCGCTAAAATCGTTATTGTACTTAGTGATTTGCTCAGGACTCCAAGAAGAAATGTAGAAATTGCCCTCATTATCGATATCAATCCCGTCAATATTGCTGATAGAAGTGCTTGTAAGCGTACTTACTTCATAAGTGTCCAAATCTACGCTTTTGATCGGCGCATTAGCTGACCAATTGACGAATACCAAACGATTATTTTCTTCATCATGTACGATGCCATTAGGGGTTGTAACTGTATTACTGACGATAATATCATAACTCATATCCGTATTGTCAGAGGCATCAATTTCGATGATTCTTTTGGCACTGAAGTCTGTTACCCAAATTCGATTGGTTGTTGGGTCACTTGCCATTCCATTAAGGAAGCCAGCGCCGCTAATGCTAACAAAATCAATAGTTGTTTCACTTTCTAAGTCATAAGCAAATATTTGACTGCCATCAATAGCATATAAAGCGCCATTCATCACTTCCATACCATAGCCAGCGGTTACTTGATTGGGAGTACCGAAGTAGTCTAATACACCCATACTATCTCTTTGGATGATAGAATTATTATTGGTGATAAGCCAACGATTGTATTCAGGATCATACTCAATCGCTTCAATCGAGTTAAGGCTTTGTGCTTGACTACTGAAGGAGTAGAATAATGGGCTGATTGTTATTAAGAAAAGTATTTTTTTTAACATAATAGGTGTTTTGTTGTTGTTTAATTTGGATAAACAAAGCTACGAATATGCAATGGGAAATCCTATTTAAGGGATGAAGTGTAAGTAGAGGGAATTTGATTTGTATAATTTCTATAAAGTCTTTAGCTTTGCTTGTTTAAATAACATATACAACAAAAGCAAATAATTAAGATGATTAACAAGAATCCAAATGAGTTTATCTCATTTTTAAAAGACAATGGTATTCAAGCATGTTATTTTATTTTTAAGGATGGTATTTTTCAAGCTTCACATTCAGTTTTAGATTCTTTAGCTACTTCAATTAGTAAAATGCCAGACTTTAAATCGCATGAATGCTTATTTATAGAGTTAGATGATGCAAGTAATAGCTTATTAACAGCCTTTGTTCATAGTACTGTTAGAGGCCAAGCGGCTGGAGGAGTGCGATTGAATAATTATGACACATTGGAAGCATTATTAATGGATGGTTTGCGTCTTTCTAAGGGAATGGCGGATAAGAATGCTACTGCTCGATTATGGTGGGGTGGTGGAAAAGGCATCATTTATAATAGCGATTTTCGCTCATTAGTTGGAGATAAGAGAAAAGCTGTATTCAATCAATATGGTTCTTTTATTTCTAGCTTAAATGGTATTTATGTAACAGCAGAGGATATGAATACCAAACCTTCTGATATAGCAGATATTTTCGCTAATACTCGCTATTGTACTTGTATTCCTGTAGATAAGGGCGGCAGTTCTAATCCGAGTACCTATACGGCTAAAGGAGTATTTAGCGGTATTAAAGCGGCAGCAGATTATAAGTATGGCCAAGAAGTTGGTTTGAAGGGCAAAACAGTTTTATTGCATGGAGCTGGTAATGTAGGTTATCATGTGATGGAGCAGTGTATAGAAGCTGGCGCAAAGGTGTATGTCTTTGATATCAACGACAAAACATTAGCGCATATAAGCGAAAGTTTTGATTCTAAGCAAGTTGAGATCATGAGAGATGAGCAAGCATTCTTTTCCAAAGAAGCCAACATTTTTTCAGCGAATGCAATCGGTGCTATTTTACATGATGAAACCATTGCCAACTTAAATGTAGAGATCGTTTGTGGGGGAGCTAATAATCAGTTATTAGTACCTGAAAAACACAGCCAAGACTTACATGATAGAGGTATTATTTATTTACCTGATTTCTTTGTGAATCGCTTAGGAATTATCAATTGTGCTAATGAGCAGTATGGTTATGTAAAGGCCGATATTGATAGGGAGGTAGAATTGGTTTATACAGATAGTTTAGATTTACTTGCGAAAGCCGAATCTAAAAAACAATCGCCATTTGTGATGGCCAATGAAATAGCAGCAGAACGATTGAAAGAAGCTCATCCAATTTGGGGACATAGAGGTCCACAATTAGTAGAAGAGGTCATTAAGAGTGGTTTTGGGAAGTCGATGGAGCCAGTATAATTTTGATCGATAGAAGATGTAATACGTTTACATAAAAAATATGAAGCCCTAACATCAAAAGATGTTAGGGCTTCTTTATGCTTTTTAATTAAGTTTACTCAATGATAAATGATTTGGATATTTTTCCTTCACTACTAAATGCTTTAATATAGTAAGCACCACTTGGCAAATGATTCGTATTGATGCGAGTTAAGTTATCTTGTATTTTACGATCCATGATTAACTTACCTTCGTAAGAAAAGATTTGGAATTGGCCACCGATGAAGCTATCAGAAAAGCTAAAGTAACCACTTGAACCCATAGGATTAGGGAAGATATTGAGTGATTGCTTCAATTTTAAGGCTTGTATATTTACACCTGTTGTATCCTGACCACTTGTATCGTTGGGATTCCAATCATAGTTACGATATTCGATAATTGAGTTAGGACCTGAACTTGGATAGCTAGGTCCATTAGTTGCGAAATATACCGCACCATTGTGTGGATTGACACAAAGATCTCTTAGTCGACCATAGTTATCAAAGTATTCTTCTTCGCCAATGATTTCTGAACCGTCTTCATTAAATTCTAAAACAGAGATACGTTCTAAACCACCACTAAGTCCACCTAAGACGGCCATTAGCATTTTGTCTTGGAATTCTGGAATAGCAGGGTGTGTATAATATTCAATACCATTGACTGCTGGACAAGGGGTCCATTCTATCAATGGTTCTTTGACATTATTCTGGTCACAGAAGGCATTTTCGGCACCAGTATTACAGGCTCCTTGAACATTAGGCCAGCCATAATTACGTCCTTCTTCAATGATATTAAATTCATCAGAGCTATTTTGTCCATGTTCGGAGCTATAGATGTCGCCATTTGGGCCGAAGGTTAAGCCTTGTGCATTACGGTGGCCATAGGTGTATATGTAGCTATCTTCGAAAGGATTATCGTCAGGAATAGAACCATCTAAATTAATACGCAATAATTTACCACTAAGGCTATTCATATTTTGTGAACTCACATCATTTGCAGCATCTCCTGTTGTCATTAAGATTTTTTCATCTTCAGTGATTAAAAGACGAGAGCCATCATGAATATTTGCCGCAGGTATATTATCAAGTAAAACAGTTTCATTATCAAGTTCATCTCCATCCCATTCAAAAGAAGACAATCTTTCTTTGAGTCCACCACTGTTATAAGTGTAAACAACATACACTAATGGCGAATTATCGAAGTCAGGGTGTAAGGCCATACCAAGCATACCTCTTTCACTTCCAGAAGAAACATTATCTAGTTCAAGAACGATAGTTATATTACCTGTTTCTGGATCGAGTCTGGAAATTCTGCCGACTTTTTCTGTCATCCAGATATAGTCATCAGGTCCCCAAAGGATTTCCCAGGGGACATCTAAGCCAGTAGCGATTTCATTTTCCTTAAGAATGGTGTTACCAATAGTGACACTTGGCAAATATTGCACACATTCTTCATCAGGCAGATAGAAACAAAGCGATTCATCATTAACACTCGCTAATGGATTAAAAGAGCAAGCGTTAGGGTCTGTGCAGCCTGTGATTTCTCCTTCATAGTTAATAGTCCAATCTTGGGTGGCATCACATTCATCTTGTAGTTCGCCGACACGGATGTAGTAAGTTGTACCCCCTTCCAATTCGGCCTCAACATGAAAACCCAGTGCGTCACAACCTTCTGTTGTGTGATAGATGGTAGAGTTAGCTGTATCATTCCATTCGAGTCCATCGCAGAGGTCATATACCCATAGTGCTGGTTCACAGAAGGAACCTAAATCACAAGAACTGATGCTATAAAGCCCGTTTTCTTCTGGTGAAAAGGAAAACCAAGTATTATCACTGGCATTATAACTTCCTCCAGCTTCGGCTTCTATAGCTGCGCCACAGATGGATCCTGGAGGGCAATTAAATGATAAACTTTCTCCATATCCATAATCGCCACCTGTGGCGACTTCTTGACCATCAAAATATAGGGTATAAGATCCATTTCCTCCAGTACAGCAAATGCCATCTCCATAGGTATCGGAGATAGTAAAGATAAGGCAGGTACCTGATAGTACGCAGGCAGTAACTCCTTGTGAAGTCCCAGACAGAATATTGTCTCCACCAGCATAGGCTAAATTCCAAGCTATTTCATCTGGATAATTATCGGGTACTATTTCAACGGTTACTAATATTTCTCCTCCAGGGCATTGTGCCTGAGTATTTAGAGAGAGTAGTGCAAAACAGGCTAAGGATAGCCATTGAATAAGGTATTTATTTTTCATAGTATTTTATGTTCTGTTTATTATTTCATTGGAACTATAAAGCTTCTGGTAAGGAAGCCTTTAGTTGATTCAGCTTTTATATAATAAGATCCACTTGGAAGTGCAAGTGACTGCAAAGATACGGATGTTTGTTTGATTTCTCCTTTTATAACGATTTCACCATTAAAACTAATGATTTCGAAGGTTTTTCCTATGAAATGTTCAGAGAAGTCGATTTGACTTTGCGAACTAATAGGATTTGGATAAATCTCTAATTGGGGTGTTTCTGCTATATTAGCAGAAGGGATAGCATCTGTTTGGTAGCTTAAGTTGCTATATTCTATGATTCGATTAGGGCCAGTGCCTGGGTAGGTATTCCCGTTAGTGGCAAAATAGATGGCTCCATTATGGGGATTGATGCAAATATCACGGAGCCTACCATAGTTAGTAAAATAGGTTTCTCCTTTGCTTATCTCGCTTCCCTCTTCATTGAAAGGAAGGTGAAGGATTCCTTCATATCCGCCAGTACCTCCCAAAACGGCCATTAGAAAAGAGTTTTGTAATTCGGGTATGGCAGGGTGGTTATAGTAGGTTATATCATTCAAGGCAATGCAAGGAGACCATTCTAATAGAGGTTCGGTAATATTATTTTGATCACAATATTCTATTTCGATATCATTATCACAAAAGCCTTCCACATCTGGCCAGCCATAATTAGCGGCTGCTTGGATGAGGTTGAGTTCATCTCCTAATTGAGCGCCGTGCTCAGTGCTATATATTTGATCGTTTGGGCCAAGTGCTAAACCTTGTTGGTTGCGATGTCCGATAGAATAGATGTAAGAATCATCGAAAGGGTTATCATCAGGTAGGCTGCCGTCTAGATTGATGCGTAAAATCTTGCCTTGTAACTCTTCCAGATTTTGTGCATTCGAAGCACTATTAGCTTGTCCGACGGTCATTATAATTTTTTCATCAGCTGATATAATGAGTCGTGAGCCGACGAGGGTTTCGGCACTGCTTATATTGTCTAGTAGTGTATTTTCGTTTATTAGATTGCTTCCGTCCCATTCAAAGCTGGATAGTTTTAGAATGGGGATAAAACTGCCCTCAGGTAGATAGGTATAGACTACATATAGTAGGGGGTTATTTTCAAAATTTGGATGAAGGGCCATACCTAGCATACCACATTCCACACTACTTGCACTGAGTACATTTTCTTCTAAATTGAGGATATAGTTGAAGGTGCCGCTTTCTGGGTCTACTCTAAATATACGTCCTCTTCTTTCGGTGCCCCAGATGTGGTCATCGGGTCCCCATAATATTTCCCAAGGAATGCGCAGTCCTGTGATGACTTCGTGTTCGGTGAGGGTGGTTTCGCCTATGGTGATGGTTTGGGCGAATAGGGAGCAGGAGAGGAATGCGATTAATATTGAGAGGTATATTGGTTTCATTTGTAGTTGGTATTGTAGGGACCTTGCAGTGCAACGTCCTTACGGGTCAATGTACGAGTGAGAGGACAGGCTTAGGGATAGAAGCGGTATGTGGCGTCAATGGGGCAGCTTACGTAGCTTAGTGATGTGCAGGCTCCTTAGAGACAAACAGCACTTAGCGTAGTAGCTGACTCATAGCCACATAAGAGCGGATAGCCCGACCCTTTTTTATTTTTTCATCGGAGGGCGCACACATAGATGCGCCCCTATGGGCCGATGAAAAAATAAAAAAGGGGAAGCCCCTAAATAAAGCCATGCATGAAATTATATAATTCCTTTGAATTTCAAGGTATTAAGGGAGACAAAAAAAGGGATTAGTTGTTTTGGTGTAACTGATGGATAGGAAGTTCGATGAAGAAGGTGGTGCCTTGTCCGACGGCGGAGTCGAACCAGATACGTCCGTTGGCATTGAGAATAATATTTTTAGACATAGCGAGTCCGAGTCCCATTCCAGAGGTTTTGGTGGTGAAGTTAGGGACAAATACTTTATCTTTTTGATCTTCTGCGATGCCTTTTCCGTTGTCGGCTATACCGATGACTAGTGCATCTTCATTTTCAGGAGATTCGTTTAGGTTGATAATAATGACGCCTTCGGTATCTACTGGGATGGCTTGGACGGCATTTTTGAGGATGTTATTGAATACCCTCATTAATTGGTTTTTATCTGCAAAGACGAAGTAATCTTTTTCGGGTAGTACTTCGATTATTTTGACGATACTGGTTTCGTCATATAGCCCTGTAGCCGCCTTAATGATGTCTTTAATATTGACGACTTCTTCATTGGTTTGCGGCATTTGGGCAAAGGAGGAGAAGCTAGAAGCAATATTGGATAAATTGTCTATTTGCTCGATAAGGTTACGAGTCACCTTATCGGTTAATTCTGGTAATTCGGGTGCATTGGTTTGGTAAGCTCTTTGAAGATGTTGGATACTTAGTTTCATAGGCGTCAGTGGATTTTTAATCTCATGGGCTACTTGCTTAGCCATTTGTTGCCATGCCGATTCTCTTTCAGACTTTGCCAGTAGGGCGGCAGAACGATCCAATTCAAAGATGGTTTGATTATACTGCTTGACTAATTCACCGATTTCATCATCGTCAGGCCATTCTAACATTTCGTTTCGCTTACCTAATCTAATTTCTTTTAGTTTTTCTCTAATGATAGAGAGTGATTGGGTAATAGAATTAGAAAGTCTTAAGGCGAGTATACTTGCGCCTACTAATAGAAGTACATAAACTACGAAAAGGGTTTCTAAGAAACGAGAAATTTGTTGTTTGAGATTTCTTTCTTTAGCGTAGTAAGGAATATTTAGATAGGCGATTCTTTCTCCCATTTCGTTCGTGAGGGGAACATAAGAAGCTAGGTAGTTGAGGTCGCCAATATTTTCATTGTGAATGAAGGATTTTAGGCTTCTATTTCTCATTTTGAAGAAAGCATCAGGTGCCATTAGTTTAGAGATAATTCCCTTATCAAAAATGATAGGTTGAGAGGAGGATATGAGTTCTCCTTTAAGATCATAGATGTTGATATCCATGACGTGAATCTCTGATATGGTGCTAATTTGTTCTTCTAAAGAAGGCTTATCAGATAGAATGCTTTTCTTGCCGCCATAGTTGGATTTAGTTCGTTTGATCATTTCTTCCAGTGCCAACTTGATGGACTTTTCTTTACGTTCTAATCTTTCATTATGGTATTCTGTAGATCGGTTAGAGAAGTAGAGCAATGTCACTGTACCAATGATAATAAAAGAGAGTAGAACGATCATGATGACTGATAAGTTCACTCTTTGTCTTAGAGAAGAATAGAGTAATTTATGCAGTGTTACTTTGAAGTTGCCCCAGCCGTATATTGGAATCAACAGTACTGCAATGGCTGCTATTAGTACAAAGAAGAAAACATTGAAAGAGAAGATTGACAAGAGTTTATTGAAAGAGAAATTTTTTCTTGATACGACTATTGTCTTTTGGTTTTCTCCTTTATAGGCATAATGATAGAAATCATTTTGCATAAGGAAATTATCAGTAAGATTTAAGAAGTAAGATTCTTTCAATAAGAAGTCATAATGGAATTTGCCTTTATTGACTCTTAGTGTATCTTCTCTATAAACTCCGTAATCATAATCTTCAAAGTTGATTTCTTTACGGTATTTATCTTCAATTACTAGTTCAGGATACACATTTAATTGCTTATCACTTTTTGGGACCATTTCAATGATCAGGAACCCGATAGGCAATGGGCTTTCATCATTGAAAATTCCGACTTTGGCTAGATAAAAACTAGCACCTAGTGAATTATTGATCAAGTAGAGGTAACTACTCTTAGTGCCTATTCCTTGTCTTATTTTTGCTTCATAATAATCCAGCGTATTATCCGCAGGAATTTTGCCTGTTAGAGATTGTCCTTTAAAATGAAATGGAATGACTCTGATATCGTACTTGGTGAAGTAGCTACCAAAGTATCTTTTAATCCTTTGAACCAGCTCCGCTTTGGGTAAAAAAGGATTTTCAAAGGAGTGCGCTAAAGTTTTATCTTTGGTTATTTTTAGAGAGACATCCTCAAAAAGGAATTCCGTATAAATATCTTTCTCAATCGCTAAGTTTTCTGCAAAGCGAACCATTTTTTGTTTTTCCTTGTAAAACTCATAGCTACCAATGAAAATACTGGCAAATAAGGCGTAGAAAATCAACCAAGAGGTGATATTGCCTAATTTTAGCTGCTCATAATGGGTCACCATAAACTGCTTTCGTCCGAATAAGAATATTAGTAAAATTGGGATGACTAAAAATTCTATCCAGCTATAATTAAAGTAATTGAGCCAGATGACAAAAGGGATCAAGGCAAATAAGATACTGAAGGTTCTTTCAATATTCTTAAGCCTGAATTTATAAAGGAGTTCAGCGATTTTTTGACCTATAAAGAAATAGCTGGTCATCAGCAAACCAATGATAAGTAGCGTTAATAGTGAGGAATTACTTAGGTCGACTATTTCTCCAATATTGACACTATTTTGAAGATCAATGATTAGGTACTTGAGGAAAATAATGATTAAAGCCGTAAATGCTGTATGAGCAAATATAATGGCTGTATGCGTTAATATCTTCTGATTTTTATTTAAATTTTTAATGAAGGCGGCATTGGGAACCGTTCTGAAGAACATGCTCAACCAGAATATCCAAATAGCATTGAAGAATATATCCCCTAAGGAGCGACCTAGCACAAAGGCTACATTTGTATCGGGGGTGAATAAGGGGTAATCACTTAGATTGGGAGGGATATTAAAGATCATTAGCATCGCCCTGACTATACAGAAAGTGACAGTTAAAAATAAGAATCCCATCCACTTATTTCGAGTACCTGCAATTTCAATGGCAAAGCTGGTAAGCAGCACTAACCATAGAAAAACACTCACTAAACTTAAGCCAACTGCATAGCGATTTGGCCGTGTTTTAGCCACTTGATCATAGGTGACAAAAACACTATTTCGTTCATCATCCCTAAGGATGGGTTCGGTTTCATTATTATCTTCAGTAGAAAACTTGATGCCTTGTGGCAGGGATAAGTAATCATTGAGTTGATTGGTCAGGTATTTATTCTCGTAATCGTAAATGTTTTGGATGAGTTGAAGACCAACAATATACAGCTCTGAATCACTGTCAACATTAACGATAGGCATTTTTAATATCTGATAATACCCATTCTTGAGTACATCATAACTTAATCCAGGTGGGAGAGAAGCCATAGATGATTTAGGAATACTGATTTCTTTCTTATTCCAAAAGACTAGATCATCATCCACATAAACCAATATACTATAAGGCTTATCTTGTAATAAATTTAATACTTTATCACTATATGTACCATCGACAAGGACTCTCATTATACTCTTCTCCTCTGTCAATTCATAATAATCCTGTTCCATATCAGATAAGCCGACGGATAAAGTCTTTACTGCACTAGAGAGCTTTATTGGCCTGTTTGTATAGAAATGAATAACATATGATAGGAGAAATAAGATAATGGATATTAGAAATACCTGTAATCTATATTTTCTTATGTATTCCAAGTCTGGTATAATAGTTTAAAATATTAACTGTTTGTTATCAATAATATAAAGTCATAAATAGTGCCAAACTAGTAGTCTGATCACAATATCGTATAGCTTCTGATTGTAATGAAAACGATTCATTTCTTGGCTGCTATGCGAAACGTATAAATCAACTAAAAGCAACTATATTAGTCCTTAGTAATTAATTTTATAACAAAAATTATTTAATGGCTTGGTGGTGGTTAGTATTAAAAAAAGTTGGAGAATATTATGCACTCCACTTTGAAATTTTGATTTTTACGTACTTAGATGTGGGTGTATGACTCTTTTTTGCAACACTATCGATAGGCACCAATACATTGGCTTCTGGAAAGTAAGTCGCTGTACATCTAAGCGGAATATCGTAGGGAATAACTAAAAAGCATTCTGCGACACGGCTTTTTCCATTAAAATAACTTGTCAAATTGACCTTATCTAATTTAGACAATTCAAGGCTTTTCATATCATTTTCATTCATCAAAATGACCCTTCTTTCATTAAAAATGCCTCTATAACGATCATTTAAGCCATAAATGGTAGTATTGTATTGATCGTGGCTTCTGATAGTCATCATAATGAACTCATCTTCGGCTAAATCGTGCTTAGGTAGTGGGTGAACAGTGAAATTGGCTTTACCATTTGGCGTATTAAATTGTCCCTCTCTTGCACCATTAGGTAGGTAAAAACCATTAGGAGTACGCACTCTAACATTATAATCATCAAAACCAGCGATCGTATTTTGGATATGCGTTCGAATCAAATCATAATTATCAACCAATGCCATCCAATCCAATTTAGATTGATCTTTCAAACAATGAGTGGCCATTTCTGCAATAATAGCTGGCTCGCTCTTTAGCTGTTCAGAAGCTGGTTCCAATATTCCTTCCGAACTATGTACTTGTCCCATTGAGTTTTCTACGCTAACAAATTGAGGTCCGCTTTTTTGACGGTCTATCTCTGTTCGTCCTAAGCAAGGTAAAATTAAGGCTTTTTTTCCAGTAACCACATGACTTCGGTTTAATTTTGTGGAAACTTGCACCGTTAATTCACAATTTTGGATAGCGGAGGCCGTATATTCGGTGTCAGGTGTAGCCGAAATAAAATTTCCACCCATCGCAATAAATACTTTTGCTTGTCCTTCATGCATCGCTTTGATAGCCTCTACTGTATTAAAACCCGTCTTTCTTGGAGCGACAAATCCAAATTCACGCTCCAAATTATCCATGAATACAGGCTTAGGTACTTCCCAAATTCCCATTGTCCGATCTCCTTGCACATTACTATGTCCTCTTACAGGACAAGTACCAGCGCCCTCCTTTCCAATGCTCCCTTTGAGCAATAGTAGATTGACTACTTCCTGAATATTAGCGACCCCATTTTCGTGCTGTGTTAAGCCCATTGCCCAGCAAATGATGATTTTTTCATGATCTATAAATGCTTGAGCTGCTTGTTTAAAATGCGCCAAACTAACGCCACTTTGTTCTACACATTCTGTTAAATCAACCTTCTTCAAGTCTTCTAAAAAGGCATCAAATCCTGCCGTTTTTTCTTGGATAAAAGCATGATTAAAAACCGTATTCGGATAGCGTTCTTCTTCTTCCAACATCAGCTTCATCACTCCCTTCAAAAAAGCGACGTCTCCATTCACTCTAACAGGTATAAAAATATCAGTCAATTTAGTCCCTTTACCGATAATGCCAGATGCCTCTTGTGGATTTTTAAAGCGAACCATACCCGCCTCTTTCAGCGGATTGATAGTCATGATTTTTGCCCCATTGTGTTTCGATTTCTGCAAGGCCGAAAGCATTCTCGGATGATTAGTGCCAGGATTTTGACCAATGACAACCACCAATTCTGTTTTATAAAAATCATCTAATTTGACAGAACCCTTTCCAATTCCTACGGTCTCTGATAAAGCTTTTCCGCTGGACTCATGACACATATTGGAGCAGTCAGGCAAGTTGTTAGTTCCAAAGTGCCGAGCAAATAATTGATACAAATAGGCCGCCTCATTACTCGTTCTTCCTGAGGTATAAAAAATAGATTCATCGGCATCGTTTAAACGTCTAAGTTCATTTCCAATCATCTCAAAAGCAGCCTCCCAACTAATCGGTTCATAATGGCTGCTATCTTCTTTTAAAACCATTGGGTGAGTCAGTCTGCCACTCTTACCTAATTGATAATCAGACCATTCTGAAAGATGTTCTACAGAATGCTTCGCAAAGAAATCTGGCGTCACTCGCTTTAAAGTCGTTTCTTCCGCTATCGCCTTTGCGCCATTCTCACAATATTCACCAATCACAGAACGATCCTCCTCAGGATCAGGCCAAGCACATCCAGGACAGTCAATTCCTCGCTGCTGATTCATTTTATTGAGCACCTTTAATCCTCTAAAAGTCCCCGCTTCTAAACGCACATGATTAATAGACACATTCACCGCTTTCAATCCAGCAGCATATTCCTTCGCAGGCTCTAACTTTATTCCTGTAAATTGGATCGGCCCCTGAGCCTTTACCTTTCGCTTTTTATCTGACATTTTATAATGTTTGTATTTACCAATGGGCGAGAGGGCGGACACATAGGTCCGCACCCTACAGCTATTTTTTAGGGCGGACACATAGGTCCGCACCCTACAGCTATTTTTTAGGGCGGACACATAGGTCCGCACCCTACATCTATTTTTATAATAGCCTTAATCCCAATACAAAATCAATTTGTAATTAATATTTGGGCGCAACCCTGCTATCGCAAATGCGAGTGCGCAGCACGAGCCAATTTATCATTCATCATTACGCATTTATCATTCGCCCAAGGCGCAGGGTCGGGCTATCCGCTCTTATGAGGCTATTCAGTAGCTACTACGCTAAGGCGCACTTGTCTGCCCTGCGGGCCAGCCTGCGTGAGCCTAAGCTTCGTAAGCCACTTCATCACGCCTCATACCGCTTCTATCCCTTGCGCATTTTTCTTGGTATTGGGTAGTGGGCATTGAGTATTGAGTACGATCCCAAATATAAGCAATTAATTCAAAAATAATTTTGTATACTTGCCAGTATGAAAAAACTATCTATCCCAATCATCCTACTCATTTTTTCTATTACCCTTCTCGCCCAAAGTTCCCCAGACGACTTCATCTGGGTAGAAGGTGGTCAATTTGAGATGGGAAGCGAAAATGGACAAGTAGATGAAAAGCCCGTTCATACCGTCCATCTAGATGGCTTCTATATCGCTAAATATGAAGTAACAGTCGCTGAGTTTAGGGAATTTGTGAATAGCACTAAGTATGAAACCAGTGCAGAACAAAGAAGCGAATCCCTCAAATGGACAGGCTGTACTTGGAATAAAAAAGGCAATATCAATTGGCAATGTGATGCAAATGGAATTCCCAGAGATAAAAAGGAAGATAATCACCCTGTCTTACATGTTAGTTGGGAGGATGCGCAAGCCTTTTGTCAATGGAAAAGCGAGACGACAGGCGAAAAATATCGCCTACCCACTGAAGCAGAGTGGGAATTCGCAGCCACTGATAGGGGAGAAGCCATAGAATGGGCTGGCACCAATGATGAAAAGCAGCTCTCTCGCTGTGCCAACTTCAATAATAAGGATTTACTCACCAAGCCCGTCGGTAGTTATGAACCGAACACACTGGGTATCTATGATTTATCAGGCAATGTAAGCGAATGGGTAGAAGATGTCTACAGCTCGTCCTTTTATGAAAAAAGCGAAGGAGCCAAAAACCCCTGCAATCAAAGCATTGATCAACGCTGGGATTTTAGGGTACATCGTGGAGGTTGTTGGTTTGATAGAGCAGTAAAGAATCGGGTCAAGAATAGAAGCAATAACTATAGCTATCACAGTGGGGCTATTATTGGATTTAGATTGGTAAGGGAGTAAGTGGGATAATAGTCAATTAAACTTTTAAACTCAATTAGTCTAAAAAAAGATGAAAATAGAATTAAAAAATTAGATTAAAATTGTGCTGGTTTACGCATGAATTATTAAAATCATTTAAAGTTTTATGTTTGTTTTTAGTACTAAATTAACACGCCAGGCCGCAACTACTTAATGATATTTTAAACCTCTTATGCCTAAGTACACTTAATCTGTACGGTTCCTGTCGTAAATAGAAGATGCAATATAAGCCTCTTATCAAAAAAATGCCTAAATTGTAAGCCTATCAATTAGTAGGAGGAAATAGGAAGATGGGGCAGTGTGTTTGAATGCGCAAAAGCGGGGTATATCCACCCCCAATCCTTCGGATTGACCCCGCCAGCGGGGTATAGTAAATTGCTAAGAATTCGGAATTAGTCATAAGCATTTAAAAAGCTGTCCCCCGCTGGCGGGGGTGCCGAAGGCGGGGGTGGAAAAATCGGAGCAAATAAGCTAAAAAAATAAATAAACAGCAGCAATTTTTGCTTTAAAATAAATGTTGGGAAGGTAAGAACGTTGAAAAAGTTGGAACGTTTGGAAAGTTAGAACTAACCCTATAAATGAATAAATAAACAGCAGCAATTTTTGCTTTAAAATAAATGTTGGGAAGGTAAGAACGTTGAAAAAGTTGGAACGTTTGGAAAGTTAGAACTAACCCTATAAATGAATAAATAAACAGCAGCAATTTTTGCTTTAAAATAAATGTTGGGATGATTAAAGAAGTTGAATTAGGAAGTGTTTGTCAATTTGAAAATGGTGACAGAGGTAAGAATTACCCGTCTCGCTCAGCATTTATAGAAGAAGGTATCCCTTTCATAAATGCTGGTAATCTTGATAATTACAAAATAAAAAAAGATGGACTTAATTTTATATCAGAAGATAAATATAATTTAATTAGAGGAGGGAAACTTCAACATAATGATATTCTTTTCTGTTTAAGAGGATCATTAGGAAAACATGCCTTAAACTCAGAAGGTACTAAGGGAGCAATAGCTTCTTCATTGGTTATTTTGAGGGTAAAGGAGAGTCTTGATGTAAATTATTTGAATAATTACTTAAAAAGTAACAAGGTAAAAAGACTCATAGAAAAGTCTGATAATGGCTCCTCTCAACCCAATTTATCTGCATCTAATGTTAAAAAATTCAAAATCCTCCTCCCCCCATTACCCCAACAAAAAAAGATCGCTGCCATCTTGGATGCAGCCGATGACTACCGCCAAAAAACGAAAGCCCTCATCGTTAAATATGATGAGTTGACCCAAAGTCTGTTTTTGGATATGTTTGGGGACCCTGTTATTAATCCTAAGGGGTGGGAGAAAGTTAAATTTCAAAATTGTGTTGATGATATTATAGGAGGAATTAGCTTAGGTGGCGAGGTAAGAAAAATGAAAGACAATGAGTTAGGCGTTTTAAAAATAAGTGCTGTAACTTCTGGAGTTTTTTTATCTGAAGAATACAAAGTTGTTAATGTTGACCCTTCGATAAAAGGTCTAATAAAACCTAAACAAGGAGACTTGTTATTTTCACGTGCTAATACTAGGGAAATGGTAGGAGCAGTAGCAATTGTAGATAAGGATTATGATAACTTATTTTTACCTGATAAATTATGGAAATTGCATTTGAAAAACAACTTACTTAAGAACTATTATGTTAAATTTTTGCTATCACATGATGGTTTTAGACATAATTTAAGAAAAGTTGCAACAGGGACTAGTGGTTCTATGCTAAATATATCAAAAGTAAAGTTAAGAAACCTAATTATACCTCTACCTTCAATATACCTCCAAACCCAATTCGCCAATCGAGTGCAATCGATAGAGGCGCAGAAGTTGCAGGCGCAGGAGAGTTTAGTGAAGGCGGAGGATTTGTTTAATTGTTTGTTGCAGCAGGCGTTTAAGGGGGAACTGATTAACTGGTAAACTGATTAACGTTTCAACGTTGAGAACTTTGGAACGTTTGGAAGATTGTAGCGTTTGTTAAGTAATCAAAATGCTTTATCTTTGTAATTGACTAAATACCTGCTTAATGGGAAACAAAGAAAAATATATTAATCCACTTACAGATTTTGGCTTCAAAAAATTATTTGGTACAGAACCCAATAAGGATTTGTTAATAGATTTTTTGAATCAATTGTTACCTGAAGAAAAGACGATTAAGGATTTAACTTACACTAAAAATGAACATTTAGGGAGTACTCAATTAGATAGAAAAGCCATATTTGATTTGTATTGTGAGAGTAAGAAAGGAGAGAAATTTATTGTAGAAATTCAAAAAGCGAAGCAAAATTACTTTAAAGATAGAAGTGTTTACTATTCTAGTTTTCCAATACAAGAACAAGCCAAAAGAGGAGATTGGGATTATAGATTAACGGACGTATTCACAATTGGTATACTTGATTTTATTTTTGATGATCATACTAAAGAAGAAGAGTTTATACACACAGTAAAATTAAAAGATCAGAATTGTGAAGTATTTTATGATAAACTAACTTATATCTATATAGAATTACCTAAATTTAATAAAGGAGAACGAGAATTAAATTCGCGATTTGAAAAATGGTTATTTGTATTACGTCACTTAGCCATATTACAAGATAGGCCAAAAGCTTTACAAGATAAGGTTTTTAAAAAACTTTTTGAGGCTGCTGAAATAGCCAAGTTTAGTAAGGCAGAAAGAGGCCTTTACGAAGAAAGTTTGAAATATTATAGGGACTTAAAAAATGTAGTTGATACCTCAAGAGAAGAAGGTCGAGAAGAGGGGCGAGAAGAGGGGCGAGAAGAAGGTCGAGAAGAAGGTCGAGAAGAAGGTCGAGAAGAAGGTCGAGAAGAAAAAACTTTAGAGATTGCTAAAAATATGAAAGCGAATAATATTGATATTGAGCTAATCATAAAAACAACTGGCCTCAGTAGATCAATCATTGAAAGTTTATAGTTCTTCTTTCATTGTTTGGTTTTGGCTTAGGGATAGCAGCGGTATGTGGCGTCTATGAGGCTGCTTACGGCGCTTAGTGATGCGATGGCTGGCCCGCAGGGCAGACAAGCAGCACTTAGCAGAGTAGCAGACGAATAGCCACATAAGAGCGGATAGCCCGACCATGCGCCTTCGGCGAATGATGAAAGATGAATTATAAATGATGGATTTTATTGGCCGTGTACTTGATTATATCAACGCATGGGAAGCCCCTGATTAATGATGAAATATTTACAAAAAAAAACTGATTAAGCGAAATCTAGTATTATTTCGCTTAATCAGTTTTTCAGTTAAAAGCCTTAATCAGTTAAAATTTATTTGTTGTCTTTTAGGATTTCGTGTCCTAATTTATCTCTTTTGGTACGCAGATAAAATTCGTTGTGTTTATTAGGCTTGATTTCTATTGGGAGATTTTCTACGATTTCCAAGCCATAACCGATTAAGCCGATTCTTTTCTTAGGATTATTGGTGAGCAATTTGAGTTTGCTGATGCCTAATTCTCGTAGAATTTGTGCGCCAATACCGTAATCTCTTTGATCTTTTTGGAAGCCTAAGCTGATATTAGCCTCCACGGTGTCTTGGCCTTCCTCTTGCAGTTTATAGGCTTTGAGTTTATTAAGTAGACCGATGCCACGTCCTTCTTGATTCATGTATAAGATCACTCCTTTACCTTCAGCTTGTACCATCTTCATAGCTTCGTGTAATTGATCGCCGCAGTCGCAACGCATGGAGCCTAAGATATCGCCTGTGAGGCAAGAAGAATGCACTCTTACCATCACTGCTTCGTCTTTGGTCCAGGAGCCTTTTATTAAGGCTAAGTGCTGTTCATCCGTACTAGTGTCGGTGAAGGCAACCAATTCAAAATCCCCATAAGCGGTGGGCATATTGATAGCTACTTCACGTTTTACGAGTATTTCTTTGGCTAATCTATAAGAGATAAGATCCTCTATCGAGATTAATTTGAGGTGAAATTTATCGGCTATGATTCTGAGGTCTGGAAGACGAGCCATAGAGCCGTCTTCATTCATAATTTCGATGAGTACACCTGCAGGGTACATGCCTGCTAATCGAGCTAAATCTATGGTAGCTTCTGTATGTCCTGCACGGCGTAAAACGCCACCATCTCTGGCCCTTAAAGGAAAGATATGTCCTGGGCGGCCTAATTGGTTGGGCCTAGTATCAGGATTAATCATTGCTTGGATGGTTTTCGCTCTATCGGAGGCAGAAATACCTGTGGAGGTATCCTCAGCGATTAGATCTACAGAGACCGTAAAAGGGGTCTCGTAGGCAGCCGAATTACTAGGTACCATTAGGTCTAATTCGAGTTCTTTAGCCCTTTGTTGGGTGATGGGAACACAGATCAGTC